>VFFB01000162.1 GCA_018882585.1 Candidatus Kapaibacterium sp.
GTGCTGCTTACGGCTGCATCTACCGTCCTTGGTCTGGTGCCGCTGGCCATCGGTCTGAACATCAACTTCTTTGAGTTGGTCAACCTGCGCAACCCCCAGTTCCACATCGGTTCCGACTCGGTGGCCTTCTGGGGTCCGTTGGCCTGGTCGATCGTCTTCGGTCTGACGTTCTCGACCTTCCTTACGTTGGTAGTCGTGCCGTGTCTGTACTACATTCTGTACGTGGTCCAGCTTCGCATTGCGCGCACGCGCCTGCAAGCGGCCATCCGCGACGGAGAGCATGTCGTGCACTGACATCCAACAGCAGCATCATCATTGCACAATACAACAGCAGGCCGACAGTGATGTCGGCCTGCGTTCGTGTTTGGTTGGTACGATGGCTTACTTCTTGGGCGTAAATCCCATCGCCGCCGAATTGATGCAGTACCGAAGGCCCGTCGGTTTTGGTCCGTCGTCAAAGACATGTCCCAGGTGTGCGTCGCAACGTGCGCACAGCACTTCGTAGCGTAGCATTCCCAGCGACCGGTCCTCGTGCACGGTCACATTCGTGTTGGCGACCACGTCGTAGAAGCTGGGCCATCCCGAGCCGGATTCAAACTTTGTCTTGGAATCGAAGAGTTCGGTACCGCAGCATCGGCAGGTATACGTGCCGTTTGCGTGGTGATCCCAATACTTGCCTGTAAAGGCGCGTTCCGTTCCTGCTTTGCGAGCAATGCGGTATTCTTCGGGCGACAGCTCGCGCTGCCATTCTTCGTCGGACTTGATCACTTTGTCCATCATCGTCGTCTGCTTCGTTGCGGGTGAGTAAATCTTGACCTTTTTGGGTGTCTGCGTCGACGATCCGTTTCCGCAAGACATCATCACGGCGGCAAGGATTGTCATGTGAAAAGGGGCATGGCGTGCCATGTCAGATCCTGATCGTGGGCATAATCTCGGGCGGCAGATCTTCATCTTCGTAGGCCACATGCTCAAGGAAGAGGCCTGACGGCGGGGCTGTTACGGTGGCTGGCAACGCCGAGGCCTTGCGTAAGAGTTCCCGAAGGTCGGCAACCGACGAAGCGCCGCGACCGACATTGGCGATCATGCCAACCATCTGGCGCACCATGCGCCACAGAAAGTGCGAACCGCGGATGCGCAGCAGTATCAGGTCTCCTGCCTCGGCTACGTAGCACTCCTGCAGTTCGACCGTCGTCGACTTCTCGTCGGGATCGTCCCGTGTGAACGACCGAAAATCATGGAAGCCCTCGAACACGGCACACGCCTCGGCCATGGCTTCGATGTCGAGCGGATCCTTGATCCACCACACGTAGCGCTTTCCAAAGGCCGTGCGACGCCGGCTGATCTGATACAGGTACGTCCGCGACACGGCATGGTGTCTGGCATGAAATCTTGGGTGGGCGATGGACACGTCAAGCACGTTGATGTCGGCGGGCAGACCGTCGTTCAACCGCATGCGGATCACGCGCGGATCGAGCTGCGAGCGCACGTCGAGATGGGCAACCTGTCCCAGGGCGTGTACGCCCGCATCGGTACGGCCGGAGCCCATCAGTTCCAGTTCCTTTGTCCCGAAGGCATTCCACGCAGCCTCCAGCAATTCGCCTTGCACGGTCCGCGCATTCTGCTGCACCTGCCAGCCGGAATACCTCGTACCTTCGTATTCGAGTGTCAACTTGTATCGAGCCATGGACGAAACTACGCACAACAACGACGTGCAGGCGGGACGAATGCGTCTTATCGCGGAACTGCAGCACTATCGCGACCGTCATCCCGACGAAGCTGCGACGGTTGATCGCATGATCGACTTCGTACGGCGGGAGCCCTGCTGCTTCGATCGCGCTACCGTCGAGGGGCACATCACGGGGTCGGCCTGGGTGGTCAATGCCGACGGACGCCATGTCCTGCTGACGCATCACCGGAAGCTGAACCGCTGGCTGCAACTTGGCGGGCATGCCGATGGTGATGCCGATGTCCTACGCGTAGCGCAAACCGAGGCTGTCGAAGAGAGCGGCATCGCCGAGTTCAGCGTCGTTCTCGACAGCATCTTCGACGTCGACATCCATCCCATCCCGGCTCGCGGTGCCGATCCGGAACATCTGCACTATGATGTTCGTTACGTGCTGCGCGCGGGAACAACGGAATACGTCGTCAGCGAAGAGTCGCACGACGTGGCATGGGTTGCCGTCGAGGCCATTCACGATTACACCACCGAACCATCCATGCTCCGCATGGCAGCTAAATGGAAGAGTATGCTCGATCAATAGTCATCGCCGCACCGATCGACAAGGTGTTCCACTTTCACGATGACACGCGGAATCTGCTGAAGATCACGCCTCCCGACATCAAGGTACGCATCGACGGAATGGGCGAGCCCGGCCTTGGCTATCGCGTGCGCCTGACCGTGGTGATGTTCCGCATCCTGCCCATGAAGTGGACCGTGCGTATCACGGAGTATGAGCCGCCTACGCGCATGACCGACGAGCAGGAGCATGGCCCCTTTGCGGTATGGAAGCAGACCAGGCTGCTGCGCGAGGTCGACGGTGGTACGGAGCTGACGGATGTGGTGCGCTACAAGCCGCCGTTCGGGATCCTTGGCACGATCGCCAATGCACTCGTGATCCGACGTCAGATCAAGGCCATGTTCGAATACCGACAGCAGGCCACGAAGACGTTGCTCGAGTCGGCCTGAGCCGCGACTGGATACACTACCGTCGTGCTTCGATCTCCTGCAAACGCGCACGAGTCTGCTCTACAAGCTGCGCCATGTCTGTCCGCGTCGGCACATCGTAACTCCTTACGATCATGTCTTCGATGATCGGCTCAAGCCTTAACATCACGGGGCCTGCCGGTAATGGCTGCGACTGCATGGCCGTGGCCAGGAACCCTGCCTTGAGTGGGTCCGATGTGAACAGTGTATCCTTCGACGCTCGATCAAGGTCGGCCGGCATGCCGGCATCGCTGACGGTTGCACAGAATGCTCTGGCTTGATCGTAGGAGCGCAGAAAATCAATGAGGGCACATGCCTGCGCATGAACCTTTGCGTTACGCGATATGACCAGCACGTCGGCATTCAGGATCGATCGTGTTGGTGTGACACGAAGCGTGCCGATGCCACGAGCCTTGGCCATGTCGACCAGCCATGCACCACTGAAGACAGCGCCGATGTCGCCGCGAAGCAGCCGCTCGTCGAGCTGCCGTGACCGATCGATGATGCCAGTGGGGACGACCCGTTCACGGATGGACCATAGTGCATTGACCAGGGCACTGTCCATGCCTGCGCTGACCGGCAGCGACGTAAGGAATGTCGGCGCGCCGTGCTGCCAAATCAGCGGCAGCATACGTTTGACGACGTTATGCGCATCCGTTGCACACAGGCCCATGCCTTGTGCGTGCGCGGCCGTGTTGACGACGAGGGCTCGGGCATTGACCAGCCACCGACAGGCCCGACCGTCCGACGCCAGCGAGTC
This sequence comes from Candidatus Kapaibacterium sp., assembly GCA_018882585.1. Lineage (GTDB taxonomy): Bacteria > Bacteroidota > Ignavibacteria > Kapaibacteriales > Kapaibacteriaceae > ZLKRG46. The sequence continues at coordinate 3,465 of VFFB01000162.1, forward strand.
CGGCAGATCGGCAAAAACACTCGAGGCGTCAAAATCGGCAAACCAGTCCAGACCAAGGTGTACAACGTCGGGCGCCATGCCCGCATTCCATGCGGCCATCAGTTTAGCCTTACCGTCGCCCCATTGCAGTTCGGTCAGTTCGACGTCGATCTCGGGGTGGAGCTTCTCGAAGGCAGCGATCTGCGCTTCCAAGGTGGAACGTTGCGCAGGCTCCGACCAGAAGTGCCAGAATCGAATGGTCGTGTGTGCAGGCTTGTCCTGTGGCGCGCAGGCCGCAAGGCACAGCAGCAGACAAAGGGCGCCGAGATGTCTCATCGCGCGGCCGGTGCGACGGCTGCCGGTTGGACAACGACGCGCCGAGGCGTCTCAATACCAAAGGGACCGCGCACGGATGGTTCTGTGGGCGGCGCCTGCGTGCGCACGAGCACCGACGAATCCTGTGATGTCCTTGTCGAATCGCGCGGCACATCGGCGGGCCATGTCTTGTTGAAGTACAAGTCCAACAGCTTCTGTGCAATTGGCACGGCTACGGTAGCACCGAAGCCGGCATTCTCGACCATCACACACATGGCAACGGTCGGACGTTCTCGGGGGGCGAAGCATACAAACCATGAGTGGTCTTGTCCGTGCGGATTTTGCGCCGTACCTGTCTTGCCGCAGACGTCGACGCCGGCGACCTTACCATTCGAGGCCGTACCGCCCGGTACGTTCACCACCATGTGCATGGCCTCCTGGATCAGCTTGAAGTATCGCTCGTCGATGGCAACCTTGTGCGAGGAGTAGGTGAATCGCTCTTTGCGCTTCAGCACCTTATCGTACACGGCACGTGCCGCATGCGGCTGATACAATGTTCCGCCGTTTGCAAGGGCCGCCGTGTACATGGCCATCTGCAGCGGCGTCACCGTCACCTCGCCCTGGCCGATGCCCCAGTTGGCAAAGGCATACTCCGTCCATCCT
>VFFB01000163.1 GCA_018882585.1 Candidatus Kapaibacterium sp.
CATCACTACCGATCAGCCACACGTAACTGTCGGCCCCATCACGCACGATGCAGGCAAGGGGCACGGCGATTGCGTTCGGAATGGTCTTGTCGGTGATCATGACGCGTGCCGTCATGTTCGGTCGCAGTGATGCCGGTACTGGCCGAACCGGCATTTCGACGCGGAAGGTGCGGCTGAGGGGATTGACGTTGCGGGCCGCATGCATGATCGACGTTGCAACGGAGTCGCCGATCTCCGGGAAGATGATCTTGACGCGGTCGCCACGATCGACATCCTTGACATACACTTCCGAAAGGTCGGTCACAACGCGCATATCAGCCGTGTTTACGATCGTGAACATCGGCATGCCGGGCATGGCCATTTCGCCAAGGCGCGGCGTCAGGTTCTCGACCACGCCGGCAACGGGCGCATAGATGCGCGTCATTTCGAGTTGCTCGTTCAGCGAGGCAAGACGACGCTCCAGCGCTTCCTTCTGCGTCTTGGCCGTCAGATACTGCACTTCGCTTCCCGCCTTTGCCTCGTAGATGCGCTTCTGCTTTTCGTACAGCGTCACCGCAAGGTCAAGCTGTGTGCGGACCTCTTCGACGCCCGCCCTGATCATGGCATTGTCGAGTTCGACCAGCAATGCCCCCTTACTGACCGACTGTCCGTTGGCAACATTGAGCGTCGTTATGGTCCCGGCCATCTTTGGCGTGACCGTGACGGTGGTGCGTGACTCGACGGTGCCCTTGACATCGATGACGTGGGCGAACGGAGCCGCCGTCACGTCGAAGGCGGTGACAGGAACGAGTTCGGCCTTGGCTGGCTTGGTTGCGAGCAACTTTTCGAGGGCACTGATCTTTTCGTCAATGGCCGCGCGATCGGCACGGAGTTTGGCCAGTTGCTGTTCGACGGGTGTATCGCCGCCACCGCAACCGATGATGGCGATCGCTAACAGCAGCGTGGTGAACCAGGTGCGTACAGACATACGGAGTTCCAGCGGTAAGTGGTGATTCGTGTTCATGTGGTAGGTGTTCCTTCGGCCGGTCGATGTTCAAGGCCGCGGATGAGCAGCCGGGCAATGTCGGAAAGCAGTTGCTCCAGCGGAGGCATGCCGGGGAACATCGGCGGCATCATGTCGTTCGTAAGAATGACCATCGCCCCCTTGATGGAGAGCATCATCTGGGCGACGACGTACTGCGGGGGATGTGCAAGGTGGAACGCTCCGCGGTCGACGCCTCGCTGGACGATGCCCAGGATGACCTCGAACATTCGGCGGTTCTGCTGGGCGAACTGTTCGGCGACGACTGACCGTTCGTGGTCTCGACCAACGACGTGCGTGATGTTCACCTGCATCATGATGCGGTAGAAGAAGTGACTGCTTTGCGACAGTTCGTGGAAGGCCTTGACGGCATCGATAAGCTGCTGCTGCGGCGTGAGGTCCGAGGCTGCCACCTGCTCGAGCGCTTGCAGAAGGTGCTCCATCTCGTGCGAGATCAGCGCCATCATCATCTCTTCGCGGCTTTTGAAGTACAGGTAGATGGTGCCCTTTGCCAGCTCCGCCTGTTGGGCGATGCGATCCATCGATACGCCTTCAAGACCAAGCTGCGTATAGAGCGCCTTGGCAGCGTCAAGGATGGCTATCCTACGCTGCTCACGTTCTTTTTCGCGACGTTCCTGGACTCCCATTGCTATCAGTGCCGATCGCTGTGCATGAAGAACTTGCGGTCGATCATGGCGAGCACCCGGTCAAGGTCGGCCTTGGCCGAGTAGAAGTCGTGCAGTGCCTGCACCTTGTTGGTGCGTGCTCGTGACAGGGCAAGGTCGGCATCGCTGATCTCGAGCAGGTTGCCCGTACCCTCGCGATAGCGAACCTGGGCAATGTCGTAGCCGCGCTGGGCTTGTTCGACGGTTCGCTGCTGCGCCGTGATGCGCTGACGCGCCGATGCCAGATTGTTCAGGATGGCTCGTACCTGCAAACGTATGCCGTCACGTGCCTGCTGCATCATGGTGCGTACCATCTGCTCGTCGGCCTTGGCCTGTTGCACACGTGCATCGCTGCGAAGGCCATTGAACAGGTTCATGCTAAGATTGAGTCCGATGCCGGACTGTGTGGCGCTCAGCACATTGTCGAACGTGTCTGACTGGCCTTGTGTGGTCCAGTTCCCGTACAGCGCAAGGGTCGGATAGTATTCTGATTTCGACACGGTGACAAACTCTCCGGCAACTTGCGTTTGCAGTTCAAGCGCCCGCAGATCGAAGTTCTCTTTCATGGCACGGACCATGGCAACCTCTTCGTCGGGCACATCCGGCAGGGTCGAGTCGAAGCTTCCGGTAGGCTCGTACGTCTGATCAAGGCCTACGCCCATCTGTGTCTGCAGGGCGCTGACGGCGTTCTTGTAGGCGGCTTCGGCCTGGGTGACGATCGGACGGATGTTCTCGACGCCAACCTCGGCTCGGATGGCATCGAACTCGGCTACAAGGCCTTCCTTGAAGAGCAGTCGGATGGTGGCAAGATTCTCCTCGCCGTTCTTGAGCGATGCCCGCGAAATGCCGGCAAAGTCACGCGCAAGCAGGGCACCGTAGAATGCTTTTCGTGTGTCGGTCACGACCTTGGCGATCGTGGCATTGGCCTGCTCCATGGCGGCATGCTCGTAGATGCGCGAGGCCCCGATGCCGGTGAAGACGGCAGAGTTGAACAGGATCTGCGAGGCCTGCAGACCAACGTTGTACTGATTCTTCAGACCAACACGAACGGCCTGTAAGCCAGCATTTGGATTCTGGAAGTTCGGGATGAAGAACACCGGAACCTGGACGTTCCGCTGGTAGATGGCCGAGAGGTTCAGGGTTGGCAGCGCGTTGCCAAGCGCCTCTGCTACGCGGGCCTGTGCCTTCTCAATGCCAAATCGTGCGGAGGTGACCTCCTTGTTGTTCTTCAGGGCGATCTCGACCGCCTCGTCCATCGTAAGCGTCGTTGGCTGGGCCGACAGGGTGCCTACCACACCGTGTACGAAAAGACCAATGAGGCATACTATGACGTTCCGTGCTCGCATGATGTTCGTCCGTTGCGTAAACAAAGCGTGTGACCGGTCGGCAGTTCGTGACCGGCGGTCACAAACATACGAATAGTCAGACATTGAAGCGGCGTCAAACATGGTGCAATGCTGTCAGGTTCCCCACCCATGCAGGGAAGCTGACCCGCCGTATCTCAGGGGGCGATGATGCGGACCGAGGCAAGGTCCGGAACGACGACGTCGGCGTCAGAGGCCTGAAACGGGCCCACAAGGATCGTACGTACGCCTGCGGCGCGGCCTGCCTGGGCGTCCGTCAGGCTGTCGCCAAGGAACCACGACGCGGTTACATCGATGTCGTGCTCGGCAATGGCCTCGAGCAGCATTCCCGGTGCAGGCTTGCGGCGCTCGCTGGCCGTTGTGGCAAGATCCGTGCAGGCATATATGGCGTCCAGGGCGAAGCCCGTGTGCCGCTGCAGCAGATGCTGCATGTGGTCATGCACGACGTTAAGCTCTGCGTGGGTCATCAGCCCCTTCCCTACCCCTTGCTGATTGGTGATAAGGATCAGGAGCATGCCGTGCTGCCGTGCCTGAACAAGGATGGGCAGGATGTCGGGCAGCAGCTCGAACTCGTCGGGGTGGCGTACGTAGGCGTCGGGCAATCGACGATTGATCACACCGTCGCGATCTAGGAAGAGAGCTGGGCTTGGCATTGCTCGGAGGTTGTAGATTCAAGTCAGTAGGCGGCCAGCACGGCATCGAGCTGCTGCCCCATGACCTGCCACGTATGCGTGCGCTCCATGAGCTGTCTGGCATTGTGGGCAATGCGTCGGCGCAGATCTGTGTCGCGCAGCAGGGTCACGATATGACGTTGCATGCCTGCGGCATCCGTGGCAACCATGGCATGAACGCCGTGGACGGCCTCGATACCTTGCAGGCCACTGGGCGTGGTTACCACCGGACATCCGGCAGCCATGGCTTCGAGGACCTTGTTCTGAATGCCCGATCCGCCATGATGGGGGTGAACGAAGATGGCCGCGCTGTGCAGGTAGGAAACAAGGTGTGGCACGTCGGCTTCGATACGCACATAGGGCGAGGCCATGCTGCGCAGTGACGATCCCGGATTGGCACCGGCGATGGTGAGCATCGTACCCGGAAGCTGCTCGTGAACACCCGGCAGGATATCCCGGATGATCATCGTGGCCATCAGATCGTTGGCAAGCACGTCGAGCTTGCCGGCGAAGAGCAGCCCCGATCGTTGCTCGAAGTCGTCACGGAACGGAAACTTCTCAAGGTCGACACCATTTGTTACAACGGCGTAGCGGGCTGCCGGTTCAAGGCCGGTCATGGCGGCAACGTCTTCGGGGCTGACGAACGTGGTGACGTCGAAGTCGTGAACAACGGACGGTTCATACG
>VFFB01000164.1 GCA_018882585.1 Candidatus Kapaibacterium sp.
TGCGAGCAGAATGTTGACGTTGACCTGCCGTATCAGGAGCGCATCGTCGTGAATGGTTTCGTGAGCTCAAGTTGGAGTACTCCGTCGACCCCAACGATCCACATCACGCGAACGTTACCGCCGCTGGCAACTGCCGATACAGCGCGCCTGCGGATTGCCGATCTCATGGCTACCATGACGCACCAAGGAGTGGATTATCCGCTCATGGTTGAGGCAGATGGCATGCGGGTGCGCATCCCCGTCGAAGCCGAGCAATGGACCGGTGATACGGTAATGCTGAATGTTCGTGGAGCTGGAATGCTAGCGCGTGCTGTCACATACATACCCGTGCGTCCTGTGATCACGGCGAGCAGCGTGTCGGACAGCACAACGGAATGGGGAGCCGAGATCAAGCGCATCTCGCTTACGGTACGCAGCGAGGCGGGTAGCTGTATTGTTGTCTCGATCGGTAGAGATATTCCCATGGAGTATGACTTTCCGATGTCGACCTGGCAACGTCCTGGACTGGTTGCCGGTACGCGCCGAGACAGTATGACAGAGATGACCATGACGATTCCCTACTGGGGTTCGCTTGTTTCTGGGGAGAGCATCCCGGTTGCCGTGTACGCCACCGACGGTGCATTTGCACGATACAGAGCATCCTACACCGCGGGTGGCGGCCCCTTCAGCAGTGGTGGCTCCAACCCGTGGTTCAACGTGCAGGGAGACGGCATCGGCATGTTTGTTGGCGCATCGGTTGTAACCGACACCATCCGCATTCCATAGCCGAATGGTATATTGCGGGTCTACGGCGTGTAGCGCAGCCCGGTAGCGCACCACTTTGGGGTAGTGGGGGTCGTGGGTTCAAATCCCGCCACGCCGACGTAAGCCCGGTTGAATCAATGATTCGGCCGGGCTTTGTTGTTGTTGGCGGCAGCATAGGCAACAATGCGCCAAGAGGTCGACGGAAGCGTCCGACGCAGCAACCTGACTGCACACACATTGCCGATGCAGTCGCCAACGGCGCATCACGATGCAGTCGGCCAGCTTGTAACTTCCGGGACATTTGTGGACTTTCACAACTCTTCACACCAATCATTCTTACGAAAGTGCTTCCTATGAAGGCCGTTCTCGCGTTCCTCCTCTTGCTCCCTATTGTCGCCATGGCCGATCCCAACGGCAAGGCCGGTTTTACCTCGAAAACCACGTCAGGATGCGGTTCTTGCCACGGAGGCAATGCCGGGGCTGCAGTGACGGTGACGCTTGATGGACCTCGCACGATCAAGCCCGGGCAGAAGGTCGATTATTCGGTTATCGTAGGTCATGCTACGGCCCGTTCTGCCGGGGTGAGCATTACCGTACGCAACACGGCAACGGCAACGACCGGCGCAGTTGGAACGCTTTCTGTGGCGTCGTCGGGAAGTGGCCTGCGCGTGCGTACGCCGGGCAGCGGACAGGAGATCACGCAGTCGGCTCCGAAAAGTATGGCAGGTGGTAAGACGACGTTTGCCTTTTCGTGGACGGCGCCCAGCACGCCCGGTACGTATTACGTGCAGGCCGTTGCCAATGCCGTCAATGGTGACGGAAGAGAAAGCGATGCCGACGACTGGACGTTTCTCGAACCCGTCGAGATCAAGGTCGAGCAGGCAACCGGTGTAGACGAGGTAACAGAACCAACGGCGTTGGTCTATCCCAACCCCCTTACTTCGGAACAGATCCTGCACATTGATGGCGACGTGACAGGGCCGACCAACGTTCAGGTGATAGGCGCCACAGGGGCCGTTGTGATCCGTGAAGAAATGAACATCGAACACGGTACACTGCCGCGCCCATTTGCCGAACTGCCCCGTGGAACCTACATGATCGTCACGACGAATGCACTTGCCACGCGTCGTCGAATGTTCGTCGTGTACTGACCGCTCCTGAACCGTCCCGTGGGGATGATGACGTGACGATTCCGCCCGGTCTCCTGCAGGCCTTTCACGACACATACTTCAACGTCGAAGGACTTGGCACCATTCGCATTGGCCAGCCGCTTCCGGCCTTGCTGCGTGCATGGATGGAAAGGGGCAGTGTGACGCAGATCTCCATACTTGGGGCCGAGAACCCCCAGGCCGTACTGACGTCCGACGCCGAGAACGAAGAGCGACATGCGTCACTCCTGCAGGAATGTCGGGCACGAGGCTACACCATCGTGCACGTGCTTGGGCAGGCTAACACGTGGCAGGAGCGCCACGTCCTGGTTACAGACATCTCCCGCGATACCGCCGAGGAGTTCCGCCGCCGGTACCACCAGGTTGCCGTCATCCACGCCACGATCAGTGGTACGGCCCAGTTGGTGATGGACGATCGCTGACCGCTGTCGACATCTCTCGCGCATCCGCCACGTTGGCACGTCAGCTCAGCATTCAGAATTGCGTAGGTTCGGTCATGCGAACAACCTTGATTGTAATCCTTGGTCTGGCCATCGTGCTGGGCGTTGTTGTTGCCGTTGGCCCCGCCACACCTGTGCCGACGCTGCGGGCCGTGATGCCACATATGCCGGATGATCTTGGCGATCTGCAGCAGCGCATCGATGCTGCCGAGCGACAGTATCCTGTGCGCCCCGGGCTGCAGGCCCAGATACTATGGGCGGATTCGGTCCCTTCTGTAACAGACGTTGCCATTGTCTACCTGCATGGGTTTTCCGGAACGTGGCGCGACGGGTCGCCCGCCATTGAGCGTGTTGCCGCAGAACTGCGGGCGAACGTCTTTCTTGCTCGACTGCCGGGACATGGCCTTCGAACGGCAGAGCCCCTTGTCGACTTTCATCCCGACAGTGTCTATGCCGGTGCCGTTCGTGCACTGGCGATAGGGAAGCGTCTTGGTCGGCGTGTCGTGGTTGTCGGAACGTCGACGGGCGCTACACTCGGAATGATGCTGGCGGCAGCATATCCACGAGATATTGCTGCGATCGTCAACTGGTCACCGAATGTGCGTCTTGCCCATCCGCTAAGCTTTTTGAGTAACGGTCCGTGGGGACTTGCGCTCACAAAGGTCATCCTTGGTGGACCCTATCGTGAGGTGCGTACGGACGACTCTGCTCGAAATGCCTACTGGTACATGAAGTATCGCGCCGAGGCGATCCCGCAGCTGCAGGCCCTGTTGGAGGCGGGCATGACAGACGAGACCTTTGCAGCAATCAGGCAGCCAACGCTTACCATGTGCTGGTATGCCAGCGATGCAGCGCAGGACTCGCTGGTGAGTGTGCCAGCGATGCGGACGATGCACGAGCAGCTGGCCGCGACGAGTAAGGCATTCGTCGAACTTGATGCCAGAAACCACGAGATCGGATATGCCCCGGAATCGCGTGCCGTAGACGACGTTGTGCGTCGTACGGTGGAGTGGAGCAACCTCGCGAGAACGTACAACTCTCTGCCATAAGGATCGCTGTGGTCTCACCAGGGATGAGCCAACGAGTGTAAACGTAGAAACTTGATGCAGTCCTGCTTCTTTGTCATAATTTCAGACGGTTAGTAGCTGTTATCCGCCAAGCATCTCGACCGAAAAGGTTAGATCATGACTTCTCGCCGAGCGCAGAAACAGGTGCCGAATCCTGCTTCGCAACCTTCGCTTCGTTTTGACTCGAAGGCAGTCATTGCGCTGCTGAGCATACTCTTGCTAACGATCATTACATTCCAGCCGCTGTTCGATGCGGGCAAACAGTTCACGAATTGGGATGACGATGACTACGTTACACAGCAATCATTGGTGCGTTCAATGTCGGATACGACCATCAAGCGAATGTTTGATACGGATTCACCTGTATCCTCGAATTATCACCCGTTAACGATGTTGTCACTTGCATGGGATGTTCAGCGTGGCGGAGTCGCCATGAAGCCTATCATGCAGACAACGCTTGCCTTACATGTGCTGAACACAGCGCTCGTGTTTCTTTTCATCTATGGGCTATTTCAGCGTAACCTGCTCGTGGCTTGCACTGTTGCCAGCCTCTTTGCCATACATCCAATGCACGTCGAGAGTGTAGCATGGGTGTCAGAGCGCAAGGACGTCTTATACTCCTTGTTCTACATTGCTGCGTGTATCACGTACCTCTTGTACGCAAGATCTAACAGCATTGTGTATGGAATCGCAACTTTTGCGCTGTTCATTTTATCCTGTCTGTCAAAGCCCATGGCGGTCACTCTGCCAATTGTCTTGCTCCTGCTCGACTTCTATACCGGCAGGTTCCGTCAATCGCCACGACGTGCGCTGGTAGAAAAGCTTCCGTTGTTAGTCGTATCTGTCTGTTTCGGATTGCTGACCGTTGACCTTCAATCTAGTGGGACACCGGGCCTTGTTGATGTGACTAATTACGGCATTCCAACACGATTTGTACTGGCAGGATATGGCGTGGTGCAGTAC
>VFFB01000044.1 GCA_018882585.1 Candidatus Kapaibacterium sp.
AGGCAGCCATGATGTGCTGCTGCACGTCGTACTCCGTTACACGGTGGTGCCGCAGCAGTTGATGTCGGACGTAGGAAAAACCACTCAGCACGGCGTCTTTCAGTTTGCCGGCCGTGATGGCATTGCCGGCAAGGCGATCGGCATCGATCACGGCCGTTTGCACCTGCAGCAGATCAGCCGAGCTCACAACGGTACAGCCTAGTGCCCGGATCGATTCGACGGTACCGGCGTCGACCTTGCTGACAACCGGAATGGCATTGCCGGGAGAGTACTCCATGGCTACGGTGCTGTGATTACCCAGAGCGTGGCGCACGGCGGCCTCCCACGACTGATAGGTGTCGTACAACACCTCGGCCGCGTGGACGTCGCCCAGCGGGATCCGCTCCATTCGGTGGACGATCTTTGTGATCGCGCCGTGGGCAGGAATGATCACCATCCAGCGCCGCGTGCAGTGGGCATCTGCCGGTATGTCCAAGATCTTCCACGCAAGGGGATTCGATCCACGAAAGTCATACAGGGCCCAGGCATCGATGCCGGCCTCGCGGACGGCCTGCTGAAGGGAGTCGAGGAGAGTTTGCATCAGGAAGGTTCTTTCGTTACTAGGTTGATCGACGCCAGCAGACGCTGCACGGCCGTCGACGGGATGACGTTTCCATCTGCGATGTCGCGCCGCAACGTCTCAAGTCTTGTCCGAAGCGTTTCGTCGCGCTCGACAAGTTCGATGAGCGACCGATGCAGCCGATCGTCGAACCAGGCGCTGCGTTGACGATGACGACGTTCTGCAATTGCGCCGGATCGCGTGTGCGCAAAAAAACGAGCTACGGCGTCGAACAATGACGTCAACCCTGGTGCTCCCACGCTGCTGACGTCGATGGCCGGTACGGTCCAATCATCATTGGCAGGAACCAGATAGCGCAACGAGCCCTGATACTGGGCTACGGCCCGCATGGCTGCCGCTGCATCAAGGTCGGCCTTGGTCACTACCACGGCATCGGCAACCTCCATGATGCCGCGCTTGATGCCCTGGACGTCGTCACCGGCCGTTGGCAGCACCAGCAGCAGGAACATGTCGACCATGTCGGCCACGTCGATCTCGCTTTGGCCAACACCCACGGTTTCGACGATGACCGTGTCGAACCCCGCCGCTTCGCACAGCAGGATCATTTCGCGCGTCGTTGAGGTTGCGCCGCCAAGCACAAGCCGCGACGGCGACGGGCGGACGAAGGCATCGGCGTGATTGCTCAGGCGCGGCATTCTGACCTTGTCGCCCAAGATGCTGCCACCGGTACGGCGGCTGCTGGGGTCGACGGCCAATACGGCAACGCGACGACCCGTCTCGACGTAGTGCAGTCCGAAGGTCTCGACGAGCGTGCTTTTACCTACGCCCGGGGCACCCGTGATGCCGATTCGTCGCGACGGAACACAGTGGGGCAGCAGCCGTTCAAGGAGTTGGGTTGCCAGTTGACGATCATGCTCGGTCGTGCTTTCCACAAGCGAGCACGCACGCGCAAGCGCTCGACGATTGCCGGCAAGCAGGTCTTGAACGATGGCGTCAACCGTGGCTGCAGGCATATCACTCCACGGTCACGCTCTTGGCGAGATTACGGGGCATATCGACGTTGCAGCCCCGCTCGACAGCGATGTAGTAGGCCAGCAGCTGCAGGGGGATCGACGCCAGGATCGGCGTCAGCGCCGGATGCGTCTCGGGAATGGCAATGACATGATTTGCAACGGCAGCGATGTGCTCGTCACCCTCGTTGGCGATGGCGATAACGCGACCGTTGCGTGCGCGCACTTCTTCGATGTTCGACAGGACCTTGTCGTAGATCTCGTCGCGCGTGGCAATGAAGACCACAGGCATGTTCGCATCGATCAGGGCGATGGGACCATGCTTCATTTCGGCAGCAGGATAGCCCTCGGCATGGATGTACGATATCTCCTTGAGCTTCAGCGCGCCCTCAAGGGCAACGGGGAAGTTATACCCGCGGCCCAGGTACAGGAAGTTTGTCGCATTGGCATAGGCAAGGGCGATCTCGCGGATGCCGTCAGCCTGTTCCAGGATCCGGTGCATCCGGTCGGGAATGGCCTCGAGCGCCTCGGCGATCTGCCTGCCTTCGGCGGCCGGAAGGCCGCGCATCCGTCCGACGTAGAGTGCGAACTGCGTCAGCACGCACAGCTGCGAGGTAAATGCCTTGGTCGAGGCCACGCCGATCTCGGGACCGGCATGCAGGTAGACGCCGGCGTCGGTCTCGCGTGCAATGGTGCTGCCTACAACGTTCACCATGCCGATGACCGTTGCCCCCTTCATCTTGGCTTCTCTGATGGCAGCAAGGGTGTCGGCGGTTTCGCCGGATTGTGAAATTGCTATGACGATGTCGTCGGCGTCGATGATCGGATTGCGATAGCGGAATTCGCTTGCATACTCGACTTCGACGGGGATGCGGGCGAATTGCTCAAGCAGATATTCGCCCACCAGCCCTGCATGCCAGCTGGTGCCGCATGCCGTGATGATGATGCGCTTGGCCGTGCGGAGCTTGTCGGCGACCGACGACAGGCCTCCCAGGCGCACGTTACCCTCGGAGGGTTGCAGCCGGCCCCGGAATCCGTCGCGGAAGGTGTTGGGCTGCTCGTAGATCTCCTTGAGCATGAAGTGCTCGAAGCCACCTTTTTCGATGGCATCCAGTTCGAATTCGATCTCCTGGATGGCATTATGCGTCTTCTCGTTGCCGATGGTCTTGGTGGTGAACGATCCATTCCTGTGCACCACGGCCATCTCGTTGTCATGCAGGTAGATTACCTGCCGCGTGTGCGAAATGATGGCCGAGGCGTCCGAGGCGATGATGAATTCCTGTTGTCCGATGCCAAGAACGAGAGGGCTGCCACGCCGGGCCGCGATCATGGTGTCGGGCTCGTGGGTGCTGACGACGACGATGCCGAAGGTGCCTTCAACCTCGTGCAATGCCGTCCGAACAGCAAGTTCAAGGTCTCCGAGCTGCTGATACAGCATGCCGATGAAGACAACCAGCACTTCTGTGTCGGTCTCTGACCGGAAGGTATAGCCGGCATTGAGCAGCTTCTTCTTGATGGTCAGGTAGTTCTCGATGATGCCATTGTGCACCATGGCGATGGTACCATCGGCATTGGTATGCGGATGGGCGTTGACGTCGTTGGGCAGGCCGTGCGTGGCCCAGCGCGTGTGCCCGATGCCAAGCGTGCCGGGAATGGCGGCGGGGTTGACGTCGCGTTCGAGATTGGCGACCTTGCCGGCCTGCTTCCCGATCCGGAGCGTGTCTTCGGCAACGATACATACACCGGCCGAGTCGTATCCACGATACTCAAGGCGCTTGAGTCCGTTGACGATGATGGGGGCGGCCTGCTGGGGCCCGAGGTATCCGACGATTCCGCACATAGGCTACAAAGCTACGATGTGAGAGTGCAGTGACGTATGCTGTTTATCGTTGGCGTCCAGATTATATGATCACCTGTCTGCGTGCGGGTATCATCGGAAAAGGGGCGTTGATTGTCTCGTGATCTGCAGGTCGCGCAGCTGAGCCGCATCTGCGCTGAAGCGCAGGAAGAAGCCTCGCTGGAACCCCGTCGGAACCCAGTTGAGCGCCAGGTTCCAGCAGTGAATGCGCTTCGAGATGTCGATGACGGGCGTATTGATCTGGCCGGTGATGAGGTCGAAGCTTGCTCGCGTGGACATTCGCAGCGTTGGCGTGATCGAGATGTTGCCGCCGACGTTTACCAGCAACGACTGAAATGTCGCCGCAGGCGTTGCCGCACTGTAGCTGTACGAGACGTTCACATCGACATCCCAAGGAGCCTGTACCGGCGTCCATCCCGGCGAGCCGTCGCCAAACAGGTCATTGGCCTGGGCCGAGTAGTTGATGCGACGATCGAACCTGCTGCGCAGCGCGTCATCGTGCTGACCCGCAGTGTCCTGCTGCCGGCCGGTGTTCGACGTCAGCACAATGCCCTTGCTTGAGAACCTCGTTCCGAACTGCACGTTTACGTTGGTGATGCGAGCCAGCCCCTTGCCCTGCGCCAGCAGCGTACGGTCGATGGTCACCCATGACGTTCTGCCCGTTACGGGATCGGCAGCCTGGACCTGATCGTAGGCATTCATCGTAAGGCCGGCGTTGAAATTGATGCCTTCCAAAAATGGTGTCCGCACGCCGATGGTGATCGGAGCAAGCCGCAGCGAGTCGGCCGCCATGTTGTACGATGTGCTGACGTTGAAGGTCAACAGCTCGATGGGAGTGTCGGGCAGCGTGTCTTCCCGCGCCACCTTCACGGCAATGCGGTTCAGGATGTTCATGTCCAGACGCAGCTGGCGCTGCGCCGAGGCGATGCCGCCCGTGAAGCGGTTGTAGCGGACGGTATTGCCCGTGATGGGACTGACGTAGCTGCCGAAGAATCCGAGCGACGTGTCGCGCTGGTCGGGAACATAGAACAGACCGATGTTCGGCTGCACGGTATGCCGCAGGGCGGTGATGCCAAAGGCATTCGGGCGGGCCAAGCCGTACAGGATGGTGCTGGCTGTGACACCAACGCTGTACGTGTAGTCGCGGAACATGCCGGACGCACGCGTCCGCCGAACCGTTGAATCCGAGGGGTTGACCGACTCCGTATATCGCTGAAACCACCAGTTTTCGGAATAGGACACGGAGGGTGCAATGGTCATGAATCCAAGTTTCGGCGTCACCGTCAGCGTCGGGCGATGCTCGATCACGCCATTCTCCGTCACGGCAAAGACGCCTGTGTCGGCAGCGCGCTGCTGTGACCGATTGTACCGTGCCGACGAGCGATACGACAGGGCCAGGTCCGACAGCCAATGGTCCGAGGCGATCAGACCCTTCAGTGGCATGAATTGGGGTACGCCGTAGGTAACCGTCGGGGCTTCGGTAACCGAGCCGTTAAAGATGTTCTGGTCTCTGTTATAGTTGGCATTGAAGGTATGACCGTTGAAGAACGTCCGCTGGTACGAGACGCTTGAGCGGGCATTCTGACGGACTCGGTCGGCAACGTTGATCGAGGTTCGGCGCAGCAGGTTCTGCGTTGTGTATTCGATCAGCGCGTTGATGCTTTCGCCGGGCCGCAGCTGCTGCTGGTGCGTGGCCTGCACACCAAAGTTGAACGAGAAGTCGTCCGTGATCCGCTGACGCGTGTAGCCTGTCGTCAGGTTCAGGTTCCCCGACAATCGGTCGCGGAGCGCGTAGCGCGTGCGACTGTAGCCAACAACGCCCCCTTTTGTCATGATATCGGCAGCGATCTCGGTGTCGAGGTAGTCGCTCAGGGCGAAATAATAACCGGTGTTCTGAAGGATGACGCCTCGGTCGGACGACACCAGCGGCGTCGGCATGATGAGTCCCGACCTGCGTCCGCGCTCGAGCGAAAAGAACAACCCGATGGGCAGGGCAAAGACGGGAATGTCCTCGACATAGACCAGAACCGGGTCAAGAAAGATCTTATCGTCGAGCATGACCTTCATGCGAGGCGAGTTGAAATAGAAGTGCGGATGCGGCGCATCACACGTTGTAAAGCAACCGTCGCGGATGTAGGCAACGTCGTCCTCGACCCGCTTGATGGACGAACCGTAATAGAATCCACCATCGACGGATGTTTCGCCCATGGTGACGCGCCCACGTCGGGTTCGCACGTTGAACAGGATGGACTCTCCGGCGTACTCGCTGCCGGCGTCGGAGAAGACGGGAAAGCCGACGAGTCTGCCCGAAGGCTCCCGCACACCATCGGCCGTCAACAACGACGTGCCAAAGTCCATCACGATGACCTCGCTCTGCAGACGTTGCGCGCCGTAGACGGCGTCGGCCTTGCCGCGAAGGCGCAGGCGCTTGGACTTCAGCGATAACCTGGCGGAATCGGCGGCAGAGAACACCACGATGGTATCAACGCCTCCGATGCGCGCTGTGTCGGCCACGGGCAGGGCAGTCGTGTCCTGGCCTTGAACGGATATGCCGGCCAGTATCAGGATCAGAATGGCGCCCGCAATCCTCAACGGAAGGTCTTCCGCGTAAAACCGGAGGGGGCATCAAAGCCAAGGCGTGCCGGCAGAGGACGATTGACCTCGACGTTCGACAGACGGAACGACATCGTCTGCTTGCGATCATTGACCGTCACGTCGACCGCCATCGCAACGTTCACGCCGTCGAACCGCTTCATGTCAGCGAACGTCACATTCAGGTCGATCACACCGTCACTGCGCTTGCGTTGATACTGCTGCAGCGTTGCAGCAGCGGTGTCCACCAGCACGAACTCGCGGCCATCGCGATAGTCGCATCCAAAGACGACGCTGCCGTCCTGGCGGACGGATACTTCGCGGAACCTTGCTACGTCGCCGGGGACTTCGCCGCGGATGAGCGACGTGAGATCGCTGACGGACAGCGGAAACGGCAGAACGCTGGCCAGCTCCTGCGACGACGGATCACCGTCGATGATCTGCCGCTGAAAGTAATCGGCAAACGAAAAGGAATCTCTGGTTGCATAGAGCTTTGCGGCCGTCATACCAAGAGGGGACATGACGATGCGCATCGAGTCACGTCCGGCGAGGACGGCATCGAACGGAAGGCGTCCAACAGCTTGCGGAACGCCCGTCACGGCCACGGTACCGGTTACGAACATGGTCTGCGCTCCGGACGCCAGCCGGCGAAGGTCATAGGCCGTTGCCGGAGTCTCCGCACCGGTCTTGGCAAGGGTCACCGTGGCTGATGCCGTGGACGAAACAGTGCGTGACGTCGACGACGGACTGCTGCAGGAATACAGCATCAGCGACGAGAGCATGAGAAGAGTTGCAGAGTGCAGTGCGGACATAACGCGCAAATATCCAACTTTGTCAAGGTTTGATCGTCGTCGCGGAACCCTTTGATCGACATTCGGGTTTTCACCGCGGTCCGTTGCAGGACGGCCAAAGGACGAACAGGAGACCACTCATGGTGTACGTTACACGCAAAGAGCACTTTTCAGCAGCACATCGGCTGTACAATCCGACCTTCTCCGACGAGCGGAACGAGGCCGTCTTCGACAAGTGCAACAATCTGTTCGGCCACGGGCACAACTATACGCTTGAAGTGACGGTGAAGGGTGTGCCAGACGCCGAGACAGGCTATGTGATCGACCTGAAGCGCCTTCGCGATCTGATCGACGAGGTGATCATCGATAAGGTCGATCATAAGCACCTCAACTTCGATGTGCCGTTCCTGGATGGCATCATCCCGACCGTCGAGAACCTCTGCGTAGCGTTCTGGCAGCAGCTTGAGCATCGTCTGCCCAGCGGCGAGCTGCATCGCATCCGCGTCTTTGAATCCGATAATAACCTGGCCGACTACTACGGTGAACCCATCGAACTCGTTCGATGGAGTCATGCCGCGGCGGGCCACCACGAAAGGACCACGGTATGAATCCACGCCTGATCGATCTGTCCGACGAAGAGCTCGAACATCAGTTTCAGCGTCAGGGCCTGCCGTATCCTCGTATTGACGCTTCAGGAAAGGCCCTGTTCGACGCCAACGGGAATCAACCGCTGACAGACGCAGAGCGGGCCGACATGATCCAGCGCCTTGAGGAGCAATTCGGCGAGATCTTCAAGATCCTGCGCATCGACCGGAATGATCCGAACAGTACGGACACGCCCTTTCGTCTTGCACGGATGTATGTGAACGAATTGCTCGACGGTCGTTTCTCGCCCGCGCCACGTATTACGGTCTTCCCGAATCGTCGTACCGTCGACGAGCTTGTCATCAGCAAGGGCATCAAGGTGATGAGCATGTGCTCGCACCACTGGCAGCCCATCAGCGGCGAATGCGCCATCGGTTACGTGCCTCGCGACAAGGTGATCGGTCTGTCGAAGTTCACACGCATCGTCGAGTGGTTCAGTCGTCGTGGCCAGATCCAGGAAGAAATGGGCGAGCAGATCGCCGACTTCCTGATCGAGCTCCTGGACCCGATCGCCCTTGGTGTCGTTATCAAGTCCAAACACTTCTGCATGATCGCCCGCGGCGTCGAGGCCCACGAGTCCAGCATCATGGTGACGTCCGTGATGCGCGGCGAACTGGCCACGAACCATGTGCTCAGGAACGAGTTCCTGACGCTGATCAGCGAGTGACGCGTCTTCGATTCGTCCGAGGCTGAGTAGGTTTGCCGCCGGCATGACCATCGTTGCAACATCGGACGTCGAACAGGAGCACTGGCTACGTGGCCGCAACGTTGCCGGCGTCGACGAAGCCGGCAGGGGATCCCTTGCAGGGCCCGTCGTTGCTGCAGCCGTTGTCTTGCGTTCCGATGTGCCCATTCCGGGTCTTGCCGATTCCAAGATGCTGCGAGCTGAACGCCGTCAGGAACTTGCGGCTGTCATCACGCAGCTTGCTCGTGCACACGCAACGGCATTCGTGTGGAGCGACCGTATCGACGAAGTGAACATTCTTCAGGCAACCTTCGATGCCATGCATCAGGCGGTCGACGGCGTTGCCGAAGGCGCAGACCATCTGCTGATCGATGGCAACCGATTCCGGAAGCATCGACTGCCGCACACCTGCATCATCGGCGGCGATGCCCGCTGCGTGTCCATCGCTGCCGCATCCATTCTTGCCAAGGTTGCTCGCGACACCTGGATGGTCGAGGTGGCACACCAACGTTGGCCCATGTACGGCTTCGACCGGCATAAGGGCTATGGCACCGAGGCCCATCGCAGGGCGATCACAGAGTACGGGCCCTGCGAGATCCATCGCCGGTTGTTCTTGCGAAAGCTGCAATGACACTCACGCTTGATACCATCGACATTGTGATTGTCGCGGCATCCATGCTGTTGGCCGCCGGCGTGGGCTACCTGGTGCAGTCGGCATCTGTTGGCAGGGGATCGTTCCTCGACGTTGCCCTTGCCGGTCGCAGGCTCACGATGCCCATGTTCGTTGTCACGCTCGTTGCAACATGGTATGGCGCAGTGCTCAGCGTGGGCGAGTTTGTCTGGACGCACGGCATCGTTGTCATCCTGTGCTTCGGTGTGCCGTATTACATCGCCGCCGTGCTCTACGGCTTGGTTGTTGCACCACGCATCCGCAACGCGCCCAGCGTGACCATTCCCGAGCAGATCGGACGCGTCTACGGTCCGGCCGCATCGCGCATCGCCACGGTGCTTGTTGCCGTCGTTACCTCACCTGCCCCTTACCTCCTCATGGCTGCTGAGTTGTTGCATGCCATGACGGGTTGGTCCATCCTGATCTCGATGTTTATCGTTTCGGTGGTGAGCATTGGATACGTTGTCCGCGGCGGCCTTCGCAGTGATGTTGCCGCCAACATCGTCCAGCTTGTGCTGATGTATGGCGGCTTCGTCCTGCTGTTGATCTTTGCCATGCAGCGATTTGGCGGCCTGGGGGTGCTAGCCGAAACCATGGCACCGTCGCTCCTGCAGGTTCCGGGCACGATCGGTTGGCATGGCATTGCTGCGTGGTGGGCGATAGCGTTGCAGACCTTCGTCGATCCAAACATTCACCAGCGTGCGGCGGCAGCCTCCACGCCGTCCGTGGCACGACGCGGAATGCTCATCTCCGTGGTGTTCTGGATGGTCTTCGACCTGCTCACGATCACGACGGCCCTGTATGCCGTCACCTTCGCCGACGTGCATCGGGCGGTCGAGACGCACCTCGTGCTTGCCCAGCTTGTCCTGCCGCCCATCGCAAAAGGCATCTTCGTCGGCGGTGTGTTCGCAGCCATCCTCTCGACATTGGACGGCTATGCCATCGTACAGGGGATGACCATTGGCAGGGATATCATCGACACGTTGCGGGGGCGGTCGGCATCGGTCACGTCGTTCAGGATCGGTGTCGTGATCTCGGCGCTGACATCCATGCTTCTCGCCCTGGCCATCCCAAGCGTCATTGAATTGTTCATGACACTTGCCGGACTGGTGGTGCCGGGGCTGCTTGTACCGTTACTGCTGTCCTACATCATGCCCCAACGGATGCAGGAAAGGGGCAGTGCGTTACGGATGCTGGTGCCAACGTTGATCGTCCTGTGCATGCAGGCATGTTCTGTGGCCGATATGGCGACGTCGATGCTGACCGCGCTCATTGTTAGCGTAACATTGCACGGCATTATGCTGTGGAGAGAACGAAAGATGTCGATATGAAGCCATCAGAGCGATTCTGGACGGCATCGAACGTGATGAGTCTTGTAAGACTTATCCTAACGGTACCGCTTGTGTGGATGCTATGGCACGACCAGCGGTGGACTGCGTTGATGATCGCTGCCGTGGCCGCGGTGACGGACTGGGCAGACGGACGCATCGCACGTGCCACGGGCACCGTCAGCGACTGGGGGAAGATCATTGACCCCGTTGCCGACAAGGTGCTGGTGGGCTCCGTCGTGGTTGTGATGACCATCAAAGAGCTTCTTCCGTTGTGGTTCGTGATCTGTGTTGTTCTACGTGATGTGATCATCCTGATTGGAGGTATCATTATCGAACGTCGAACGGGTCAGATCACGCCCTCGCTCATGGTGGGTAAGCTGGCAGTCACGGCCGTCGCCATCACCGGAATGATCGCCATCATGCAGTGGTCGCCCTTCGTCGAGATCGGTATCGGCCTGAGCAGTGTGCTCATGGTCCTATCTTTGTGGCAATACAGTAAGCGATTTCATGGGATTCTTCAGCAAGCTCAAAGAAAAACTCGGTAGCGTAACCGAGGCTCTCAAACTCGATCGTCTGGTAGACGGTCTCGAGAAGACACGTGCGTCGTTGGTGAACCGACTGCGCGCCGTGCTTTATGCCGGTCGCAAGATCGACCAGCAGCTGATCGACGAGGTCGAGGAGATCCTCATCACGTCAGACGTCGGTGTGAGCACAACCGAAAAACTTCTCGACAGACTTCGTGACCGTGTCCGCAGGGAAAACCTGCAGGACGCCTCGCTGATCGTTGACGTGCTGAAAGAGGCCATCGTTGACATCCTTGCCGAGTCACCGTCGGCTACGAACGATGCAACATTCGGCATCGATCCGGCAGCCACGCCGCATGTCATCATGGTCATCGGCGTGAACGGCGTTGGCAAGACGACGACGATCGGCAAGCTGGCGCGCAATTACAAGGCAGCCGGCAAGTCGGTGCTGATCGGTGCCGCCGACACCTTCCGCGCGGCCGCCAACGAACAACTTGAGGTCTGGGCCAATCGGGCCGGTGTCGATATCGTACAGCAGCAACAGGGCGCCGATCCCGCGGCAGTGGCCTACGACACGCTCAAGGCAGCAGTATCACGTTCCGTAGACGTTGTCATCATCGATACGGCCGGACGTCTGCACAACAAGCAAGGGCTGATGCAGGAGCTCGAGAAGATCGGTCGGGTGATGCGGAAGGTCAAACCCGATGCCCCCAATGACATCTTCCTGGTGCTTGATGCGACGACCGGACAGAATGCGCTGCAGCAAGCCAAGGAGTTCACGAAGGTTGCACCGATCACCGGCATCATCCTGACCAAGCTTGACGGTACCGCCAAGGGTGGAGCCGTGCTTGCCATCGCCGATGCGCTGCAGCTTCCTGTGCGATACATTGGCGTGGGCGAACAGATCGACGATCTGCAGGTCTTTGATGCGCGAGCATTCGTCGAAGCCTTGTTCGAGGAGCGTGCCACGGCGGGCGAACATGCAACGGCGTAAGACCGGACTGCGCCGTCGACGTCATACCGGACGGCTCATCTTCACCGTCCTGGTCATCATTGCCATCATCGTATTGGCTGTTGCCATCCGTCGATTTCTGATCGACGCCAGCATGACGCTTGGGGGAGTCGTCGGTACACCTTCATCCGGTATCCTCTCGTCAATGGTGGTCAACCAGCGTACGTACGTTCCGCCCGAGGACTCGCTGATCACGCCAACGCAGGTGGCATTTCTGTTACGTGTGGTGCACGTGGACGACTCACTGCGTCGTGAAGATGCTTCCGTCAACGTCTTCCGGGCAGCCATGGCGCGACACTTCAATGCCCACGTGATGTCGATGTCCGAGTATCAATGGACGTCGCGGCATGCGCAGCAGGCGCTGGTCGCCGCGCGCGACTACGGCCTGATAGACTTCTCGACGCTGGCTCCGGGCATCCGCCGCCGGTTCGATCGCTTCCTTGAAGCCTCGTCAATTGCACCGGCGGAGCGGGAGCGCGTTCGCGCCGAGGCAGATCGAATGCGTATCGCTGCGCCCCTGCTGATACGCAGGATCCACGGTGATTCGCTGTTGTTCCCGGATCTGTCCGTGGAGCCCTACGGCATCCGCAAAGCAACGGTGGGCGCGTCGTCATGAACGTGGTCGTGATCGGTGCCATCGCGTATGCGTGCTCGATCGTCATCGGCATCATCGCATGGCGTCGGTCCGTGCATCTTGGCCGTTGGCATCACGCGGCCTATGCAACAGCCTGTGCTGGGACGTTGCTCGCACTCGTGGTTGATTTTCACGCTGCGCTCCTGCTACCCGCACTATCGCTGAGCGTCCTTCCGTTCTGGTCCGGACGCACGCGCATTCACAGAGTCATCGGTCTGGCCGGTTCGTCCGGCTATCTCTACGTCTTCCTGACGTAGCGATGCTGCGAACTTTTACGCACGTAACGCCAGGCGTCGTGGCGTAGGTTTGTACAATTCGTCGAACGTATCACCATGAGGCTTTCCGCATGCGTCTGTTCGCCGCCGTGTGCATTCCCGTGTTCTTGTCATTCGTCGTTGTGCAATTCAACGACGTCGACGCATGGTCGTGGATCATGGCCTACGGCATCATTGTCGTGGTCAGTGCCGCCGTCCTTTTGGGTAAGTATCATCCATGGTGGTATCGCATCCTGTCCATCCCGTATGCCATCTGGGCAGTTGCCACGCTGATGCAGACCAGCGGACACTGGTTTGATGGCGAAGTAGAGCGCGAGGCGGCGGGCCTGGGCATCTGCGTGGTGACGTTGCTGCTATTCTCGCTGGCACGACCCCGTCACACTTCCGAGGTCTGACGACACAACGCATCGAACCACGCGATGCGTTGCTGTCTTACCATCCTGCTCAGCTGTTGCTGTATCACCGCCGCCGGCGCCCAAACGCCGGATGTGTTGCGTCATGTCACACGCCTCACCAGTGGCGGTCTTCCCATCGATGGAGCCCATCAAGTCACGGTCCGATGGTACGACGTGCCCGTCGGAGGCACGCCAACCCTTGTAGAACGCCACAATGTCGTTGCCACGCTTGGTATCGTTGAACTGCGTCTGGGCGAGACGGTCGGCATCGACAATGCCCTGCTTGACCGCGGCACAGTCTGGCTTGGATACTCCATCGACGGTGGTGCCGAAGAGTCTGTCCGCGAGCGCCTTCTAAGCGCACCCTTCGCCCGGCTTGCCAACAGGGCCGCCATTGCAGACCGTCTGTCACCACAGGTAACAGGCATCGTCACCTCCATCAACGAAATGGCAGGGGCAGTGCGCATCCTTGGCGACAGCACCATCGACGTGCAACGCACCGGCGATGTGCTGCGCCTTGGGATGACGCGGCCTGCGGCCGCCGAATCCGGGAGTATCGGCGGCGATGCCACGACATGGCGTTTTGCAATCCGTATCGCGACGCCCCTTTCCGACGTCGCCAATGTCACACTTCGGGTGGATGCAGACACAGAGACGGTGATCGGGGCTGCCATCGTCGACATGGACACGACGACCAACACGATCACAGTGGCCACAACGGCGATCCTGACGCCAGCCGAGTCGCTGCACTGGAGCATCCACAGGAAGTAACCACATCATTCACCATCAACACACGGAGGCCGCCATGCGCGGACGATTGCTCACGACGCTGCTTTCATTGCTCATGGTAGTACCCATGAGTGCACAGACATTCACCACGGGGACGCTCCAGCTTCGCAACGGCCAAGGACAGGCCGTCGGACTCACGCTGCCTGCGTCGGCCGTAGCGCCATACACCTTGCAGTTGCCAGACAGTATTGGCGTTGCCGGACAGGTGATGACCCTGACAGCCGTTGCAGGATCGACGGCCACCTTGGAATGGTCGACGGCCGACTTCTGGGGTCTGTCGGGCTCGACGATTTCGGCCTCCGGCACCGCGGCGGGACAGCGCTATCTGGGCACGGCCAATGCCCAGGACCTTGTGATCGCGGCCAATGCCGCCGAGCGCATGCGCGTGATAGGTGTGGCGGGACCGACACAAGGCTACATCGGTTTCGGAACATCGACTCCTGCGTCATTGGTCGACGTCCGGGGCGACCTCACGTTGTCGAATGGCGGCGCTGCATCAAGTCTGCGCTTTGCAGAACCTACGTCCGACGGAACAAACGTCACGGCATTCAAGGCTCAAGCGCAGGCTGCCGACATCACGTACACGCTGCCCGCTGCTGCGCCGGCGCTGGACGGCATGGTACTTACGGCGACGGCATCGGGAACAATGTCATGGTCAACACCCGGTTCAGCCATTCCGCGCGGTTCGTACACGCCGTCATCGTCCGGTGACTACATCCATGTGATTCCCACGACGGGACATGACCTGCAGGCCGATGATCTGCCATTTGTGACCTGTCTTGGGAACAGCGGCTTTACGTATGCGGCCGTAGTCAAGAGTGTGGATGCTACCAACAACACCATCACGGTCGAGACATCGACCGGACTGTCGCCCACAGACCGGGTGATGTGGATGGTCCTGCCCAAGTAATGCGTCATGCGCTGCCTTCTCGCGTTGCTGCTTCTTCCACTGGCATGTGCGGCCCTTCGCACACAGTCACTCTCGACGTCGCGTCTGGTTGGGACTGCAGATATGCCGCTCCTTATCGTCAACGCCAGCCAGGTTGGACAGCCGTTACGGCTCTTGACCGGACCCGGCGGAGCGACGACAGGGCTGGAGCTCAGCAGCGTCGGTGACGTGACGATCCCACTCCGCCTCGGCGTCGGTTCCGGCGTCGGGGCGGCCGGATGGGAGCGCCTGCGCGTGGGTTCGCTGCAGGCCACCGGTGGCACGGGCATGACGATCGACCTGGCCGGCACGGACTCGTCGACGGGCCTGCGACTGCAGCAGATCGGCGCCTCCGGTAGCATGCATGCCGGCCTTGTCATCACGTCAGCATCGAACGGTCTCGGTACCGGCATTCGCATCGGTGGGCCGCCGTCGAGCGGACGTCCAAGTCTTGGCACCGGCATCGACATCTATGGGGGAACGGGGCTGCGTTACAACGCACTGACCGATGGCGGCGCCACGGCCGTGGTGATAGGTGCTACGACGCCGCCACGGCGGGGCATTGATGTGACCGTGGCCGGTACGGAGCATGTGGGTGGGATGTTCAGATCGAACATGCTGGGCACGGGCATCGTCGGCGTCTCGATGTCGGGCAGCTACACCGATCCCGGCCACGTGCCGCGTGTTGGCGTCCGCGGTGCCGCCCTCACCAACAGTGCCGTCGCCGCCGATATCACCATCGGCGTCCTTGGCGAATCCGTCAGAGGTGGACTTGGCGGAAGTAACACCACAAGCATCGGCATCGATGCCTTGGCGCAGAGCATGGGGTCGAACAATGGCGGTCTTGCCATCGGCCTGCGTGCCTCGGCACAAACCAGTCTGCAAGGCAGGAGTGCGGCCATTGGTGTTCTGGTTGATGTTGCCCCTGAGCAGGGACTCGCTTTTGCCGCGCGACGAGGGAACGTCTACCTTGGCAGCGACACATTCGATGTGCCACTTGCCGACACCTTCACGAACGGCATCATGGTAAACAGGTCGGTGACGCGACTCTATGATGCCCGTATCTCCGGTATGCTAGGCCTTGTTGCTCCTACGTCGCGCGTCTTCATGCGTCCATATGCGCAAGGTCAGGTCGTGTTGGAATGGCCCGCACGCCCCGCCAAGGTCGGCAGCGGGCTCCGCGTGGCCGGGGTACGAGCCGACACCATGCAGCTAGCCTGGACGGGCGGAGGCGACGGTATGAACGTCGTACAGATGCCGTTCAATATTCCGTTGACGGTGAATACCAAGGAAGAGGAAATAGTCCGTATCATCGCGGATAATGGAGGCTCGTGGTTGGCCGGCCTGAACCCCGGTCAGCACGGTGTTCACGTAACCATCATGGTAGTGCAAGGTATTCTGACGATTATGAATGAAGGATTCGCTGCGGCAGAGCAAGACCGCATCATTACGCCAACGCTCGACGCCATTGTGTTGAACGCTCCCGGATATGCCTCGTTCTGGTACGACGGAGCCGATCACCGGTGGAGGCTTATCCGAGTTACTCCATGACAAATCGAAGCGATCATGTGGTAATCTGTGCTGTGCTGCTGCTGTCGGCGATCTGGATGCACGCGCAGGATCTGCATGGCGTGGTCAACAGCTATTACCGCGTGATCGAGATCGATACGTGTCAGCCATCCATCATCGTTGATCCAAAACCAACCCTTGCAAGGGGCGATGTCGTCTTGCTGTATCAGGCAAAGGGCATGCAGGTTGACACGACGAACAATGCACAATTCGGTGTCGTGTTGGATAATAGCGGAGCCGGGACATATGCCTACAACTCCGTGTATGCTGTGCGAGGCAACGAGATCATCCTTCGCTCGGCGGTTGGCATGCCGTTCGATCCGTTGATCGGTGTGCAGTGCATTCGTGTCGCGACCGCTACGGCAGCCACCGTCATCGACACCGTGCGAGCCCTACCATGGGATGGATACGTGGGCGGTATCGTCGCCATCGACTGCTCGGATACGCTCACAGTGGCAGCTCCGATATCGGCGGCCGGCGCAGGATTCCGCGGAGGTCGCGTCAGTCTGAATACACTCGATACGGCCGAGTTTCGCTGGGCTTTTCCGGACGATGGACCTGGCGGCGGCAAGGGTGAGTCCTGTGCCGATATCCCGCGCTGGTTGCAGAATGGACGAGCCCCCAATGCAACGGGCGGCGGCGGTGGCAATGCACGCAACGGCGGTGGCGGTGGCGGTGGAAACACTGCCAGAGGCGGTGGCGGCGGGCTGCAGACCTCAGAGTTCAATGCCGTTGATGTTAGCGGACATGGTGGTATCGGCATCGTCCTGCCATCGTATCAAGCCCGGCTGCTCATGGGCGGAGGCGGTGGCGGCGGCCACCAGAATGATATGCAAGGAACGGACGGCGGCACTGGCGGCGGCATCGTTATTATCCGAGCCAGGACGCTGGTGATGCGCCAAGGAGGCAAGATTGATGTCTCCGGCACTTCTGCCGCCATGTCCATGGTTGACGGTGCCGGTGGCGGCGGCGCCGGGGGCACGGTGCTGCTGCATGTCGAACAGGCTCCGCAGTCCATTCCGGTTCGTGCAGAAGGTGGTGCCGGCGGCGACGCCCGCGGCACCGATCGCTGCTATGCACCCGGTGGCGGCGGCTCCGGAGGTCTTATCGCTGTGACACAATCATCCGCCCTGCAATTGTCGTCGATCCAGCCGGCCATACTCGGCGGTCGCGCCGGCATGTACTTCGGTCTTGCCGTTGCCTGCCCCGATAGTTCCAACTACGGCGCCACGCCCGGAGGCTATGGCGGTCTTACCCGCATTGTTGATCCGCCCCAGCCCGGGCCGCCGCTGGTGCCGCCAATGCTCGTAACGCGTGATACGTCCATATGTGCCGGCACCCACCTTGCGCTTGAGGTCCAGAACGCGCAGAGGATCCAGTGGCGTCCCGCTGGAATGGTGCAGTCTGCAACGTCAGCCAGCACCCGAACGATTGCGCTGGACTCGTCTGTGACACTTGCCGTCGAGATGCTTTCTGATCGCGGTTGCTCGGTGATCGACTCGATTCGTGTGACCGTGACGCCCGGACCCAAGGCGACGCTGACGTATGCATCGACGATCCTGTCGTCGTCACGCCCGAGCATTCGCGTCGCGACCACGACGTCGTATGCCTCATACCGCTGGTCGTCCGGACAGACCACGGCGGCGATCGACGTTGATCAGCCCGGCACCTACTGGGTATCGGTCACCGACCAAAACGGTTGCGTCGGCCGGAGCGATACCGTCGTGATTCGCAACGTCAACCCAAGTGCGATCGAGCTCCTTGTCCAGGATGCCACGGTACGGCCCGGCGAACTCACGCGCGTAACAATGCAGCTACGGCAAGACGACACCCTCTACTTCGACATATCTCTTGTGTTCGACCTTCAGGTTCGCGCGACAATGCTTGTGCCTGCGGATGATCGCATCACGGGAACAACGGGTGATGTACGCATGCGTATGTTGGGTACGACGCTCGACAAGCTGACGCGTACGCTTACCATGCGGCTGCAATGCGATATCAATGATGGAGAACCCCGACGTCGTACGATCAGTTTTCCGTTCACGGGTGCACTTGGAGACAGCGTCAGCTCGCAGATCGCCATAGCATCATGCGCGACAAGCGACACGTCCGTGGCATGCGTCGTCGAGCGCGAGGGCCGCGCACGCATGGACACGCTCTGCGTCCACGACGGACGCGTGCGACTGTTTGACGGTGTCGAAGGCGTGCGCGCTGCGTTTCGCGACGGGGCGTTGGAATGCGAGGGAGCCATTGAGGGTATCGACGTCAGCTGCGTCGATCTGCTCGGACGTGAATTGCATGTCGTCTGCGCTGGTACAGGC
>VFFB01000165.1 GCA_018882585.1 Candidatus Kapaibacterium sp.
CGCTGACGACGTAGCGGCCCACGGGCAGGCGCTGCACGCGAAAGCGTCCACGTGTGTCCGAGTATGCTCCGCGCACCGCCGAATCGGGTCCGACCATTCTAATTGTGATACCCGGCAAGGGGGCTGAGGTAACAGCATCGACGATGGTGCCCCGCACGGTCTGCGTGAGCGTATCGCTCGACGGACGTCCCAGGCAGGCGGCTGTGAAGCTGAAGTAGAAGAGCGTGGCAACAATAAGCCTGGCTGATGCGGTTTCGGGTGAACTGTGCATTTCGTGGGATGCCAATGGTCGTACAACGTGATGTTCGTTACGACCGCAACTTCCTACAACGTTCAGCTGGATTTCATTGACCTATGGTAAGGCAACCTACTTCTTACCATAGATCAATCATGTTCACCCCGCGCAAGTTTTGCACGGATGCGCGAGAGCGACTCGGGCGTAACGCCGAGATACGAGGCGATCATGTATTGCGGCACTCTCTGCGGTAGATGCGGAGATCTTGCCAGTAGATTTTCATATCTCTGTGTAGCTGACTCGAATCGAAAGGAATCGACATCGCCGACAACAATTCCGAAAACAGCCTCTGCGATGAGTCGCCCGAGTCGCTCACCTGTTTTCGAGCCGTCGTACATCATCTGCAGGTCATCATACGACCACGTATACATCCGACTGTCTTCAAGCGCCATAATGCTGTGTCTTGAAGGCCTCCGTCCCACAAACCCTGCATACTCAGCAACGAAGTCCGGAGCATCAACAAACATCACCGTATGCTCCTCACCATCCACAACCTGAACCGAGCGCATCAGGCCACTGACGAGCAATCCAATCTGATCGTTAGGGCCGCCCTGCATAATCCATGTCTGCCCCTTAGGAACTTCGACATACTGCATGTTCACGTAGATCGCTTCCATCGTCTCTTCATCAAGCGGCATGAACCGCTCATAAACCGCACGAATGAGCGCGCGATCCTGCTGGAATTGTTGTTCGGAGAGCATTGATAAAAATACTAAGCGAGGCCATGCAGCGGGACGATTTGCATCGGGGATGCTGCACGTACGAGCATTGCATTGCAGTGCGTGATCCCTGAGCGCCAAGGCCCCCTTCTCCGTCCGAAGGATGGAGGGGGGCCATGCGTCTGCCATACGTTCACCGCCGCGTGATGCCGCCGCGTCGTTGCAGCAGGCGGTGCAGCAGTGGGGCGACGCCGCGCAGACGTCCGCGGTTGCCGTAGGCGACCTCCAGGGCATAGCGTCGGTCGACGGTGGCTGCCGCGCCGAAGGCGCGGTGGATCAGCGTGTCGATCATCGCGTCGGCGCCGCTGCTTGCCGTGCGCAGCGTCAGCACGTCGCCAGCGTGCGAGGCAAGACGCTGCAAGGTGTCGGCCGACGGCGAGGGCCACGCAACGGCAATGTCGGGCTTGACGGTGGTTGGCTGCTTGTCGCTGCTGCCATCGTCGGCATGATAGAATGCCGTGGTGATGCCGACCTCGACATCGCGATGTGTGTACAGTTGCTCGATGTCCATCATACGTCCTGCCGAGGTGCCGCCGATGACCAGGCCATAGCCGTTGCGCTGCATCCTGTACGCGAAAGCCTCGGCAGCGTCGGCCGTGGCACTGTCGATCAGGACGTAGGCCGGCATGTTCTGATAGTCGCCGCGGGCGTGCGCCTGGATGGTGCGATGCGTGCCGCCGCGGCGGCGCACCGACAGGAGCGTGTCGTGGTCGCTGGCAAAGTGACGCAGCACTTCGGCGGCCACATCGACGCTGCCGCCTTGGCTGCCGCGCAGGTCGAACACCAGACCCTTGGCGCCGCTGTCGCGCAAGGCCGCCATGGCCCGCCAGATCGTATAGGCATGGGTCGACGTCCAGCCGAAGCGTGTCATGTCGATGTAGCCCAGCTCGCCATCGTAGTACGTGATCACGTCGGTGGTATTCCGCATCTCGCCGGTCAGATACACGGTAGTGGGCTGCGTGCCGCGACGAATGTCAAGGCGGACGCGGCCATCGCGCTGACGCTGCTGCAGCAGCTGCACCCGTGCGTCGGCAATCGTGGCCGCCATGGGCCTGCCGTTGATCTTCTCGATGCGGTCGCCAATGCAGACGCCTGCAAGGTAGGCCGATGATTGGTTGACGACGCCGGTGACGATGATGCCGCGTGGCGTGGCGGCGATGCTGATGCCTAGGTCGTTCGACATGGTCAGGCGCTCATCGGCCATGACGGCAGCGTCTGCGCCGCGTCGGATCACTGCCCCCTTGCCAAGATGGTCGAAGACGCGCTCGAGCGGCTCAAGACGCAGGACGCTGTCGGAGAGCCTGGTTGCATAGCGCGATCTGAGGATGATGCGGATGCGCTTCTCCTCGTCGGCACTGAACTGCGTGGGAACACTGTCGTGATTCACGGTGCACAGCCAGAACGGATCGGGGAGTTGCTTGTTGAGGCCGGCCATCACAGCCAGCGCGTCGTACGTCCTGCCTCGGTCGGTCCAAACATGATGGACAATGTTCGGGAAGCCCGCCTTTGCAAGACTGTCAAGCAGACCAGGTGTAGGCAGCGGATACATCCGTCGCAGTGCTGCAACGTCGACCGCGTTGTACGACACGTGACGCAGGCGCACACTGTCGGAATGGACCCACGGCAATGCTACGTCGGGTTCAAGGCCGATACTGTCGACGGCGATCTTGCCGCCGGCAAGGTAGATGGCAATGGTCACCGTAGTGCCGACGATCACAGAGTCTGCCACGTCGTCGATCCCGCCCAGGACGTGCTCAAGGCTCAGATACGAGACCTGCTGAACACGTCCTTTGCCGAAGCTGCGCGTGCCGATGATGGCAGCATCACGATGCGCCCGCAACGTCGCCGCAAACAGCTCGCTGGCCGATGCCGACCTGTCGTTTTGCAGGACGACAAGGCGGATGCGCGGGTCGCTCCAGCGGCCCGTGTTCCATGCGATGTCGTGCTTGGTCCTCGTACGATACACCCACGTCATGATCGTGTCGAGCCCTACCAGGAATTCGCCAAGGAGTTCCTGCGTTTCATCGACGTGTCCGCCAAGGTTCCCGCGAAGGTCGAACAAGATGGTGTCGATCGTCGCAGGATCGATCCGCCGTGTCAGCCGCCGGAAGTCTTCGGCAAGATCGTCGCCGAACTCGTCGATGAAGACCATCATGGTGCGGCCCACAACGCTGACGTCGATCTGCTCGACAACGAACGTTCCACGCTGGATGGGAATGCGCAGGCATGTGTCACCACGGCGGATATCAAGGACGACCATCGTGCCCACTTCACCGCGGATCTCCGGTACCGGCTGCTTGATCCGCTGGTAATCCGTGGGTACGTCGTTCACGGCATCGATGATGTCGCCCACCTGCAGTCCAGCATAGTACGACGGTGCCCCATACTCGACGTGCTTGATGACCCATGCATGGCGTTGGTAGGAGACCGTAATCCCGATGCGCCCCTTCTTCAAGCCATGCTCACTATCGGCCCTGGCGCGCATGTCGCCAGCCGTAAGTGGATACGTGTAGTCGTCGACATACTTGGCAAACTCCTCCCAGGGCAACGTGTCGATCCCGGCAGGGAGCTCGCGGAAATACTCCTTCATAATGGCACGCTTTGCTTCAAGGGTATCGTTGTCGGCGATAAGGGGCATCGTGCAGACGAGTGCGAATGCGGCGAGGTGAACGATGATGGTACGCATGGCAGCCTCCCTTGAATAGCGTGTGAGATCGATCAGGTAAATGGCGGAGCAAGACCCATTGGAATGCGGCGAATGGTGAGGAATGATGGTTGGTGTGGTTGACGGATGGAGTGGTAAACCAGTATTGGGTGTACCATGTATCTACCATCGTGATGCAACATTATGGGGGCGTCGTGACAGCCGGTGTCATGATGGACAACATTTCTGCGTCCATCATGACGTGTGGCAGTCGGCGGTCAGATGAATCCTTGGAAGGACTGTCGCGAATCGTCGAATGAAGCGCGGAGTTCCAGCTGGCATGCGGCCAGCAGGTCGGCCGTTTCCAGGCGGACCGCTGCGCGGCCCGAGGCGATGATGCTGCGGCAGGGGTTCAGTACCAGTCGTTCGATGATGGCGCCCGTGAAGTTGCCTGCGGCCAGTAGCTGTTCGATGTCGATTTCGGCTACGCCCGGAATGCTGGGCTTGAGATAGTACTTCCAAAGGCGGTGCTGGATGTCCTTCCCGGGCCGGCCGATGAAGATCTTATGGTCGAATCGGCGCGAGAAGGCCTCATCGAGATTCGAGAGCAGGTTGGTGGTGCAGATTAGGATGCCGGGCAACGTCTCCATTTCCTTC
>VFFB01000166.1 GCA_018882585.1 Candidatus Kapaibacterium sp.
GCCCGGGAGGCACCCATCGAGGGCGTCACGGGCCAACTCATCGCCGATGCAGCCCGTGCCGCAGGCCACCGATCCGTCCACTATGTTACCCGAGTTGACGATATACCGGCTGCCCTTGCAGACCTGCTTCAGCCCGGAGACCTGCTCCTTACCATGGGCGCCGGCAACGTGTCGAGCGTTGCGCGGCGTATCATTTCGGAGTGACATCGCGATCCGCATCACCCCCTCGTGACGACACCGACACCGTGCGGCCACGGCCAATTCACTAATTTTGCGTCCCCGCCGTCAACTCGGCGGCTTTACGTACATTTTCGTCCGGAGTTCTGCTTGATGTTCAACGCCAAGAGCGTCTTCCGCATGATGGCCCTCGTGACCCTCGTAGCCATCAGCGCGACCGTTGTCGCGACAGCACAATCCAAGAAGTCCAAAACGAAAGCATCGTCCAAGGCATCGTCGGCCTCGTCGATCGACGCCCTGGTCCTTGCCACGGTTGGTTCGGAATCGATCGTCTACGCCGACGTCGACCGCGCCTTCCGCAAGAACATGAATCGCCGGGATACGCGCCTTGCCGACGTACCGCGCGATACGGCGATGGACTTCCTTCGGTTGTACACCAACTACCGCCTGAAGGTCCACGATGCAAAGGACCGTGGCATTGACAGCGACAGTGCCGTCAAGGCCGACATCCTGTCGAACCGCCGATTGTTGTCGGAAACGTTCTACTTCGACAAGATGATCGCCGACGCCCGCATCGCCCAGCTGATGGATCGGCGCACGCGCGAACTCGAGATCGGCGTCATCATGTGCAGCGTCTCAAATCCCACAACGCGCGACGTCGACTCGGCGGCCAGTTATGCCAAGGCAGTCCGCCTGATCGCCGCTCTTCGCGGCGGAGCGAGTTTCGAGCAGGTTGCCCGCGACTCGTCGGACGACCGTGAAACGGCACCGAAGGGCGGACGTCTTCCCAACTTCATCACCGGCGGCACCATGATCAAGTCGGTCGAGGATGCAGCCTTCGCTCTTGGCGATGGACAGTTCTCGCAGCAGCCGGTCCAGTCACGCTTCGGATCCTTTATCGTCAAGGTCTTCCGTTCGCAGCCCCGCACCCTTGTTCGCGCCCGTCACATTCTGATCTCGGCACAAGGCGAACTCGATTCGGCCGGCGTCGACGCCCGAGCCGACTCGCTGCTTGGCGTCCTGAAGGCCGCCAACAACTCCGTCGAACTCTTTGCCGAACTGGCCAAGAAGTTCTCTGACGACAAGGCGTCAGCCGAAAAGGGCGGCGATCTCGGATCGTTTTACTCCCGCTCCGGCGGCCTCGAAGCCAGCAATGCTCGTCTGGTTGCGGCCTTCGAAGATGCCATGTTCTCCCTGAAGGACGGAGGCATTTCGGCCAAGGTGCGTTCACCATTCGGCGTCCACATCATCCGTCGCGACAGCACGCGCGTTCCCGACGCAATGGTCGAACGCGAGAGCGCCAAGCGCGTCTACCGTCGTCTGTACTACGAAGAGGACAAGCGCAACCTGCTCGACTCGCTGCGCACTGCGTGGAACTGGGGATGGAACATGCCCGTGCTGACACGTACGTTCGCATCCATCGATACGACCAAGAACACGACCGACACGTCGTGGACTGCTAACCTTGATGCTACGCTCCGCTCGGAAACGATCTACAAGATGGGCTCTGCCGATGGCTACACCCTTGGTGCCTTCGCTGATTCACTGCGTCGCCGTGCCGACATGCGTGCGCTGACGCTGAACCGTGCCGGCTTCGACCGGGCGATCGTCAAGATGACAGACCAGATGCTGCTCGACAAGGCAACGGCAAACCTCGAGGATCGCTACCCTGAGTTCAAGTCGCTGATCCAGGAGTTCAGCGACGGTATCCTGCTGTTCAAGGTCGAAGAGCAGGAAGTGTGGAGCAAGCTGCGTTTCGACACCGTCGAAGCACGCGTCTTCTTCGACACAACGAAGGCACCGCTCATGACACCTGCCAAGTATGCCTTCACCGAGATCTTCGTCACGAACGATTCCCTGGCCAAGGCCCTTCGCCGTCGCGTTGATGCCGGCGAGGATATCGCCGAACTTGCTGCACAGCTTACAGAGCGTTCCGGCATGCGCGACAAGCGCGGCAACCACGGCCTGCTCGATCCCGCGAAGAGCAAGCTGGCTGCCAAGGTACGCGACCTTGCCCCCACAGCCGGCAAGGTCTACGGCCCCTTCAAAGACGAGTTCGGCTACAGCATCGTTCGCGTGGACAACATCGAGCAACCGCGCCGCAAGAGCTTCGAAGAGGCACTGCCCGATCTTGCTCCGCTATATCAGGATGCTCTGCAGAAGCGCCTTCAGGAGGCCTGGCTCTCGAAGGTTCGAACCAAGCATCCTGTGACCTTGAATAACGACAACCTCGACAAGATCTTCTCGGCGAAGCGCTAATCGTGTACTCTCCGATGTCACCCCGCCCCTTGATCCTTGCCCTCTGCATGGCGCTATGCGCCGTAACGGCCGTTGCACAGCAAGGCGAGATGGAGCGCATCGTCGCCGTGGTTGGGAACGACATCATCCTGAAGAGTGATGTGGACGGACAGATCGAAGTGCTCGCCCAGCGCAACCCGAAGGTGAATAAGACGGACGAGGCGCTGCGCAAGCAGGTGCTCGACATGCTGATCAACGAGCGTCTGATCGTTGCCAAGGCGATCGAAGACAGCGTGAGCGTCGGCGACGACGAGATCTCGCAGCGCATGGACATGCAGATCCAACAGCTGGTGCAGCAATTCGGCTCGGAATCCCGTATCGAACAGCTCTACGGCATGTCGATGGCCCGCATTAAACGCGAGTTCCGCGACGAGATACGCAAGCAGCTGCTTGCGGCCCGCATGCGCGAAATGAAGTTCGGCGCAACAGCGGCTTCGCGCAGTGACGTCGAGACGTTCTACGCTCGTTATCGCGACTCCATGCCGCCCGTTCCGGCACGATTGGACCTGTACCACATCGTGCGCTACATCAAGGCCACCGACGAGCAGAAGAAGGAGACCTATCAGCGGTCGTTGTCAATCCGCGATTCGATCGTGAAGGGTCTTGCAACGTTTGCCGATATGGCCCGCAAATACAGCCAGGACCCCATCTCTGCCGCAGCCGGCGGCGACCTTGGGCCGATCGAGAAAGGCAAGCTCGTTCCGTCGTTCGAGACAGCCGGCTATGCCTTGCAGCCGAACGAGATCTCACGTCCGGTCGAATCGCCTTTCGGCTATCACATTATCCAGCTGATCGACAAGACACTGACAAGTCTCAACTGCCGCCACATCCTGCTGAAGGTTGGTCAGTCCGAAGACGACAAGCAGCGGACGAAGGAATACCTGCTCGATCTGAAGCGGCGCGTCACAGACGGCGCGAACTTTGAAGATCTCGCCCGCGAGTTCAGCGAAGAGAAGGAAACGCAGGGCTTCGGCGGCGCCATGGGACAGCTCGAAGCGTCACGTCTTCCGGAGGACATGCGGGCCATCGTCATGGATCTGAAGGATGGCGGCGTCAGCGATCCGCTGCCATATGCGGCCGACCCCACCAAACCCGGCTACCACATCATCTGGCGCAAGCGTGCCACGGCCGAACATGCGCCGACGCTCGAGTCCGACTATAAACTGATCGAGCAAATGGCCGCCTACGATAAGCGGCAGCGCCTTGAACTCGAGTGGTTGCAACAGCTGCGCAAGACGCTCTACTGGGAGTATCGCAACTGATCACCAGTACTTGCTGATGGTCAGTCGAAGCACCGTCTCATTGTACGATCCTCCAAGCATCGGCGGCACGCGCTGCTCGTCGAACAATGTCCGCTCTGCCCGCAGGTCGATCACCGCAGCATCCCACAGGGGCACGTTAGCGTTGACGTAGAATCCGTATCGCGTGCTGTTTGCCGATTCGAAGGCCATCGTCAGACCACCCGACATCGTACAGATATCCCACGCCACGTAGCTCGCCGATCCGTCGGCCGTGATGATCGTTGTAGCCTCGGCTGCGGCCGTGGTCTGACGAATGAATCCCACGCCACCCGATACCGTCAGCGGAAACTGCCAGCTGAGTGACTGCATCAGATTGAGCGTTGTAACGCCAACGTCCGACAGGTTGTTCTTCGTCTCGCTCCACTGCCGCGCCACGTTCAGATTCGTACTTGCCCCAAGATCTCCTATGCGATAGCTGTATCCCGTTGCCCCCATCACCTGTGTGGTTTTGTTGATGTAGCGGAGCGCCGTGTCGGCATCATCATTCTCCTGCACAAAAGGGGCATAGGTCAGACG
>VFFB01000045.1 GCA_018882585.1 Candidatus Kapaibacterium sp.
TGTGTGTACGTCCGGTGTCCGTGGGTGCACATGTGTGTACGTCCGGTGTACGTCCGGTGTCCGTGGGTGCACATGTGTGTCCGTGCGCCCACATGTGTGCGTTACCCGTGCGTGTACGCTAACATGTACGCATCGATCATGAGCCCCGAAGGGGCGTAACGATGCAAGCCCCGGGCGGCAGCCCGGGGTAGGCTGGTAACCGGGCACGACCGCGTCTCGTCAAATATTTTTCATCGTTCTTTAGCCCCTCCGTTTTCAAACGACAACATCGGTCGCTCATCCGACGATGTTTGCAGATGTGACACGTGCGCGCTTCGACGGTCACATGTAGGAGGGGCGTTGGAGCATCCTGCGGTGGCAGCTGGATGACAGGACCAATCTGTAGACGTTCTTCGGTCCTGCCCATCGTGGTGCGGCTGTCGTTGCAACGGACCCATCCCGAAGGATACCACGTGGCATACACGCCCGACGCCATCACGTCGGGCGTGTGGCGTTTATGGTCGACACCAAGCATGCGTGGGCGCATCTTCGTCGCGCAGACTGGCAGCGTTGCAGCCTGCCGTATATTCCATCATGTACGATTCAAACCATGTGCGACGCATCATTCATCTGCTGACGCATCTGAGTTCCGGTGAATGGTCTACGGCTGAACTTGCTCAGCGAATGGAGTCGGAAGATCCGGAAGCGGGCGTGACCATACGTCAGATCCAACGAGACCTGCGTGCGATCGAGCTGTCGGGTGTGCCGCTGCAAAGCACCCGCACGGGAAAGAACATCCGATGGTCGATCCCGCGCGAATATCGGGGGCTGACGCCGATCAGCATCACCGAGCACGAAGTGCTGTCGTTGCATCTGCTGAAGGGCCTGCTGGCGAACTTCAAGAACACACGTATCGATGGCGACCTGCAAAAGTTGATGCGTAAACTTGAGCGGATCGCGCCGGGCAGCGTCTTCATCGCCGAGAATCTCGTCGCCGATGTGTCGCCCGGACGCTATGCCACAGCCATTGCCGACGATGTGGTGCACGACATCATCTACGCGATCATCGATCCGCATTGGGACCGCGTAACGTATCGCAGCATCCACGGTGGTCAGACCAAGACATTCGTCGTGTCGTTCTGTCGACTGATCAGTCATGCGGGCCGTCTCTATGTGGCAGCATGGCATCCGACGTACAAGTCGTACATCACGCTGGCTGCCGATCGTATCGAACATGTGGAACGAGCCAGCGATGTTACCGAGCCTGCGCACGTCTTCAGCGAGCGAAAGTATCGCTCGGGCAGGTTCGGCGTGTACGACGGCGACGTCCGGAACATCATGATCCGTATCGAAGCATCGGCGGCCGACTTCTTCATGTCGCGCACATGGCATCCCTCGCAGGAGTTCCGCATGCGCCGCGACGGAAGCGTCGACATGCACCTCACCGCCCCCTTGTCGCCGGAACTTGTAACATGGGTCGTGGGCTGGGCAGACGTGCTCACGGTGAAGTCGCCGGCAGCACTCATCCGGTCGTGCAAGAACAAGGTTCAGGCCATCGAAGGCTGGTAACTGATGAATGTCAGATAATCCGGCGCAGATACAACGTATCTTCACGTATCGTTGTTCTCTACCTCTGCACGGAGTCCACATGTTCCGACTGCTCCTGCTTATCGTTGCCGTTGCCGGTATTACCAGCGCGAATGCGCAACCGCAGGACCGCATGCCGATCACCGAAGGAACGGAGTTCCTGGTCGGCTTCATTCATCCCGAGCCTGTAGCGCCCGAGAAGGCTCTGCCCGAAGGCAACGAGCTGATCATCACGTCCACGATCGGAGCCCGTGTCTCCGTCGGTGGAGCCAAGACCGTCGTGATCGGCCCCGGCCAGGTTGTGCGAGAGAAGATCGGCATGGGTGATGTACTGAATATCACGTCGGACCGCCCGATTGCTGTTGCCACCTTCCAACACTACATCGGCAACGGCGAGATGGCCTGGCACGTGCCAGTCTCCATGTGGGGAACGGCCTATCATCCGTTCGCATGGTGGCAGGATGGATTCGGGCTTGCTAACCAGCCCTACTATCTCCGCACGGCAAAGATCCGCGTGATCGCCGCACGCGACCACACACGTATCACGACGGCCCGCGAGGGCGTCACGCCCGAGGTAACACTACAGGCCGGACAGTCGTGGCTGATCGACCTGCCCGTAGATTCGGGCGGCACACGGCTTGCATCGACCGATCCTACCGGTATGGCCATCAGTGCCGACGGCCCCATCGGTATCATCAGCGGTCATGCCAAAGGTGCCGTCCTGCGCTATCCCGACGCGATGCCGGACACCGGCGCCTATGCACGACACGGCAACTTCATGCGCAGCAATTTCCACGACGCCATGCTTCCCGATGTGATGGCCGGCACACGGTTTGTCACGGCCCCTTTGATCTATTCACCTACACGACTTCGTGGCACGGATCAGACCCGCATCGGTGTCGAGGATGATAGGGGCGATGTGATACGGTTTGTTGGACTGACGGACGGAACCCTGATTCGTCGGAATGGTGAGGCCGTGGCAACCATCGATGCCGGCGGCACGTGGATGGATCAGTCCTGTGAACAAGGTGTGGTGTGGACACCGTCGTACCCTGTGTTGTGTGCACAGTACGGCAAGTCATACGCCCGCATCACGTCGCAGGCATCCAAACCCGAAGACGATCCGTCTACCGACGCAGGCCTGCCGCTGCTGCAGGTGGTGCCGTCTGAAGATCGCTGGGTGACGTCGGCGACGTTCACAGCACTGCCGGACTTTACCAATGCCGTTACCATCGTCGGAACAGTCGATGCACTGAAGACGATCAAACTTGATACCGGCCACGTGTCGGCAGGCTCGCCCGTGCGCACGATCGGAACGTCGTCATACGGCTATATCACGACCTACCTGACCGAGGGAACGCACCGACTGTTCTCGGAGGATCCGTCGCATCGCTTTATGGCGTGGACCTACGGTTCGATCGACGGATTGCAACCCGCGCGCATCTACGGGTCGGTGGCTTCGATGAACATGGCGTGGGACTGCATCGATTCGGTTGTGACGTCGATGCGAACAACGCAGGACAGCATCATCATCACCTATGGCGTGACGGCACCCGAACGTTCGAGCTGTGCGGCCGTCGCCCTTGCCTATGCAGAACGTTGTGATGGCGGCATCGTCGCAAGACGTGGCGACAGCTTGGTGATCGTGCGCGCCACACCGACGACAATGGTTGATGGCGAAGCGATCATTGCCGCACGCTCAGGACGGTACGTACGTGTCCCCTTCCATCTTGATGGGACAACGTCCGTAACCGACAGGAACGATCCCTCGCTTTCCGTCGAGGCCGTCGACGGTGCACTGCAGATCATATCGGCACAGCCCATCATGTCGAACGTCATGCTGTTCGACGTCACGGGAGCACTGCTGCTGTCGCTCCCCGGCAATGCATCAACCTCGATGCACATCGATTGCACGTCGCTTGCTCGTGGCGTCTACGTCGTCCTGACCAACGACACGGCACGGCGCGTCATCATCGAGTGAACGAGGCTGACTCTTCGCGCATGATGGTCGATAATCGCTCGTTGGCAATATCGGCCGAACGGGCCGCAACAGTATTCAACGAAGCGGCGTCGTGATAGGTGTCCAGATACTGCCCAAAGTAGAAGTACGTCGTCGGCGACTCCCACTCAAGAAAGGTCGTACTTACGGCCGTTACGGTCGTTTCGCCGACCCGCGTTTCGACAGCATTGATCTGTACGATAAGATCATCGGCGCGCGCCTTGATGGTCGCAATGTCCGTACCGCTGG
Source organism: Candidatus Kapaibacterium sp. (assembly GCA_018882585.1). Taxonomy (GTDB): domain Bacteria; phylum Bacteroidota; class Ignavibacteria; order Kapaibacteriales; family Kapaibacteriaceae; genus ZLKRG46. Next base: position 3,815 of record VFFB01000045.1, read on the forward strand.
CCAGCATAGCCTTATGCGGTCCGGCCGACATCTGCCGCGCAAATTCTTCGAAGTACAGGCCGGTATTCGACCGATCGATCAGCCAGATGTAGCGTTGCGGCGGTGGTGCCGACATGGCTGCAAACCATAGCACCAGCACCGTCATGATAAGTATTGCGTATCGCATGACCCCCTCCGGATAAAGCAGGGGCAACCTACATCATGCCATTGGGCGCGGCAATACGCAGGGATACGGTCGTTACGGACAGATGCCCGTCATATAGCGTCGGGCGGCACTGTCGCCGGCGGCAGCGGCAGCCCGCAGGTCGGCGCATCCGCGTGCCGTATCTGTAGTCAGCAGCAGGCGTCCACGCAGCATGCGTGCCTTCGGAAACGTGCTGTCGCTGGCAATGATCATATCAAGGTCGGACACGGCCAGCTGCTTTTGTCCTGACTCGGCAAAGATCACGGCGCGCTGCATGCGCAATGCGATGCGATCCGGACGCCGGGCTATGCACCAGTTGATGTCGTTCAGCGCATCCCCATAGCGCTGCAGCTTCAGGTAGGCCGAGCCGCGATTGAATCGCGTCGACACGTTCGACGTGTCGGCAGCGACTGCCTTGGTAAAGAATTCGACGGCCTCGCCGTACTTGCCCTGGTTATAGGCATTGATCCCCCGGCCGAACCATTCTTCGGCCTGTTGTGGCAACAGCAGTGCCAGCAGCGTTACAAGCAGCATCTTCATGGTGCAAAACTATGCACGTTCGTAGGTTGCAGCCATGCTTGTCATGACACAACGAGGACTCTACTGTCCGGCGGCCGACGTCTACGTCGACCCCGTACGGTCCGTCGACCGTGCCATCATCACGCATGGTCACAGCGACCACGCACGCCGCGGCATGCGCGCCTACCTGTGCCACCACCACACGGGCCCCATCCTGCGCCATCGGTTAGGGGGCAGCGTACAAACCCAGGGTATTGCCTACGGCGAATCCGTGGTCATCAACGGCGTTACCATCTCGCTGCATCCGGCTGGCCACATCTTGGGCTCGGCCCAAGTGCGCTTCGAGCACCGTGGCGAGGTCTGGGTGGTCACCGGCGACTACAAGCGTCAGCCTGACCCGCTGGCCCAAGCCTTCGAGCCGGTGCGATGCCATACGTTCATCACCGAGACGACGTTTGGTCTGCCGGTGTATCAGTGGCCTTCGTCCGATGTTGCCACCACCGCCATCAATACCTGGTGGCGTGCCAATGCCGATGCCGGCCTTGTCAGCGTCATCCACGCCTACTCTCTGGGGAAGGCCCAGCGCGTGCTGCTGGGGTTGGACCTTGGCATCGGCCCCGCCACGGCCGATGGCCCCGTGCACGACATGCATCACATGCTGCGGCAGGCAGGACATGTGCTGCCGCCCACGCCGCTGTTCACAGGGCAGCATCGGGCCATCGTGATCTCGTCGACCGGCGCGAACAGCGAGATACGCCGCTACCGCCATCGCTCTGCCGGTGTGTCCGGCTGGAACGTCACGCGCGGCAACGGCTTTGTGATGTCCGACCACGTCGACTGGCCCGACCTGATGCGCACGATCGAGGAAACGTCATGCGAGCGTGTGCTGGCAACGCACGGCTTCAGCAGCATCGTTGTCCGACACCTGCGCGAGCGCGGTCTGCAGGCCGACGAGCTGCACGACGTGGTCGAACGGAGCGACGCATGAAACGTCTGGTCGCACCGGCCGTCCTGCGCGCATGGGCTATGGATGTTGCCGACATCTCGGACTGGCTCTTCGACGAATGCGTGCGTCACGTTGGCAGCGTCTCGGCCGCCATCGCCCTGATCGTGCACAGCGACGACGCGTGGAGCAACGTGTCCGACGAAGACCTCGTTGAACGCATCGCCGCGATGCAGACGTCGACAGCGGCCGACCGAAAGCACTTCGTGCTGGATCACTGGCAGCATCTGCCCATGCTACAGCGTGTAACGTTCACACGGCTATGCCTGACGGGCTCGCGCCCGCAGCGGCAACGCCCAGAGCCCGAACCGTGGATCGAGCTTGCGCAACCACTTGTGCTGCAGACCGTGCTGCTGCATGCCCACGTGATCGATCGGCGCATCGACGCCTTCACGCTGGGCATATGGCGTCGACACGAGCTGGTACCGCTGGTTCGCATGGATCGTCATCAGCACCCCTGTATCGACGCGGAGGGTCTTGACGACTACGTCATCGCCAATACCACCGAACGCGTAGGCCCCATTCGTGCCGTACCGCCCCAGATCGTCATCCAGATTAGCATCGACACCTGGCGCAGTGCCCCGCGCCGAAAGTGCGGCATCGACGTACGCTCGGCGGTCTACGTTCGCACATTATCGGGCGTGAACCCCAAGGCTGCCAGCAGCGTCGCCGATCTGCCGATGCTCGTTGTGCCGTAACTTGCGTGGCATCATGGATACGCTCTTTACAACCATCGGCTCACTCCACCCCGTTGTTGCGGCCTTGCTGGCCACAACGTTCACGTGGCTGCTGACCGCTGCCGGTGCCGCCACGGTATTCCTGTTCAAAGACCTGTCCCGCAAGTGGCTCGACGGAATGCTGGGCTTCACGGGCGGCGTCATGGTGGCGGCCAGCTACTGGTCGCTCCTTGCCCCAAGCATCGAAATGTCGGCCTCGATGGGCCTGCCCAAGTGGATGCCCCCTGCGGTGGGCTTTGCCTGTGGCGCGCTGTTCATCTACGTGCTTGACAGGTTCGTGCCGCACCTGCACATCAACTTCGACCCGAATGCCCGCGAGGGTGTTCCCACAACGTGGCGTAAGACCACGCTGCTGATCCTTGCCATCACGCTGCACAACATCCCCGAGGGTCTTGCCGTTGGCGTGCTCTTTGGCGGCGTTGCCGCAGGCATTCCCGAAGCCACCATCGCCGGCGCCGTCACCCTGGCCATCGGTATCGGCCTACAGAACTTCCCCGAGGGCATTGCCGTGGCCATGCCGCTTCGACGTCTTGGCGTGTCGCGCTTCCGCAGTTTCTGGTACGGACAGCTTTCTGCCATCGTCGAACCCATTGCCGGCGTCGTCGGCGCGGCTGCCGTCCTTACCATGCAACCCATTCTTCCTTATGCCTTGGCCTTTGCGGCCGGCGCCATGATCTTCGTTGTTGTTGAAGAAGTTATACCTGAAACACAGCAGGACCGCTTCACCGATATTGCCACGCTTGGTTTTATCGGCGGCTTCATCGTGATGATGGTTCTCGATGTTGCCCTTGGCTAATCACTCCTGCCAACCATGAAACGTATCACCCAGGTCCGCGACCTCCGTCAGGAAGTCCTGGACATCCTCAAGCGCTCGGCCACGCCGTTGCAGTTGCTCGAACTCAGCAAGCAGCTGCGCATCAGGTCCGACTCGGCCGACTATGACTATCTGCGTCAGCTGCTTGCAACGATGGCCGACGAGGGCGTCATTGCGGCGCGCAGCCGACGTCGCTACGAGTTCGTACGTGTTCGTACCGACGGATTCACGGGCGTGCTGAAGGTCTACCACGATGCAGCATCGATCACGACCGACGATCCGGACATCCCGGTGATCCACATTCGTCAGCAGCACATGTCCACCGCCCTGGACGGCGACACCGTCCTTGTACGCCCCCTTGCCCTGCGTCAGGGCAAGAAGGTACGCGGCGAAGTGGTTGCCGTCATCGAGCGGTGCCTTGCCCCCATCAGCGGCACGCTGGAATATGATGGCAGTTTTTACTATCTGGTCCCGGACGAACCGAAGTACCTGGTCGACTTTTTGGTCGCCCCCAAGAACATCGGCGAAGCCAAGCCGGGATCGAAGGTCATCGGCACCTTCCTTCGCTGGGAGCATGCCAACGCCTCGCCCGAGGCCGTCATCACCGAACATATCGGCCGCTCGGGCATGGCCCGCGTCGAATTCGCCGCCGTGCGCAAGGAGTTCCGACTGCCGGCAAGCTTCCCCGCCGACGTCGAAGCCGAAGCCGCGCTGTGCGAGCCGCCACGTGCGGCCCTTCCGCACGGACGTCTTGATCTGCGCTCGGAGCTTATCGTGACCATCGACCCTGTTGATGCACGCGACTTCGACGATGCCCTGTCGCTGCGGCACCTTGACGACGGCAGTGTCGAGCTTGGCGTCCACATCGCCGACGTCACCGCCTACGTCGCTCATGGCACGGCCTTGGACCGTGAGGCGCGCAAGCGCGGCAACTCCACATACCTTGTGGACGGCGTGGTACCAATGCTTCCCGAGCGCCTGTCTAACGACCTGTGCTCACTCGTCCCCGGTAAGCCACGTCTGGCCTACAGCGTCTTCATGACCTTTGGCAAGCAAGGGGCATTGCGCGACTATCGCATTGCCGAAACGGTGATCGAGAGCAAGCGACGCTACAGCTACGAAGAGGTGCAGCTTGTGCTGGATGGTGCCGACGACGAGCATGCCTCGCTGCTGCATGCGCTGCATACGCTTGCGCGGACGCTGAACGTGCGACGCATGAAGACCGGAGGCGTGGATTTCGAAACGCAGGAGATGAAGTTCCGCCTCGACGAAGAGCTCCGGCCCGTGGCCGCCGTCTTGAAGTCGCGCACCGATTCCACGTCATTGGTCGAGGAATGCATGCTGGCGGCCAACAAGACCGTGGCCACGCACATCGAGGGGCTACGCAAGCAGTGGCGTCAGCGCGAGGCGCCGCCCTTCATGTACCGCATTCACGACACGCCCGATCCCGAAAAGCTTGGCGATGCCATCGCCGTGATCCGCGCCTTGGGGCTGCACGTTCCGTCGGGCAAGCTTGGGCCGCGCGAACTCAACGAGATACTGCAGCAGGCATCGGACCGACCCGACAAGGCCGTCATCCATTCGTTGCTGCTGCGCAGTCAGGCCAAGGCCATCTACTCGGAAACGAACGTCGGACACTTCGGTCTTGGCTTTGCGCACTACGCGCACTTCACGTCACCAATCCGACGCTATCCCGACCTGTTCATTCACCGCGTGCTCAAAGAGTATGCCGTCTCGCCGCTTTCCAAGGGGCGTTGGTCTGCCATCCTTGCCGACGCTTCGGCCATGGCCGATCACTGTTCGCAGACGGAGCGCGCAAGCGTCGACGCCGAGCGCGCCTCGACCAAGCTGGCCATGGTGATGATGGCTCGCGAGCATCTTGGCGAGGTTCACCGTGGCGTGGTTACGGGGGTGACGAACTTTGGCGTCTTTGTGCAGCTCGACGACCTGCTCTGCGAGGGCCTGCTGCACATTCGGGATCTGTCGGACGACTTCTACTTCTTCGACGAGCGGCGGTGGCGGCTTGTGGGACGTCGCACCAAGCGCACCTTCCAGTACGGCACCGCCGTGCATGTCCGCATCGTCAAGGCCAACATCGAAAAGCGACTGATCGACCTGCATCTGGCCCCCGAGGCGGCCGTTGAAGAAACCGTCGTCGAACCTGTCGACCGTGGCCCGGTCCGCGGCGCGAAGCGTCGCAGCCGCGAATCCTAGCGCTGCCTGTTCCGCCGTACACAACAACGCCCCCTATCGCCAATTGGCAACAGGGGGCGCGGAATGTTCCGTTGGATGAACGATGCCGGAGGGTCAGTTCACGTCGGACGTATCGCCCTGCGAACCGCTGGTCATTCTGGCCACGTCCTGTTCGGTGATGCGGCGCACACCGATCAGACGTTTGCTGTAGTAGGTAGACTGCAGTGACGAGATCGTCACGCCGTAGCGTGACGAGGCGTGTGCAAACAGATCATCGCCAAGGTAGATGCCGACGTGAGACACGTAGGCGTGGCGTCGCGTATGGAAGAAGACCAGGTCGCCGAACTGCAGGGTGCCGCGTCGCGACACCGGTGCACCGATGCCGATCTGCGAGGCGGCCGTCCGCGGAAGGTCGACCTTGGCAACGTTGGTATACACCATGCGGGTGAAGGCCGAGCAATCGATGCCGGAGCGGTCTGAGCCGCCAAAGCGGTATCGGGTGCCAAGCCAGTCCATCACCACATCGATGATGCGTTGCTTTTCGACGCCGGCAGCCGTGCGATCCGGGTCGCCACCGTCTTCGTCGACGTATTGCAGCCACAGCGAGCGGAATGCCTCGAGGTCGACCGTTACGTCGTCTTCGCGTTCAAGTTCGGCGATGTCTTCGCCTTCGTCTTCGGCGGTGACGGTCTTGGCCTGTTTGGCCTGCTTACCCTTCGTCTTGGTGGGCGGCGGTGGCGGCGGAACGTCGGCGATCGACGTCGCAGGTCCGGTACGAACCTCTTCGCCGTCGTTGGCGATCAGGTCCTTCAGTCCGGTGATGGCTTCGGTGCTGTCGGCCGGCTCGATGCCAACCATGCGGCTGATCTCGGCGCTTTGCGTGCGGACCAGTTCCATGGCCTGGCGCTTACCTGCCTCGCGGCGGGCTGTCGAGCCAGAGGAGCGACGTGCCTTCTTCTTCTTTGCGATCGACCGGGCCGACTTGGCGCGCTGTTGCGCCTCGACCTCGGTCGGAACCATGGCGGTGAGGGCAACCACCGTGATCAGCGACATGCAGCACGTCGACCACAGGCTCATGAATCTTCGCATTCAAGGCCCTCCATGTTTCGGTGAAGTAATCGGTGAATTCGTGGCATCACATCGAGCGTGTCTTGTGTACGCGCTCAAGGATCAGCCTGTCGGAACCGTCCACGGATAGACCTTGGACGGACCGTTGCATAAGTCGAAGGACAAGATCATGGTAGAGAAAGACCCAGGGGGCCTCGTCAAGGATGATCCGTTCCATTCGATGGTAGAGTGCCGCCCGTTCGGTGAGCGAGCGGGTTGGCGAGAGTGCTTCCTCGTACAATGCGTCCAGATCGTGACGCGAGATCCGCGTCGTATTCGGACCTTTTGGTGCGATGGTCGCGGTACGGAACAGGGCCAGGAAATTCTCCGGATCCGGATAATCTCCCATCCAGCTCGTACGCCACATCGTGAGGTCTCCGGCACGCACCATGGCAAGGTGCTGCGGAAAATCGATCATGCGGAGTTCGACGCGTACGCCGATGGACCTCCACATTTCCTGAACGGCTTCGGCAACGGCTGCCGTGCGTTCGCTGTTGCCCAACTGGAGCACGACGGACGGAAGTCCGTGGCCGTTGGGGTACCCTGCTTCTGCCATCAACTGTCGGGCGCGATCGGGGTCGTACACGTATCCGCGGACGGAGTCCGCAAATCCCGGCATGCCCGGTGGCAGCACGCCATGCGAGGCAGGCGTACCGCGTCCGTGCAGGACGTACGTCACGATGCGGTGGCGGTCGATGGCATAGTTCAATGCCTGACGGAGGAGTCGGCTGGTGGCAAAGGGCGAGGCCTTGGCCGCCGGCAGACTGGAGTCGAGCAGTATCCCGTAGTACTCGATGGACTGGGCTGCGGCGCGCCGGATGACAAGCGTGTCATACGGCGGACGCAAGGCGCCTGACGCATCGAAGATGGTTGCTGCGAACGCCCCGTCGACGCCGGTCACCATATCAAGGCGGCCGCGCGTGAATTCAAGGAATTCGTTCTTGGGGTCACGCAGAAAAGAAATACGCACGTGTTCCAGATAGGGAAGACGTTGGCCGTTGGAATCGACCTTGAAGTACTGCGTATTGCGCTGCAGCAACAGCTCGACATCCTGTGTCCACGCGTGGAACTTGAACGGGCCCGTACCAACGGGATGGCGTCCGAAGTTCGCACCATATGCTCGGACCGCTTCGTGTGGAACGATCCATGCGTATGGCATGGTGAGGACTGCAAGGAAGGGAGCAAAAGGCTTGGTAAGCCGGATCGTGACAACCGAGTCATTTACGACGCGGATGCCGTCGATCGAACCGCGCTCGCCACGTCGCGTCTGCCCGTGAAAGGCATCGGCGCCGAGGATCGTTGTGCGGAAGGCCCACAGCCCGGTAGACTTGGTAGCGGCATCACAGATGCGCTCGATGCTGTATTTGACATCGTGCGCCGTGACGCGCCGCGTGGTCGCTGGCCCAAAGCATGGATCGCGGTGAAACCACACATCCGTGCGCAAGGTGAACGTCCACTCGACACCACTGGGGTCGACGCTCCATGATCGTGCCACGGATGGTACAATGCGTAGAGCCGAATCCAGTTCGACAAGTCCGTTGAACAGGTGACTGCCTGCCCATGTCGCCGATCTGTACGACGCCGTAGCGGGGTCCAGACTGGCGATTCCGTCGGGTTCATTGTAGCAGAACGTATCGCTTCGTTCGGCTGGTGACGGCTCACGGCCGCCACACGAAATGACCAGACAACTGCATATCGTTAATCCAACTGTCAAAGAACGACGCAAACCGTTCGGCATCAAGGATCTGACAAGGTCGAACACGTTGCGCATGATGACGTACAAACTTCGGCAATCATACGTACCGAACCAATGAAAAATGGTTCATGATGTGGCGCGACCGCGTACATTGGTTTTGGGCGACCACGGTGGGTCGCCCCTCCACCATGACATTCGTCATCACACCATCCGGGCAAAACGCCGTAGGTTTGTCATGTGCGCCGGCTTACGACCCATATGCTGCTTGTTGTTTCGCTGCTCTTGTCTGTCACGCCACGGCTTGACACGCACGAGCTTGGCGATGTGGCAACGCTGATACGGCATTACGGCGAGCATCGTCAGACGCAGCAGATGACGCTCATCGAGTTCCTCGTTGAGCATTACAGCGTCCATTCCACGCAAGACAGCCAGGCAGATGCGTCCCATGCCGACCACGACAGGCTCCCGCTGAAGTCGCATGACCATGCAGGAGGTACCTCTGTCGAGGCGCCCGCGCCGACGTTCCTTCCATGCCCCCTGTCAGCAACCCTGATGACGGGGCGGATACACGGTACCATTGACGTGCGTACCGTACCCGGCCCCCTACACTTCCAACCGCCGCGACCGTAAGGGATTCTTCTCGTTTCCCTTCACCTCTTGTTTCGTAGGTCGCAACATGTTTGAACGGATCATTTCGTTCAGCGTCAGAAACAAGCTGGTCGTGGCTCTTGGCGTCATTGTCCTCATCATATGGGGCGTGGTGTCATTCCGCGATCTGCCGATCGACGCTGTACCGGACATCACCAACAACCAGGTTCAGGTTGTCACGCTGGCGCCATCGCTGGCGCCGCAGGAAGTTGAACGCATCATTACGATGCCCGTCGAACTCACGCTGGCGTCGATCCCCGGCATCACGGAGCAGCGCAGTATCTCGCGCTTCGGTCTGTCGGTGGTCACGCTCGTCTTCGACGATGATGTCGACGTGTTCTGGGCCCGCGCCCAGGTCGACCAGCGCCTGGTCGAGTTGCAGGAACTCATTCCCAAGGGAACGGCCACGCCGATCCTTGCGCCGATCACGACCGGCCTGGGCGAGATCTTCCAGTACACCCTGCGCGTGAAGCCAGGATACGAGGGTCGATTCTCGACGATGGATCTGCGGGGCCTGCAGGACTGGACCGTACGGCGCAGGCTGCTCGGCACCAAGGGCGTGGCCGACGTATCGAGTTTCGGTGGACAGTTACGTCAGGTCGAGGTGGCCGTCGACCCTAATCGACTGCGAGCCTTCGGTCTTACCATGATCGACATCATGGACGCCGTGGAACGCAACAATGCCAATGCCGGCGGAGCCTATATCGAGCGCGGACCCTCACTTGCCTATATCAGGACGGAGGGGGCAGCGCGCAACCTTGACGACATCGGACGTACCGTGCTGCGGCGCACCGAGAAGGGTGTACCGTTGCTTATCCGCGATGTGGCCGACGTGCGCAACGGTCATGCCGTACGCTACGGCGCCATGACGCGCGACGCCGACGGCGAAGCCGTCGGCGGCATCGTGCTGATGTTGAAGGGAGCCAACTCGTCGCTGGTGATCGACGAGGTGAAACGTCGCGTCGAGGCTATCAACAAGAGCTTGCCCGAAGGGGTCTACATCGAGCCATTTCTCGACCGTACACGTCTTGTCGACAAGGCCATCTCGACGGTTGCCAAGAATCTGATCGAAGGTGCCCTGATCGTGATCTTCATCCTTGTGCTGATGCTTGGCAACATCCGCGCAGGTATCATCGTGGCCAGCGTGATCCCGCTTGCCATGCTCTTTGCCATCGGGATGATGACGCTCTTCGGCGTCTCGGGCAACCTGATGTCGCTCGGTGCCCTCGACTTCGGTCTGATCGTCGACGGTGCCGTCATCATCGTCGAGCGTGTGCTGCACGACATCTCGCATGCACGGGATCGAACCGGCATGACGCCGATGGAGCGCGAGGGCCTTATCACCCGCGCTGCGGCGGCCATCCGACGTAATGCAGCCTTCGGCGAGTTGATCATCATGCTGGTCTATGTGCCGATCCTCGTGCTTGTCGGCATCGAAGGCAAGATGTTCCGTCCGATGGCACAGACCGTGATGTTCGCCGTCCTTGGTGCCTTCATTCTTTCGACGACCTACGTACCGATGATGACGGCATTGCTGCTGCGGAACAAGCCACCGCGTGAGACCGTGACATTGGCCGACCGCATCGTCACCTTCCTGCACTGGTCATACGATCCCATCCGACGTCTGGCCCTTCGGTGGAAGTATGTCGTCCTGGGCTCGTCTGCGGCCGTCCTTGCCGTTGCCATCTTCGCCTTTCTGCACATGGGGTCGGAGTTCATCCCGCAGCTCGACGAGGGCGACTTTGCCGTCGAGATGCGCCTGCCAACGGGCAGCTCTCTGTCGTCGACGATCGAAACGGCGCAGCGTGCCGCCTCGATCCTGCAGCAGCAATTCCCCGAGGTCGAGACGGTGATCGGCAAGATCGGCACGAGCGAGATCCCGCTCGACCCCATGCCGATCGAGTCGGGCGACCTGATCGTGGTGCTGCGCGATAAGCACGAGTGGACGTCGGCCACAGGCCGCGAGCAGCTTGCTGCAATGATGCAGGAAGCCCTTGCCGCCATCCCCGGCGTGACCTTCGGATTTCAGCAGCCTATCCAGATGCGCTTCAACGAGCTGATGACGGGCGCACGGCAGGACGTGGTGATGAAGATCTTTGGCGACGACCTTGATACGTTGGCCTCGCTTGCCCACCGTATCGGCGAGATCTCGGCCACGGTGCAGGGTGCGGCCGACGTCTACGTCGAGCCGATCAGCGGCCTGCCACAGGTTGCTGTCCGCGCCGACCGCGACGCATGTGCACGCTTCGGCGTTACCATCGATGACATCAACAACACCATTCGTGCGGCATTCGCCGGCGAGCATGCCGGCGTGGTCTACGACGGCGAGCGCATCATCGATGCCGTCATCCGCCTTGACCCCACCGTGCGTCAGGACATCACGGCATTCGATGCACTGACCGTCCCCGGCGCAAACGGGGCACTCGTGCCTCTGCGTCAGGTGGCAGCCATCGACATTGCCGTCGGCCCTAACCAGGTTCAGCGTGAGAACACGCGGCGCCGCATCGCCGTCGGCTTCAACGTCCGCGGTCGCGACGTTGCCTCGATCGTCGAAGAGCTCCAGCGCAAGATCAACGCCACCACGCCAATGCCGGCGGGCTACGAGCTCACGGTGGGCGGTGCCTTCGAGAACCTGTCGCATGCCACGGCACGACTTGCCATTGCCGTGCCCGCCGCACTGCTCCTGATCCTGCTGCTGCTGTTTGCCACCTTCCGCAGCCTCACGGAGTCACTCATGATCTTCTCGGCCATTCCACTGGCGTCCATCGGCGGCATCGCCGCCTTGCTGCTGCGCGGTATGCCCTTCTCGATCTCGGCCGGCGTAGGCTTCATCGCCCTGTTCGGCGTGGCCGTGCTCAATGGCATCGTGTTGCTGTCTTCATTCAAGGGGCTCCGAGAATCCGGGCGGACCAACGTGCTGCGCATCGTCCTTGAGGGTACATCGCAACGTCTGCGCCCTGTTGCCATGACGGCCATGGTTGCGTCGATGGGCTTCGTGCCCATGGCACTTTCGACGGGTGATGGAGCCGAGGTGCAACGGCCGTTGGCAACCGTGGTGATTGGTGGCCTGATCACATCGACCATGCTGACGCTGCTGGCACTGCCTGCCTTGTATGCCATCGTCGAGCAACGCCGCCAGCGGCGGTCCGGCTCTGCTGTGGCAAGCGTCGCCATCGGCGCACTGCTCGTGCTTGCCGCAGGCAGCGGCATTGCTACGGCGCAGACACGCGTCACACGTCAGGACGTACGCCTGCGCGCAGCGCAGGCGCATATCGCTGCGCGCGAAGCGCGCAGCGAAGCCGACCGTGCGAATGCCTTGCGTGGTGCCGGCATCGACCTTGGGCGTACGTCGGTGCAGTACATGAGCGGACAGTTCAACAGCGTGAACATCGACAACAACCTGACCATCACGCAGGCCATCCCCTTCCCGCTCGCGCTGGTGGCACAACACCGGGTGAACGGCGCCGCGGCCGATCTGGCCCAGGCAATGGCCGGCATGGCAGAGCGCCGCGCCGCGTCCGAGGCCGACAAGGCCTATCAACGCGTTGTCTACCTGCGCTCGCTGCTGCGCATGCTCGACGAAGAAGACCGTCTGCTCGGCCGCAGCGTCGACGTGGCGAAACTTCGGGAATCAACGGGCGACGGAACGAAGCTGGCGCGCGTGCTTACCGAGACACGTCGTGCCGACGTGGCCGCCCGACGTCTGCGCTACGAAGCCGATCTGCGCACGGCTGCTGCCGACCTTGCCATCGCCTGTGGAACGACCGACGAGCTGAGCCCCGCCGACGATTCGCTGCCTGCCTTACGGCAGCCTGCCGATACTGCCATGGCACCGCTGTTTTCGACGCTGCTGGATGCCCGCGTCAACGTGGCCGAGGCTCAACGGTCTGTTGCCAACGCCGCATGGTGGCCCGACCTGCAGGTGGGATTCTTCGACCAGTCGCTCTCGGGAACGCAACTTGTGAACGGCACCGAAGTCACCTACACCACGTCCGACCGGTTCCGCGGGTTGACCGTAGGACTGCACATCCCGCTGTGGTTTCTTCCAACGTCGGCCCGGGCCGACGACGCGGCGCTGCGCGCCGCGTTCGAGCGTGACCGTGCCACGTGGCAACGACGCGAAGCCGCGTTGCGGCTTCGCCGTCTTGACGACGAGCTCGTGGCTGCACGCACCACGCTGGACTACTACACAACGACGGCCCTTCCAACGGCCAACCTTCTGGCAACACAGGCACGTCTGGCATTCGATGCCGGCGATGCCGATGCCGACACCTACGTCAACGCCATGCTTCGCAGCCTTGAAGTCCGCATGGGCTGGCTTGACGCACGCTATCAGTTCAACCTTCGCCTCATCGATCGAGCACTGCTGACAGGAACAGACCTATGACGTCAATCATCAGATATCGCCTTGCCCCTTTCATCAACATTGTTATGATCGCACCGATCGCGATTGTGATGATGGCATGTTCCGACAACGCCACGCCCGAAGCGTCGAAGGCTGCGTTGGCGCCGCCACCCGGTGATACGGTCGTACTTACTGCTGTGCAGGTGCAGCAGCTGCGGCTTTCCGTCGCTTCTGTTGTGCAGAGCACGATCGCTGCCCCATTGCACGTGAATGGCATCGCCGAAGTGGCCCCACAGAACCGAGCCGTGATGAGTGCGCCGATGGGCGGCACGGTGTCTGCGATCCACGTGCATGCTGGACAAAAGGTAGCTGCCGGCGCCGCATTGGTCACGCTGCAGCATCGGGATTTTGTATCGATGCAGCAGGACTACCTTACAACGATTGCCTCTCTTACCGCCGCCCAGAGCGAACTTGCACGGCAGGAGCGTCTTGCCCAGGAGCAGGTTAATGCCCGTAAAGTGGTCGAGCAGCTGACGGCCGAAGTGACGGGCCTGCGTGTGAAGGCGACGTCCCTGCGAGAGCAGCTGGCGCTGCTGGGCATCAACGCCTCGAAGCTTACCGAAACCTCGATATCACGGTCTGTTACCCTGCGTGCGCCCTTTGCCGGATACGTGACCGACGTCAGCACGTCCATCGGCGCCGCTACCCAGCCGAACGACGTCTTGGTTTCGCTCGTGAATACATCCAACGTCTACGCCGACATGTCGGTATACGAGCGTGATGCGGCCAATATCGCCGAGGGGCAGAGCATTGATCTGCGTATGCCGGGCGACACCGTGCCCTTCCGCGCAACCGTCAGCCTTGTAGGCAGGTCTGTCGCGGCTGACCGAACCGTCCGTGTCCATGCCGCACTGCGCAATCCTCCGGCGGCCCTGCGTCCGGGCATGGGCCTTACGGGCACCATCGGCACCTTACCTCGCACGGCCATCGTCGTACCGTCAGCTTGCATCATGCAATGGCAGGGTGCATCATGGATCTTCACGCAGGAGAGTCCAACCATGTACAGACGTCATGCCGTTACCGTCGGCACAACCGATAATGGCCTGACCGAGATCACCGGCACATCGGCATCGCAACTCGTGGGCACTCCCGTCGTCGTCCGCGGCGCAGCAGGCC
>VFFB01000046.1 GCA_018882585.1 Candidatus Kapaibacterium sp.
ACTCTTGACAGGGTATTGCTACCCTTTCGTTGCGTCGGAATCAGCCTCTCGGCTGTTTCCTCCGCCGTTTTTGCATGTGCTTCCCGTTGTCAAAGAACACCGAATCAACCCTGCGATCTGTAAAGCTGCCGTCCGTGTAGGCCGAACGCTTTAGGTTTCGCATTGCCCCTCAGGACATGATCGCGCTCTGAGGGACTGCGAACTTACGGGATCGGAACATTCTGTGCAAATACCGGATGAAAAAAGTGTGGGGAATGTGTGAGGGCCGAGGTGTTTCTGTAAGCTGCAGAACGGTCTTGGTGACGAACTATGCGTAAATTTGCATGCTGTCATACGTGCATCCACTTTGTTAGAGCGCATCATGGCGAAACCACTGAGCGTCCTGTTGGTGACCAGCGAGGTCTACCCTTTTATCAAGACATCGGAAGATGCCGACGTCTGGTACGCGCATGCCCTGGGTACGCGTGAGGTTGGTCACGATATCCGCGTGATGATGCCGAAGTACGGATTCATTTCGGAGCGGAAGAATCGCATCCACGAGATCAACCGCCTGCGCGATATTCCCATCCCCGTTGGTGATGAGAAGTATCCCGCGACCGTGAAATCATCGTCGATCAATAACCCGCGCGTCAAGGTGCAGGCATACATCACGACCAACGGTAACTTCCTTGATGCAAACAAGGGCATCCTGCATGACATTGCAACAGGCAAGGAGTTCGCGAACAATGATGACAGGTTTATCTTCTTCAATCGGACGGTTTTGGAGACGTGCCTGCTGCTGGGTTGGTTCCCCGATATCATTCATTGTGTCGGCTGGCAGTCTGCGTTGATACCTGCATACATCAGGACGATGTATGCGCAGGAGTTCAAAAAGACGAAGGTGCTGATGACGATCACGGACTTCGACGATCAAGGTGTGTTCCCCTTGAAATCCGTCGAAAAGACCGGCCTGCCTGAACCTGCTGCGTCGGCACTGAAGTACAAGAACAAGATGAATTTCCTGCGTGCAGGTATCATGTTTGCCGACCGGGTCTCGACAACATCGCCAGGCTACGCCGCCGAACTGCAAGCGTCGAAGGAATTCAAGGATAACTGGCTGCCCTTGCTTCAAAAGCGTCCGTTGGCCGGAATACCGCACGGTATCGATATGATGCAGTGGTCGCCGAAGCTTGATGCCGTGCTCAGGGCGAAGTTCGACAGCTCCGACCCGTCGAATAAATCCAAGCAACACGAGACACTCCAGAAGCTCGCCGGCCTGAAGGTCGATGCCAGCACACCAATCGCCGCCTTTGTTGGGCCTCTCGATGAAGCACACGGTGGCTCGGTGTTGCTGAAGTCCATCCCCGACATCTTGAAGCTCGGCGTGCAAGTGATCGTATGCGCCGATCTGCCGAACGATCATCGTAAAGAGTTCGACGCACTTGCGAAGAAGAATGGTCAGATGCTGTGCTACAAGCACCCGGCAGATGAGGAGTTCCTGCACCACGTGCTGGCCGGATCAACGATGCTGCTCAAACCCTCGAAATCAGAAGCATCAGGACAGTACCAACGCGTAGCAATGGTCTACGGCACAATACCAGTCGTACGCGTGACAGGCGGTATCGCCGAAGGATTGGTTGATGCCGATGACAAGAGCGGAGGCAATGCATTTCTGTTCAAGAAGTACGACGCGGCCGAGCTGCTGAAAACCATAAAGCGTGCTCTTGCCGCCCACGCATCACAAGAACGCTGGGGATCCATCGTCACCAGGGCCATGACCACACCCGTTGGCTGGGCTCTGTCGGCGCAGCCCTACGATGAACTCTACAGAAATCTGATGAAGGACAAAGAGTGATCCGAGGATCTTTCCTGCGCACACGACGACATACGCTGCAGCTGTGCGCACTCTTCGTGATCGTTTCGGCCATCACGTCGTGTAACGACGCACCGACTGACCTCGGCGCCGACCTTGTCCCCGGCACAGACAGCCTGTATTCGGCAACGTCGCTGGATGCAGCCCTGATCGATAGTTCGTATACCGCCCAGGTACGCTTGCCCGGCATTCGCACCGAAGGTGCTTCGTTCCTGTTTGGACGAACGGGCAGCAGCGAGGCACGGCTGCTTGCCGAGTTTATCAATTACCCGGTGTTCGATAGTGTGAGCGGGTTCAAGGTGCTCGGGGCATACCTGCTGTTCACGCCGGAGTATTATGCGTTCGGCGACACATCAAACCGACAGGTCCACGTCGGCTGCTACGAACTGAAACGTCTGTGGTCAGGAACGGTCACATGGGACAGCGTGTGGAATGCCGACGGAACGTCGACGTATTACGACGTGACGCAGCAACCGCTGTTCACATATTCGACCTCCGTGGAGGCAGGCAATCCAGTCGTCGCGATCCCGCTGAATCCGGACATGGTGAAGTCATGGATCGTCCGTGGCACGGACACCACACTCCGCAAAGAACTCTTCGGATTGGCCCTTGTGCCGTCGGCAGAATCGAGTGTGCGCGCGTTCCGAAACCTCACCTTGCGCATCGTTACGAATGTGCCTCCAAAGCGCACCATCCCCGTTACGCCAAGCGTTGTCCGCAAGGCTACAGTCAAGCGTGATACAACGGTGAATACCGGCGCACGCAAAGCATCGGTCGACAATGATTCCATACGCACACGTCCCGCACGCACCATCACCGACATTCCGGCCATCATCGCCGGCTTTGGCAACTCACCCCTACCGCAGTCCGGTGAGCTTATCGTGCAGGGCGGCCATATCCATCAGACACGGTTCGATCTCGACCTCTCTTCCATCCCATCTCAGGCAGTGATCCTGAGTGCAACGATGTACGTGACAGCCGATTCTACCGCATCGATACATGGCAACGTGAAACTTGATGAACAGCTGCAGTTGACGTATCAGCCAACAGGTTCCGTACGCACATACACCAGGCTTGTGGGTCGCGACGACGTGACCAAGACGTTCCGTTTTGATAAGCTGGCATTCATGATCCAGGAAATGATGAAGAATGGCGGGAAGGGTACCCTTCAGATC
Source organism: Candidatus Kapaibacterium sp. (assembly GCA_018882585.1). Lineage (GTDB taxonomy): Bacteria > Bacteroidota > Ignavibacteria > Kapaibacteriales > Kapaibacteriaceae > ZLKRG46. The sequence goes on from VFFB01000046.1 coordinate 3,028, forward strand.
GGCCCGAATGTCGACGATCAGTTCTTCCGCATGAACCGCTTGCGTCTCTACCCCATGTCGGCCGATTCCACCGTTCGTCCAAAGTTGAACATCATCTACGCACTTCCGGGCATGTCGCGATGAGAGTCCGCCAACTTGTCGTGCTGATCTTTGCCCTCATCCTTCGCGATGCCTGCCTCGGCCAGGGCGGTAGCAACTACTCGTCCTTCGGTCTGGGCGACTTCCGACGTCAACCCGGCGGCCTCTACGAAGGTATGGGCGGCACAAGCATCGCCATGCCTACGATGCACGGTATCAACCTTACCAATCCGGCCCTTCTTGGGATGTCGTCCCTGACACGCCTGCAAGTAGGCTATAGGTTCGATCAGCGTCACGTGACGGATGGATCACAGTCGCTCAATCAAAACAACGGAAGCATCGACGGTATCATCGGCTCCTTTGGTGTTGATACTGCACTCGGCATCGGCATCACGTTCGGTCTTGAGCCGACCACATCCGTCGATTATGCATCAACAAAGTCGCTCTACGCGGCCACTCCCGGTGATACGGTAAAGGGCACAAGCTTCCGACGCGGCGAAGGTGGCATCTCGTCCATCGTCCTCGGTGCATCAGTGCGCATTACCGGACGTTTGTATGCAGGTATCAACCTGCGTTCGCTTGTGGGTACCATCACGATGTACGACCAGGTTTCCATCACGGAATCACCGTTCTCGAACTCCTCGCGCATCGACACCATCCGCTACAACCTTCAGCAGGCGAAGTCGCACGAGATTCGCGGTCTTATCGCCAATGCAGGCCTGTATTGGGAGATGCTGCCCAGCCTTAGCATCGGCGCATTTGCAAGCCTGCGCAACGTTCCCACTGTCCGCTCGTCAGACCGCATCTTTGGTGTCGTCGCAGAAGGCATCGCCCTTGATTCGACCCTCTCTTCGGTGTCGACAACGTCACTGCCTATGACATTTGGTATTGGTGCGTCATGGCAGCGTGGACGCACACGTATCGGCGTGGATGTTGAGTCCTCCGACCACAGTGGCATGACCGTTAACACGACGTCGGCCGTGACGTTCACGTCGGCCCTGCGCGCATCGCTCGGCGTGATGTACATGGGCGCCCGTCAAGCTGGCTCATCGTACTCGGAGCGCGTCGGTTACTCGGCCGGAGCATCCTACCAACAGCTGCCGTTCACCTATCGCGGCGCCGAATTGCAAGAATACTCCCTTTCGGCAGGCATCAATTTCCCGCTTGGCAGCGCCGCCATGGTCGATATCGGCATCAGTGCCGGTCAGCGCACATCTGCCCTGCAAGGGGCATTGCAAGACACCTTCATGCGACTCGTTACCACGGTGAGCATCGGCGAACAGTGGTTCAGGCCGTTTGCGAGAGACTGAGGTGCCTTCTTAGGCCTTCCCCTGCGACCGAGCAATGATCGACGTTGTCGATCGACCTTCAAGAAGCGGTATCAGCTCGACACGTCCGCCGTGCTGTTCAACAACGTCGGCTCCGACAACGGTTTCGCGCGTGTAGTCTCCACCCTTGACCAGCACGTCCGGGATCAACTCCGTGATCACGCGCAGTGGTGTGTCGTCGTCGAACATCACAACGTGGTCCACACAGCGAAGCGCCGCAAGGACCGTCGCACGGTCGTCCTGAGTGTTAACCGGACGTGACGGACCCTTGAGTCGGCGTACCGAGGCGTCGCTGTTGAGTCCTACTACAAGGACGTCGCCCAAGGCGCGAGCCGCCTGCAGGTACGTTACGTGTCCCGCGTGGAGGATGTCGAAGACGCCGTTGGTAAACACGATCGTTTTACCTAGGGTGCGTAGCTCGTGCCGTAGCGCCGAGAGATCGTCAAGCGTTAGCGTCATCACTGTCCTGCGACGTCGTGGCGTCTCCCTCGGCAATTGCCTGCAGCAGGCGTTCGGTTGTGATCGTGACAATGCCAGGCTCGGCAACAACAACACCGGCAGCAACGTTGGCCAAGGCCGCCGCTTCTCGCACATTGGCGCCGCCGGCCACAACGGCCGCCAGCGTTGCGATTGCCGTATCGCCAGCTCCGGACACGTCAGCAACATGACGTGCCACCGTCGGAACGGTACTCACCTGTCCGTCATGCTCGACCAGCATCATGCCGGCAGAGCCAAGGGTAATGAGCACATTTGCGGCCTGCAGTCGAGCCAGAAGCTCGGAGCCGGCCTGACGTATCTCGTCGACCGACCTGAGCGATCGCCCAAGCGCTTCCTCGGCTTCCTTCCTGTTGGGCTTCACAAGCCAGGCACCCTGGTACGACCAGAAGTTGCGGTACTTCGGATCGACAAGGACGGGGATTCCCCGCTCCTGCGCAAAGCCGATGACGCGCTGAATGACGGCAGTCGAAAGAACACCCTTGTCGTAATCTTCAAGGATGATTCCGGCAAGCGACGGACGTGACCGCAGCAATTCCAGCAGACGATCCGACGTGCCGGCGTCGACATCCTCACGCGTCTCTCTGTCAAGTCGAACGATCTGTTGGTTGTTCCCGATCACACGGGTCTTGACCGTGGTCGGACGGTTCGGTGCCACCAACAGTCCATCGTCCGATAAGCCCGATTCGCGCGCGATCTGCGCAAGCATGCGACCGCTGCTGTCATCGCCGATCACACCGCAAAGGAGCGGCCTAACGTCGAGCGACAACAGGTTGGCCGCAACGTTGGCGGCCCCACCAAGGTGGAAGGTCTCCTCATCGACATCGACGACGGGGACGGGAGCCTCGGGCGAGACGCGCGAGACCTGCCCCCAGAAATAACGGTCCAGCATGACGTCGCCGATCACCGCAACCTCGGCAGATGCGGCCTTGCGCAGGACCTCTGTGGCGCGTGCAGTCGAAACAGCGATCATGGCAGGTCAGGCCTCAGTGGCCGTCGGCGCAGCGCGCTGGGCCAGTTCGCGATCAAGCAGGTAGATCGACGGCCCATCCGTGCCAACAAGGCGCAGACGCTCGACGATCTCGGCCACCTGCGCCTCTTCTTCGACCTGCTCGCTGATGAACCACTGCAGCACGATCTGCAACGGCCGATCGCGCTCTTCAATGGCAAGATCGTACAGATCGTTGATCCGATTGGTGATGTACTGCTCGTGATGCCGGACCTGCTCGAACAGGTCGATCGCCGATTCGTAGGTCCGGCGCGGCTCCGTAAGCGGCAGCAGTTGCGCCGACGCACCGCGGCTGAGCAGAAAGTCGAACAGCTTGGTGGCATGCATCGTTTCCTCCTGCCATTGCATGCGCATCCAGTGGGCCATGCCCGGCAGGTTTCGCTCGGCACACCATGCCGACATTGCCAGGTAGATGTAGGCGCTCTGGAATTCCGCCTGGATCTGTTCGTTCAGTGCCGTTTCAAGTCGCTGTTGCATTGCAATTCCTTTTGGTTCAGTCTGCAAAAATAGTCCGCGAATAGCCTTCGTCCGTAGATTTGGACACGATCCCAGCGTTGTCCCACAATTCTATCGGTATGCTCCTCCATGGCACGTCACGAGTCACTCACCCGCATCAGCATCGTCAACGCCGAGTTCTTCGCCTATCACGGCGTGCGTGCCGACGAAAAATCACTCGGCGGTCGCTTTCAGATTGACGTCGATCTGCTGTACAGCGCCACATCGGCCGTTGTCAGCGATAACATCAACGACACGATCAACTACGAAGAGGTCCTGTACCTGGTCAACGAGATCATGAGCGGCGAGCCGTACGATCTGATCGAGACGCTTGCCTATGACATCGCCAACGGACTTCTGGAGCGGTTTGCGATCGCCCGACAGGCAACAACACGCGTTCGGAAGCTGAACGTTCCGATCCAACAGGTGATGGACTACGTCGAAGCCGAATACACGGCGATCCACGAGAACGCCTGAGGCCGCGCGAATGTCTTCCGCCGCCACTCCCGTCGTGCTTGCCCTTGGTGCCAACCTTGGCGATCGTATCGCCATGATGCACCGCGCCGTGGCACGACTCGCCGACGCTGGCGTGGAACACATGGTGTGCTCTCCCATGTATGAGACCGAACCCGTCGGATACACCGAGCAACCAGCATTCGTGAATATGGCCGTGGCCGGACAGACATCGCTTACGCCACATCAACTTGCGAGTGCCTGCCGATCAATCGAACAGGCCCTCGGACGAACACCACGTGCCAAATGGCACGAGCGCGAGATCGATATCGATATCGTGCTGTACGGACATCACGTCGTCCATGACGATGCTCTCGATATCCCACATCCGCGCATGCAGGACCGACGCTTCGTGCTGCAACCGTGCGCCGACATCGTGCCCGATATGATGCATCCATTGCTGCAACGCCGCGTGAACGAATTGCTGACTGCTTGCAGTGATACTGCCGGCGTACGCCGAATCGAGGGCATCGGCGGATCATGAGGATCCCCGACCATATCATCGAACAGGTTCGCGCACAGTCGAACATCATCGACGTGATCGGCGAACATGTCCGCCTGAAGCAGACCGGCCGTTCATATACTGGTTTATGTCCGTTCCACAAGGAGAAGACGCCTTCATTCCACGTCAATCCCGAACGCGGCATCTACAAGTGCTTCGGCTGCGGCAAGGCCGGGAACGTGATCACGTTCATGACGGAGTATCAACGACTAGGCTTCGTTGATGCCGTCCGCGCCCTGGCAACACGTCTTGGCATCGTCATCCCCGAGGATGAAGTCCAAGACCCCACCGGCATGGGGGCACGCAAGGACGCAGCATTCAAAGCCCTGCGCGAAGCGGCAGAGTTCTACTCCACAACACTGCAGTCTTCGGCAGGCAACGTCGCACGCATCTACTTTGCCAAGCGTGGGTTCACCGACGAAACCATCAACACATTCGCCTTAGGGGCGTCGCCCGCCGGATGGGATGTCCTGATGAACCACCTGCGGTCGAACGGCTACACCGACGAACACCTTGTCGATGCCGGACTTGTCGTGGTACGCGAAGACGGCCGCATGTACGACCGCTTCCGCGGCAGGGCGATGTTCGCCATCCACGATGATGTGGGACGTGTGGTCGGCTTCAGTGCGCGTGTTCTTGGCGACGAACCGGATCAGCCCAAATACATCAACTCGCCGCAGAGCATTGTCTTTGAAAAGAGCCGCGTCCTGTATGGCCTTGATAAGGCCAAACGCGCCATCGCCGCACAGCGTCGTGCCATCTTGGTCGAGGGGCAGGCCGATGTGGTCTCGCTGCATCAGGCCGGCTTTACGACAACCGTGGCAAGCAGCGGTACAGCCCTGACGCGCGACCACCTGCTGCTGCTGAAGAAGTATGCCGATACCGTGGTGATCGTCTTCGATGCCGATAATGCCGGACAGAATGCAACGACAAAGGGTATCGAGCTTGCACTGCAGGCCGGGCTCGATCCACGGATCGTTGTCTTACCCGCAGGTACAGACCCCGATGCCTTCGTCCGTGATAACGGCCCCGAGGCATTCGCTGCACAACTCGAAGGTAATGTCTCGTGCATCGCCTTTCAGGCTGCACGTTTCCGACAGCTGGGCGAGTTGGACGATGCCGTATCGCAGGCCAAGGCCGTGCGATTCATGCTGATGTGGATCGCCGGTGTTCCCGACACGATTCGTCATCCGTTCCTTGTCCGCGAACTTGCCGCCGAGTTTCGTCTGAACGAACAGGTGCTGCTGCGCGAGCTCGACCAGGTGCGTTCAGCCCCGCGCCGGCAGGACCTGCCGGGAACCGGCTACCGCCAGACAGCGCCGCAGTCCCCCGCCGTCGTAGTCACACCACCGACTCCCACTGCCCCCTCTGTCCTGGCCCCCGAACGTGAATTGATTCGTGTCGCCCTGACCAACGAACACGGGCTTGCCATTCTGGAACACAAGTTTCTGGTGACAACGCAGACGATGGTCACGGGAGCCGCACAGCGGATCTTTCAGCGGATCCTGATCACGCACGAGGAACATCCCGATGTGCTGCAGCACGTGGTCAATGACACGACGCTGACAGCCGATGAACTGCGTGAGATTGCCGACATCGCATTCGGGATCGAGACGCCGAGTGAACGGTGGACTGCCTTCGACGTCGAGCTGCCGGACCGCGACGATGAGCGCGTGATCCGTGACGCCCTTCTGCGTCTGCGCATCATCAAACTCGACGCCCTGATCGACGAGTTGTCGAGATCACTGGCGGACATGGTCGATCAGGACGAACGGGAACGCGTGATGTATCGCATCAATCAGTGCATCATCAAACGCGAAGACACTCGGCGACTGTTTCAACACGATTCGGAGGACCTCCAATGGCTGCACGACGACGAAACGTCGGCATCCTCGTCTTCTGCATAGTGCTGGCAACTTTGCTGTGGGGCTACGTCACGCTCACCCGCACGTACGAAGACTACATCTCGGTCAGGTTCGCCGTGATCACACCAACATCGTCGGCCCTGCTTTCGACCGTGCCCGATCGCGTGACGGTGCGCATTCGCGGGACTGGTTGGCAACTGCTGAACATGCGGCTCATGGCCAATGCGAACATGAACGCGCTGGACCTGTCCACGCTGAAACCCGATGACGGGATGACATATCACGTTGCGAAGGCCGATATCCTTCGCGCCGTCGTAACAACGCCCGGGACGCAGTTGCTGGATGTATCGCCGGCTTCGCTGACACTTGCCACGGGCGACGTGGCGGTGCGACGCGTCCCTATTCGTCTGCGTGCTGCCATCGCGTGTCGCGATGGCTTCATGACCGTTGGCGAACCCGAGCTTGAGCCAGCTACCGTCAGCCTTCGAGGCAGCGCTTCCGTGATCAACAAGATCACATCATGGCCGACGGAACGATTAGTGCTCGAGGATCAGCACTCCGGCACCGATGTGACTGTCGCATTGAGCGACTCGCTTTCAACGCTGCTCAGCGTGAGCCCTGCCACGGTACGCGTCCGAACCGATGTGCAGCAGATCGCCGACCTCGTCGTCGATGGCATCCCCGTCGAGTACACGCCGTCACAGCGTCGAACAGTCGTGCGGATACGACCCTCGCGCCTGTCCGTGGTAGTTCGCGGTGGCGTGAAAGACCTTTCGTCGATGACGCCACAACAGTTTCGCGCCGTGATCGATGACTCGATGATGCTCCGCGGTGGCATGTGTCGACCTCGTATCCAGGCTCCGCCAACTGTTACCGTTGTGGGTACCATCCCCTCGATCCTGAACGTGTCGGTCAGCGACTGAGTGCATGTCAGCCGCTGATGCCTCGAATGCTATCTTTACGACTACATCAACAGGATCAGGACCATGCACATTCGACTGCTACTGCTTACGTGTCTCGTCGCTGCTTCGACCACCTTTGCTCAGAAGCGTGCCTACGTACCTGCATACATTCGCGACACCAGCACCATCGAGGGAAAGCAGTTTTCTTGGGATCGCACCAGGCAGAGCAAGAACTTCCTGATGATCTGGGGATCTGCCGTTGGCAACGATCCGTCGAAGCATGAGAATCCGGACCTGCGATTCGATCCTGCCCAAGTGCTGGATACGATGGAGTACGTCTATGATCGGTGCCACGAGCTCGGAATGATCAATACGGATTCGTCCTCGATGGCCAACCGCTACAAGTACGTCATCGTGATGTACAACACCTATGGCGAAGGCGGTCCTGAAGGTTGGGCCAATGGTTGGGCTGTCGACGATTCGATCGGCGCGTTCTGGGTACACCCCGGCGCAACGCGCGACGGCGGTGTGATCGCCCACGAGTTCACGCATTCTCTGCAGGCGATGTATCACATCGACGGACAGAATCCGAATCGCGGCAATAAGGCCATTTACGATAATGATGGCCTGTTTTATGAAACGCATGCCAACTACGTCCGGAACGTGATCTATCCGCAGGCGGTGACGTCGGACATCGATGCCCACCACTTCCTGATGCTCGAGCCGGACTGGAAGTTCAACTACGAAGGATATCACTTCCTGCTGCACATTCACCAGACACTTGGGCTGTCCATGGTAAGCCGTCTGTGGACCGAATGGCTTCCGTTGGAGTATCCCCTGCAAACGCTTCGACGTCTGACGTCGATGTCGCAGGAAGCGTTCAACGATTACATGTTCGACTATGCATGCCGGGCCGTCACGTGGGACTATGATCCGTGGGGGCAGTACCTCCGCGCCTCGCGCACGGAACGCCTGCGTGCCGACTGGGGACGCATCTGGGCACAACGCACGTTCGACATCGTACGCGCCATCGACACGTCGGCTGGCCGGTACTACTCCGACCCCTACAATGCCCCTCAAGACTACGGCTACAACATCGTGCCGTTGTATGTGACGGACCGATCGAAGCCCGTCGAGCTCGATGTTGTGGGCCACACCGAAGTGAACGATCATGCCGGCTGGCGTTATGCCCTGGTTGCCGTACACAAGGACGGTACCACGCAGCGACGTGGCGAGATGTTGTCTGCACCACGATCCACGCTCTCGATACGCCTTGCCCCCGATGAGTCCATGCTCTACCTTGTTGTGCTGGGCGCACCGGTCGACAGTATGCATGCCAACCCCGAAGTGAATAACACATGGAACGGCAACCCTAAACGATACCACTATCCGTGGGAGATGCGACTTCGTAATGCTCGGCCCGAAGGATATCAGGATCCCGAGCTGGTACGTCCGCAGCTGCGTACCATGCCGGGTCATCGTCACGCAAACGGAGGCGGATGGGTGGATGATCGCGCCACCGTCGAGGAGAGCGTGTACGTCGGGCCGCGAGCCATCGTTGCAGGTGCATCCCGCCTGAGCGGCAATGTGCGTATCGAGCACTATGCCTACGTGCAGGACGCTACGATCTCGGGAGAGGTTGTGGTGACCGATAATGCCTTCGTGCTTGGTGGCACGGCCACGGATTCGGTTCGCATCATCGATCAATGTCTTGCCGTCAACAACAAGCTCAGCGGCCGCGCCCGGTTAGGTGGATGCTCACAGGTGCTGAATTACACGTTAGGGGGCGATGTTCGGATCGACGGTGATCTTGTTGTGTACAACGAGACTGGCCAGTGTTCCAGCGGTGAGTATCACGTGCTGACGCAATACTACCGGAATGACCTTCTGCCATGCGACGGACGCGACAGCACGCACCCGCAAAACGTCAGCGTCAACCGGCCGATCGTCTTCGAAACAGTCAGCGTTGCTGATGCAGGCAGGACACTTGGTGACATGTCACCTCGGTCCGTTGCGGGTGATGATTACACGATCACCCTTGATGCCAAGGAGCGCATGTCTGCCGTGCGTGCAACGATGATCGATCTGTTGGGTGCCGAGCATCATCTGGCCATGCTGCCGCAGGGCGGGGCTGCAGACGTTCGCATGAACCTGCAGCAGGTGGCCGCAGGCGTATACACGATATGCACGTATGATGCAGCCGGCAACGTACTTGCCCGACGTCCGATGCTGCGGTTACGCTGACGTCTGCCGCACAAGCAGCGACGAATCTCCGTAGCTCAGGAAGCGGTAACCGTTGTCGAGCGCAGCGGCATAGACATCACGCCAGCGCGGACCAACCATGGCGGCAACCAGCAGCAGCAGCGTGTTGCCCGGCTGATGAAAGTTCGTGATCAGCGCATCGGCCATGGCAATACGGCAGCCAGGCGCGATCATGATGGCCGTATCGCCCCAGATCTCGTCGGCATCCCGAGCGTCCATCCATTGTACAAGGGCCTGCATCGCGTCGGCCCGGGATGCGGCATCAAGCGAATCATCGAAGGCCTCCCACTGGGCAACATCAGCAGATGGCACGGCATCGACACCGTCCCGCAGGATCCTTGCCCCAAGGCAGAACAACGACTCCATCGTACGCATCGCCGTCGTGCCCACCACCGCAAGGAAATGTCCTTCGGTGCGGCATCGATCGGCCAGCTCGGCGGCGGCCTTGCGGGTGATGCCATAGCGCTCGCGATGCATGGTGTGGTCGACGGCATCGTCGACATCAACCGGCTTGAAGGTTCCGAGCCCCACGTGCAAGGTCACTTCGACGCGTTGCACACCATGTGCTTCAAGACGTGACAATACGTCGTCGGTGAAGTGCAACGACGCCGTTGGTGCGGCCACCGAACCCTCGGTCTTGGCAAAGACGGTCTGATATCGCACCGCATCGTCTTCCGTCGTATCGCGTTTGATGTAGGGCGGCAGCGGAATATCACCAGCATGCACAAGGATCTCGGCAAGGGGGCGTTGGTCGGACCATGACAGCTCGACGTTCGCCTCGGTTCCGACGCCGCGTCGAACCACGGCTTGCAAGCCCGTGGCCGCATGCAGCAGCTCCATCCCGTCAGACACGTTGCGTCCGCCGATGAGACATTCCCACGTCGACGCAGACGCCGAGGCAAGCACCACGGCCGGATCAGCCGATGGCGCAACGGGTCGCGTCAGGAAGATCTCGACCATGCCACCCGTAGGCTTTTGCATGCGCAGTCGCGCATGGATAACCCGCGTTCGATTCACCACCAGGGTCGAGCCCCAGGGCAACACCTCCGGCAGCTCGCGAAAGATTCGGTGGTTGATGACACCATCAGGCGTAAGCACAAGCAGCTTACTGGCATCTCGCTCCGGTAGCGGATGCAGGGCGATACGGTCCGACGGCAGGTCATACGTGAAGTCACGTAACTGCAAGGATGGAATGCTGCGATGCATGATGACGCGGTATCTTGCCGGTGTGCAACTTTTATCTGCTGCCGTCGTACGATGGCCCCTGATTGACCACGAACCACCTTTCACGGAGCACTGAACGCATGCAAGATAGCGCCTCCTTCCCTCCCGGCCCGCCAATGCCACCCACGTATCGTCAGCCGCGCCAACGCTCCCGCTGGTGGATTCCCGTGGCTGTTGTCGCCGGGATCATCGTTGCCGGCATCATTGGTATCTCGCTGTTTGTCGGCACCATCACCGAGCAGCTTACAACGAGCGAGAAGCCCGTGTCTGTCAGCGACAATACCGTGTTGCTCATGGACCTTTCGTCGGGTGTATCCGAGTTCAGCACGCCCAAGCCGTTCAACTTTGGAGGCGAGCCCTCGGGCCCGACGTTGCGCGAGGTCCTTGCGGCCCTTGACAAAGCGGCCAAAGACCCCAAGATCCACGGCCTGTACTACCGTGCCGGCGGCGAAGGAATGGGCTATGCAAAGCTCACCGAGATCCGCGACGCACTTGTCAAATTCAAGTCGTCCGGCAAGTTCATGTATGCCTTCATCGAAGCCGGCACCAAGAGCCACTATTACCTGGCCTCGGTCGCAGACTCCGTCTTCATGCCGCAGGAAGGCATGCTGGAGTTCTCGGCCTTCGGCACCAACGCTCCTTTCTTAAAGGGTCTCTTCGACAAGATCGGCGTCGAGATGTACGTACAGCAGTACGAGGAGTACAAGTCGGCCGCCGAAACATACAGCCGCACGTCGTGGAGCGAGCCAGCCAAACAGGAAGTGCGCGCACTGCTTGCACAGCGCCAGGAGTTGTTCGTGAATGCCGTCGCTACGTCGCGTAAGCTTGATCGTCAGACCGTGACGAATCATCTTGATACAGGCATGATGACAGCCGACGAACTCCTCAAGGCCGGACTGATTGATGTGCTCATGATGGAGTCGGACGTACGGGAGTTCGTGTCGAAGCGCCTTGACCCGTCTGCCACAGACCACGAGCGCGGCAAGATGCGCCACGTGACCGTTGGCCAGTACATGAAGAGCGACGAGCCGACGATCGACGATGTGGTTGCCGACAAGCGCATAGCCATCGTCTATGCATCGGGTGCTATCGGCATGGGCAAGGATAGCGATCCGTTCGACGGCGAAGGCATCTATCCCAAGAATCTCATTGCCGACCTGCGTCGCGCGGCAAACGACAGTGACATCGACGGCATCATTCTGCGCATCGACAGTCCCGGCGGTTCTGTCATCGGTTCCGACGAGATCTGGCGCGAGATCGTGGCACTGCGAGCCAAGAAGCCCATCTATGCCTCGATGAGCGACGTTGCAGCCTCGGGCGGCTATTACATCGCCATGGCCTGCGACACCATCATCGCCCATCCGGCAACGATCACGGGATCGATCGGCGTGATCCTGATGCTGCCGAATCTTGCAGGTACCATGGAAAAGATCGGCGTCACCGTCGACACCATCAACCTTGGCAGGTCTGCCAACATGATGAATCCGCTGATGCCATATACCGAAGAGTTCAAGCGTCGCATCGACCAAAGTGCTTCGCCCATTTATCGCCGCTTTGTGCAGAAGATGGCAGACTCCCGCAAGAAGTCGTTCGAAGACGCACGCGCGGTGGCAAAGGGTCGTGTGTGGACAGGCCAGGCAGCAAAGGATGCCTGCCTGATTGATGCCACCGGTGGTCTGGATGTTGCCATCAACATGATGAAGAAGCGCATCGGCGTGAAGCCCGAAGAAAACGTCCACATTCACACGTATCCCGAAAAGAAGGACGAGTTCGAAGCCTTGCTCAAGCTGTTCGGTATGGGTGGTCAGGACGAAGACGAAGGCGAAGCAAATGCCACCATCGACATGCTGGCGCAACGGCTCGTCGCAAAGGCCGTCGCGGATGAATCCACGGCCGGCCAGGTATGGAAGTCGTTGCCGCCGAGCGCACAGCAGCAGTTGCGACACAGCGCTGCACTGCTCGAGATCGGTCGACGTGAACATGCCATGGTTGCTCTGCCAGCCCTGGTACCAGTCGACTAACGCATCCAACATACGATCGGCATCCACGGGTGCCGGCACTGACCGTGCATCATTCCAGGCGGTCGAGTGCCGGCACCCGATGTCGTTCCTGCCACGCCATTCAGCCAAGCCAACGCGATTCCGTAGTTTTGCCCTCCGTCCCACAATGCCCCCTACACCAAGCCATGGAACTCGAAACCTTTCCGAATCCGCGTCCTGAGCGGCCGTACACGATCACACACATCAACCCGGAATTCACGTCGGTATGTCCCAAGACCGGCCTGCCCGACTTTGGCACCATAACGGTGAAATACATCCCGGGTGCGACCTGCATCGAACTCAAGGCGCTGAAGTACTACTACCTGGACTTCCGCAACCGTGGCATTTTTTACGAAGCCGTAACGAATGCCATTCTTGACGACCTGGTGGCTGCCTGCGACCCGGTCGAGATGACGGTGACGGCCGAGTGGAAGGCTCGCGGCGGCATTCACAGCGTCATTGAAGCCACCTATCGTCGTCCCTGACATGCGTACCACCATCTCCAAACAGTTCCGATGGGAAATGGGGCATCGGTTGCCGTTTCACGAAGGACTGTGCAAGAACGTCCACGGCCACTCGTACGAGGCTCACGTCATGCTGACCGGCGAACCCGATGCACACGGCATGGTGATGGACTACTACGACATGAAGACGCTGATCATGCCTACGATCGACGCGTTGGATCATGCCTTTCTGTGCGACAGATCCGATACGCTGATGGTGGACTTTCTTGATGCCAACAGCCTGAAAGCCTACTACGTAGACGTGCCGACGACGGCCGAGAATATCGCCCGTATGTTGTTGGACGACGTCATTGCCAGACTTCCCAAGAATCATCGCATCGACCACGTCAAGGTCAGGGTCTACGAGACCGAAAAGACCTATGCCGAGGTTGATCGCTCCATCTGATCACGCATCCAATCGCACACATGGTCCGCGTTCGCTTTGCCCCCTCGCCCACCGGCTTCCTGCACATCGGCAGCCTTCGTACGGCGCTGTACAACTTTCTGTTTGCCCGCCATCACGGCGGCGTCTGCATTCTTCGCATCGAAGACACGGACCGCACGCGCTTTGTCGAAGGCGCCATCGAAGAACAGATCAACTCGCTGGCATGGGCCGGCGTCACGTTCGACGAAGGACCGCATGTGGGTGGCAACTACGGCCCCTACGTCCAGTCCGAGCGCTTCGACCTGTACCGCACATATGGCATGCAGCTGGTGGAGTCGGGTCATGCCTACTATGCCTTCGACACTGCCGAAGAGCTCGACGCCATGCGCGTGCGCCAGCAGGCGGCCGGCATTGCACCGAAGTACGACCGCTCGTCGATGCGCAATCAGTACACGCTTGGCGAACAGGAAACACAGCGACTGCTTGCCGAGGCAGCACCCCATGTGATCCGCCTGAAGGTGCCGCTTACCGCCGACGTGCGCTTCCACGACGAGATTCGTGGAGACGTTGTGGTGGCAGGACGCGAGATCGACGATCAGATCCTGCTCAAGAGCGACGGCTTTCCGACCTACCACCTGGCCAATGTTGTGGATGACCACCTGATGGAGATCACCCACGTGATCCGTGCCGAAGAGTGGTTGCCTTCGACGCCGAAGCACGTGTTGCTGTACGAAGCCTTCGGATGGAAGGCACCGACCTTTGCCCACGTGCCGCTGATGCTGAATCCCGACCGAACGAAGATGTCGAAGCGTCACGGCGACGTCATGGTGCGCGACTTTGCTGCCAAGGGATACTTCCCCGACGCGCTGGTGAACTTCGTGGCGCTGTGCGGCTGGAATCCTGCCGAAGACCGCGAGATCTATGCGATGCAGGAACTCATCGACCGCTTCACGCTTGACCGCGTGCACCGCGCCGGCGCCGTGTTCGACTACAAGAAGCTCGAGTGGATGAATGCCGAATACCTGCGAGCAAAGGACTGCGCGGCTCTCGCCAATGCGTTGCTGCCGTCCCTCGAGGCCGCCGGTTACACCCATCGCGAGCCCACCTACGTCGCCCGCGTGATCGAACTGCTGCGCGAGCGTGTGACCTTCCTGCACGATATCACGACCTTTGGTGATTACCTGTTCGGAGATACGCTCGCTGCACTCGACCAGGCCACAGAGGCGTCACTGCAGGGTGATGCCGCGCTTCGCGCGGCGCTCGCCGCCTTCCGCGACGGACTCTCCGACGATATCCTTGCCGATGCAGATGCCTTCAAAGGTCTGGCAAAAGCGAGTGCCGAGGCTGCCGGCCTGGCCATGGGAAAATTCATGAAGCCGTTGCGCGTCGTGGTCACCCACCGCGATGTCGGTGCCGATCTTCATCCCACACTGCAATTGCTTGGAGCCGAACGATGCAAATCCCGTCTGGACGCCTTTTTGTCCTGACCCTTGTGGCGGGTATGCTCATGGCCGGCTGCGTCGCCGGCAGGCCAAGACCGGCCTCCCCTGCCC
>VFFB01000047.1 GCA_018882585.1 Candidatus Kapaibacterium sp.
GCATTGGTCTGTGCAGCTCTTGGTGATTGACTCACGTTGACAAAACTGATGACGAACACAACCGACCAATTGTCCAAATCCATAGCTGGAGAAGCCATGATTCGTAACGTTACCCGTTACATGTCGCTGTTCGTTGTTGCGCTGCTCGTAGGTATTACCTCGGCGTCCGCAACGAACACGAGTTATTCGGTAGCGCCGCTGAATGGCAACTACCAAGAGTTGACCTTTGGCACGACGCACGTCTCCGGGTCAAACATGAATGACGAAGTCATTAATGTGCCGCTAGGCTTCAACTTCACAGTTGGTAACACGGTATTCACGTCCGTCTTCGTCCATACGAACGGCTATGTCTCCTTTGGTGGTTCGGGTATCTACGGCAATGCGTACCGCCCGCTGCAGTCAACCGATGCTGCCACCGTCGTCGTTGCAGCATGGGGTAATGACTTGATGGGCAAGGACGACTCCTCGATCATGACACAGCTACAGGGCACACCGGGTAACTATACGTTCGTGATCCAGTGGAAGAACGTGACGCGGCCCTCTGGTGTCACGATGACGAAACCGGAACGATACAACTTCCAGGTCCGTCTTGTACAGGTAAACAATGGCATTGACATCGTGTATGGTGAAATGGTGGTGAATTCACCGCACTCGGTGCACATTGGTATGCGCGGCGTTGAGAATACCGGTAGCGTTTATTCCATCGTCGCAGACTATAACCGTAACACATGGGCGCAGCCGAGCATTTCGATGACGGCTGCACCGTCAACGCCTGAGCGCAACTTTGCGCCCGCAGTTGGCCAGACGTATCGCTTCACGCGTCGTGTTGCTCCTGGATCGAATAATGACGTAGCCATCATCAACCTTGGTACACAGGCAGCGAACTACGCGGCAGGTACGAGCCAAGCCATTGTGGCTCGAATCAAGAACTTCGGCACGAATAACCTAGACTCCGTCATCATCGAGTGGAAGGTCAATGGTGGTAACCGTACTGCCGTGAAGTACTATCCGCAGCCTGCAATCGCTCCGCTGGGTGAAGCAACGGTCACGCTTGGATACGAGACCTTCGGTGCCAAGTCGTGGAATACCCTGTGGGCACATGCCCAGACGGTGAACGGCCAGAACGATCCCGTTGTGGGCAATAACACGTACTCGACATGGACGGCTCCTGCTGTCAGCGGAAATCTCACGATCGCGACAATCGGCGTCAACTCCGCTGCGTTCACGTCGTTCCGTGACGTCATGCGACACTTACGTGTTTCTGGCATCAACGGCGACGTGAACGTAAATGTCTACGGTGGCTCATACATCGAGAATCTGTACATGCCGGCTCTGTGGACATCTACTCCCGGTCTGTCCGTACGTTTCGCAGCTGTCGAGGGCCAAGACGTCGAAATCAGGAATAGGATGCCCCCCATCTTTGTCGCCAATCAGAGTAACATCGAGTTCGCTCGCATGCTGAACTTCGATGGAATGAGTGACGTCAGCTTTTCCAATATCTCGTTTGTCTGCGATCCAGGGGGGCTCATGCAGAGCACCGTACGGATGAGTTCGACAACGCGGAACGTATCATTCAACGAGTGTTCGTTCATGGGTCTTGACGTTAACGAAACGAGGGGGGATTGCTTGGAGATCTACGCCGATACGGTCGCCAACTTTTCGTTCACGAACAATACCATAGAAAACCACTCTACAGCATTCGCCTTCATTTCCGGTGTGAACTCCAATGTCGTAATCAAGGGTAACTCCTTGCGTGTTGGATGTGCTGTGTATGCTACCTCTGGAAATCTGGAGTTTGTTAACAACGATGTTACAGTACCGGCGTCGTTGACATCCTTCGGAAGCAAATCTGTCTTGGTCAACTACAATGATGGCATCACCATCGCGAACAATACGATTGATGCCAGCGAAGCATCCATTGGACTCCTCGGAATTCAACTTGAAGCAACAGTCGGTACAAGTTCAGTGATGCGCAACAACATGATCGTAGTTGGTGGCCCGAGTGAGAGTTTCGACCCTTTCTCGTTCGGCCCCACGGAGAGCTTAGGCGTATACATCTACAACACCGGTGGTACAGTTGAGCTCTCGCATAACACGATCAACATGGTGAGCAAATCCAGGTTGAGTACTGGCCTTTTTATCGGCAACGCAAACCCGAATTCCACGCAAGGCGCTCGCATTGTAAACAACATCTTCCACAATTTCGGCCAGGGTAAGAATGGTGGCTATGCCATCCGCGTGGAGGGAAATTCAACAACTGCCCTAAGCGTGTCGGACTTCAACGACATTGTGACAACGGGTTCAGTGCTTGCACGCTACAACAACTCCGACGTCGCCAACCTTGCAACGTGGCGTGCGGTGACGGGTCGTGATCAGAACTCGGTAAGCATCCCTGTGGACTTCGTTAGTGCCTCCGATGTGCACTTGAATTCGATCCAGACTGCGCTCTTGGGTTCCGGTACGCTGTTCGGCATTGTGCCGACGGACATTGACGGCGAAAAGCGTCTCAAGCCCTACATGGGCGCCGATGAAATCCAACCCGAAATCGAGATCGTGACGGAGCCGCAAAGCCGCTACGCATGTAATGGCGAATCGTTCACGCTCACCTGCATCGCCAACGTGACGCCCGGTGCTGTCGTGACGTATCAGTGGTACAAGGACGGCGTGATCATCCCGAACGAAAAGTCGGCCATCCTTGCCTTCAACAACGTTGGCTATCCCTCGGCTGGCGTGTACATGTGCTCGATCGAGGCAACGGACCGCACAACAACGGTAGCGAAGACGTCGGCCAAGGCCTCGATCTTCGTTGTCCGCGGCACGCAGGTAACGATCCAGCCGTCGTCGCAGCCGGTTGCTCTTGGTGGCACGGTCAACCTGAGCGTTGCTGCAGAGGCCGTTGGCGCTCCGCAGGACTACGTGCCCGCCTACCAGTGGAAGAAGAAGTACTGGAGCAGCGTTACGAACAGCTATCAGGATTCGCTGGTCCGCGACAACGGTCGCATCACGGGTTCGACATCGTCGATGATGACGATTCGCAATCTGACGAATGCCGACACGCTTGATCAGTACTTCTGCACGATCACGGGTTATTGCGGTACGGTTGATTCGAAGACGGCTCGCCTGTTCGTGCCACGCGTAATCGCCTCGAACACGACGCCTGCAGCTTGTATCTCCTCGTCGATCGTTCTTGAGTGTACGGCCGTTCCTGGCGCACTCCCGGGCGGCTCGATCGGATATCAGTGGTATAAGGACGGTGCGATGCTCTCCGACAATGGTCGCACGAGCGGTTCGACGACGAAGAACCTGACGATTACGGATGCGAACGACACGACCGACAATGGCGAGTACTGGTGCGTTGCTACGTACATGCCCAGCGGTACCGAGATCGCTTCGAACAAGGTTGACATCGCCGTTGGCACGTCGCCGATCATCGTGCTTCAGCCTGTTGGCGATACGCTCTGCGAAGGCAACTCGATGCAGCTCACGGCCGGTGCAACCGGTACGGGCATCACGTATCAGTGGATGAAGGGTGGCGTGGCCATTCCGAATGCTGCTGGTTCGGCCCTGACGGTGCAGAACATCACGGCTGCCGACGCAGGTCAGTACAGCGTGATGGTGCTCAACTCCTGCGGTCAGGTTACAAGCTCGACGGTGAACGTCCTTGTGAACGTTGCTCCGCGCATCACGGACGCTCCGACGGACAAGGCTGTTGTCGAAGGCGACGAGATCAAGCTTGAAGTTGCCGCATCGGGTTCGGGTACGCTGTCGTATCAGTGGTACAAGGGCACGACGCAGATCGACGGCGCAACGGAGACGACCTTTACGGTTGCTCGCGCTACGGGCGACGACCAAGGCGACTACACGGTTGTTGTTTCGAACGAGTGCGGTGCCGACACCTCGACGATCGCCCGCGTTGGCGTGACGGTTGGTGTTACGGGTGATGTTGTCGAGAACGGCTACACGCTCGGCATGGCAAATCCGAATCCGTCGTCCGACGCCGTACGCTTCAGCTACACGCTGCCCGCAGCACAGTTCGTGCGCATCGCGCTGACGGATGTGCTTGGCCGCGAGATCGCCGAACTCAACAGCGGTGTTGCCGAAGCCGGCACGCATCGTCTGTCGTTCAGCTCGACGGCTCTGGGTCTGACGCCTGGCGTCTACCTCTACACGATCTCGACGCCTGGCTTCGCAGCTACGCAGCAAGTGGTGATCGTGAAGTAAGCCGCACGGCGAACAACGCCTCGAACATCAAACGGCCCGCTCTTCATCGAAGAGCGGGCCGTTGTCGTTTGGGATATGGTTGAACTGCCGGATGTGATCTTGTCGCGCTGATGCCCGAGAGTTTACCGCTCGACGGTAACGCCCATCATCGAAGATCAATGACCTGCCAGTCGTTGGCAGGCGTGAACGTGAAGACCGATGCGTCGATGGGGCGGTTGCGTTTCAGCCGAGAGATCGCCCACCGTGTGGTCGACGCACCATCATGAATCGTGATCGTTTCGACATTCATCGATGCATCGACGGTGACGTCGGCCCATACGACGCCCCCTACAACGGCCGACGGAGCCGGAGGAACTAGACGCAGCGTGATGTGTTTGCGAGCGTCGGGTTTTGATTCGTTCTGGATGCGGTACACTGCCATCAGCGTAAAGAAGACTCGCTCGATGGAAAGGTCTTCGGAATTCGTATTCATCGCATTGATGATCACCGTCTTGGACGAAGGTGTGATGTTCCATACCGTTGTGCCGTTCGAGACAATTCGTCTGTCGGGCAACTTAATGTCATACTTGCCACCCTTCACGGCCGAGACAGAGCCCCGTATGCCTGATGCGTCAGTAAAGGTGCACGATAGCGACCGGAGGGAAGCATACGTGGTATGAAAGCGCTCGCCGAACTGTGATGCATGCATCAGGGCGCTGCTGGCTAGGGCAACGATGCCCATGGTGACGGAGCGTCGAATCATACTAGTCCTTCGTGGGAATGCGTGAAGCAAGGGGACCGCGCAGACCTCGATATCCGGTCAGTTCGGCGTCGATAGAACCGATCAGAACCTTGGTGCTGACCTTGACGGGAATCTTACGGTCGTCGTCGGAGAGCCAGATCACAATGCGTCCCTCGCTCTTGAACAGACCACCTTCCTTGACCATGGGTTCAATGGCAACGCAATCGAATGTCCCTGCGGCAACGGTCACGCGTTGGCGTCCCAGCACCTTGACCTCGAGGTCGTGGACCTTTTTGCCAAAAAAGTTCTGCAGCAGGATGGACTGACCTTTCCGATAGCGCTTCAGGTCAAACGTCCGTACATAGAAAAAGGCAGAAACGATATCGTGCACATACGGCGGAATGTCGAACGTTCCTTCCGTCGTCATCGCCTTGTTTGCAACCTGGTCGAAGGTTGCCGTGTAATCACGACGGTAGTTTCCCTCGCGGATGCGCTGTTCGAACTTCAGCGGATAGATGCCCGCCACATCGATCAGCGTCCGATACCTGTCACGCACCCGGTACAGAAAGTCGAGACTCTCGAGCGATGCCACATCGAAGCGCACGTCATAGCAGGTATGGCCGTTCAACTCCACCGGCTCGGTGCCGATCGTGAAACTGGCCTTTCCGCCAGTGATGCCCATATAGCCGACGTCGTACTCCAGACGCTCGCCAAATCCGAAGGCCGTGTTTTCGATGCTGCGCAGTGCTTGGGCGGACATCACATGCGTCTCGTCCATGCACATCATAGCCGTCATGGCGGTTGCCGTCATGACCATGCAACGTAGGCTATGGTGAAAGGGGCAAAGCATCACGGTCGGAAAACACGGACAGCCCGGGTCGGATATTGCAGATGCCAAGCAAGGGTTATGCCACATAGGACAACGCCCTGCAAAGCAGGGCGTTGTACATGCGTGGTGGGCCCGGCAGGATTTGAACCTGCAACCAACGGATTATGAGTCCGCTGCTCTAACCGTTGAGCTACGAGCCCGACGATCTCAATTGAACAGACCGACGAAGACGCCGATGGATGCCGAAAATGCATTCATGTTGATACCATCGGGAAGACCCGCAACGGTCGACGTCTTTGTCGAGATCCAGTCGGCTGCGCTTACCTGCATCTGATAGGCAGCTGCGGCCCGCAGATTCAGGAATGGCGTCAGTGCGTATTCGATGTTGAGTTGTGGAGCTACATGCAGCACGTCGCGCTGCAGGAGCTGGTACGCGTCGGGCGACGGCAACAGATCGTTCGGTCCGGCGAAGTCAGACCACGACCGCGATGCGGCTCCCTGATACAGTTCGATGCTCTGCGTTCCCCAGCCGGCTCGCAGGCCTGGCAGGATGGCAAGACCCTTGGTTGGAACAAAGGCGTAGTCGAAGTACACGCCGCGCATCTCGAACGTGTACGACATTGTGCGTGTGATCGGCTGGTTGGAAACCTGTATGTTGCCTGTCGTCTCGAGGCCTCCGCCAAGCCAGTAGAAGCCCGCGCGAACATTGGGAACGATGGCGATCGCCGTGAAGATGTCGGCACCGGACACGAACATCGGTCCCGACAGTTCGCCCAGACCGTATGACGTAGCGTGCGCACTCACGTCGGCAAGATCCGGGAACATGGCACTGGCCGTGAATCCCACGCCGACGGCAAAGTAGGGCACCTTCTCCTCGGTCAAGGTTACCTCGTCGAAGGATATCTCGCCAAGGCGGTCATCCTGTGCCGTGACCAGCGTTGCAGCCAGCATGAAGGCTGCGATGCTCATGAACATGCGATGCATAAACGAATCCTGTATGGACAATTTGCAGGGTGCAAAGATACGAGGTTCGACCGTCGTACCGCGGGTGTGGGACGTATGGTAGTGCTGTGTAGTTTCGCCTGCTATCATTTCGGACATGTCCATGGAAACCATCGCACTTGTCATGGCCGGCGGCAGAGGTCTCAATCTGTGGCCACGAAGCACCGAGAAACGCCCAAAGCAGTTCTCGCATGTTTCAGGCGATGGCACGTTGATCCAGAACACGGTGATGCGACTGATGCCCTTCGTTCCGGCGGAGAAGATCTTCGTCGTTACGACATCCGATATGTCGGCACTCGTGCGTGATCAGCTGCCGCTAATCCCCTCCGAGAACGTCTTGGTAGAACCGTTCGGTAGGAACACTGCCCCTTGTATCTCGCTGGCTACGATGCTGCTGCGTCGGAAGTTTGACGATGATACCGTCATGGTGACACTGCCATCGGATCATGTTGTCTCGAACGTGCGTGAGTTTCAGGTCGCCCTTGACCGTGCCGTGGCGGCTGCCGGCGAGCTGGACGGGGTCGTGACGCTGGGCATCATTCCGACGCGTCCCGAGCCTGCGTACGGCTACATCCAAGTGGGCGATACGGTGGAGTCTGATAACGCCATGATCCGCGGCCGAGTGGCCGATGTTCGAACGTTTGCAGAGAAGCCCGATGCAGCCACGGCACAACGATTCATGGATGCCGGCGACTTTGTGTGGAATAGCGGAATCTTTGTGACGCGACTTGGCATCATGCAGCGGAAACTCGCTGCATACCTGCCAGATCATGCGCCGCTGTTTGCTGCTCTGGAACGGCACGTCGGTACCGAGTCCTACGAGCCGGAGTTGTTGCAGACCTATCGACAGATCCGATCCGTGTCGTTCGATACCGGCGTGCTCGAAAAAGCGCGCAATGTTTACGTCATCGAGGCCGCCTTCGGCTGGAGTGATGTTGGGACGTGGGACGAATTGTACCGCCTTGCCATGAAGGATGGCAAGAACAACGTCATCGAAGGCAACGTCGTGACCATCGGGACCACTAACAGCTTCGTGAATGCAACCACCGGACGTGTCATAAGTCTGGTGGGCGTTGATAATCTCGTCGTCATCGAAACCGAAGCCGCAATCCTCATCTGTCCGCGCGGTCAGACGTCCAACGTCCGCGACGTGGTCGAATTGCTGCGTCGACGTCATATCTCTATGCCACTCTGACCATGATGCAAGGGGCATTGATCATCCTGTTGTTTTGCGCCGCCGCTATCGCGGCGCGCGGACAGCATGCAGAGGCCCTACGACGTGCCGACTCGTTGACACGCGAGTGGGAGGTCTTGTGGCGCCGAAGCGACTCGATGCGGGTGGAGGCGATGTTCATGCGCATGCGTGCCGACTCGCTGCGCCGTGCAGCGGCGAGCCTGCCGGCCGACTCTGCAACGCAAGGGCTACGGGTACCAACTGCAAGCGTGCCCATGGCAGACTCGGCAGTTGCAATCGACAGTCTGATCCTGCGGCGCGTTCGCCAAGGAAAAACTCCGCGCGGCACGACGCTGTCGGACACTCTGACGGCGCGGCGTCTTGCCGAACAACCTGAAGAGGGTACCGCCTCCTACTACGCAGAGAAGTTCCACGGCAGGCTGACGTCAAGCGGCGAGCGCTTTAACATGCACGACAGCACCTGTGCGCACCGATGGCTTCCCTTCGGCACCAAGCTTCGCGTCACCAACATTGCGAATGACCGAAGCGTGATCGTACGCGTGAATGACCGTGGACCATGGAAGCACGGCCGCATCCTGGACGTGTCGAAGGCTGCCGCCGTGGCGCTCGACATGGTTCGTATGGGCACTGCACGCGTACGGATCGAAGTCGTGAGCGACTCGACCGATACACGTACCGACTGACAGCGTCGCCTCGATCTTAGAGGAACGGCAGCTTGACCACTTCGGCAGGGAACGTTGTATTCCGCGCGGCGATTTCGATATGCGAACCGGGGGCGGCCAGGTCGGCCCGCACATAGCCCATGCCAATGCCGGTGCCAAGGCCGGGCGACGTATTGCCGCTGGTGACCTTGCCGATTATCTCGCCGTTCAGAACGATAGGGTAGCCATTACGCGGGATCAACTTTTCGGACCGCATCACGAAGCCCACGAGTTTTCGCGTCGCTCCAGCCTCCTTCACGCCTGCGATGACATCGCTGGCGTTGAACGGGCCCTTGGCAAGCTTCGTGATCCAGCCAAGGCCAGCCTCGATGGGATTCGTCGTATCGTCGATGTCGTTGCCATACAGGCAGTAGCCTTTTTCAAGGCGCAACGTGTCGCGCGCACCCAGGCCGATCCACTCGATACCTGCATCGGATCCTGCGGCGAACAACGCTTCGGCGATGGTGGCTGCAACGTCGGCTCCGCCCTTGAAGTACAGCTCGAAGCCCAATTCGCCGGTATATCCCGTCCGTGAAATGATGGTCGGCACACCGGCAACCGTGCCGGTAACGAAGCTGTAAAAGGCCACATCGGCCAGCGGCTGATCGGCGATCTTCTGCACCGTGTCGAGACTTTTCGGCCCTTGGACGGCAAGCAGATTATAGTCGTCACTCTCGTCCACAACGGTCACATCGCCAAGTTCGGCCGCATGCTGTTGCACCCAGGCCCAGTCCTTGTCCTTGCAGGCACCGTTCACGACCAGCATATAGTCGTCGCCGCGGTGGTAGACCAGCAGGTCATCCACAATGCCCCCTTCCGGATAACACATTGCCGAATACTGTGCCTTTCCGGGTGTGAGTTTCGAGGCATCATTGATGGTGATGCGCTGGATAAGGGCTAGTGCGTTGGGGCCGCTGATGATGAACTCTCCCATGTGCGACACATCGAAGACGCCAACGCCCGTACGGACGACGTTGTGTTCGTGCAGGATACCTTTGGGATATTGGATCGGCATCTCGAAGCCGGCGAACGAGACCATCTTAGCACCGGCGGCGAGGTGGATGGCATGGAACTGAGTGGTCTTCATGGATCTCCTGTGCGCAAATCGTTGGGCCGCAAATATACGTGCTATCGCATCGAGCCATGATGTGATGGGCACGCCTGCCCTTTGCTGTCGTCATCATTGGCAGCGATCATCAACGTAACGCCCATGAAGATTCTGCTTGACCTCACTACGGCATATTTACTACATTTGGGCTGCGGGTGCTATCTCGCAATTGATTGACTTTGTGTGTGGTGGGACGTGGAAGACAGGGGCAACCCGGTCTCCGAAACCCGACGGGTGGTGCCGTCGGGTTTTTTTATGTGTGCCTGCATGTTGCAGCGTGATTCGGAAGGGAAGTCATGGCGGAAATATTTTTGAACACCATGTCATTTCTTAGGAATCATTCCTTGCATTTTCCTATAATGGCCTCGCTTGGAACATTCATACACCAAGCGATAGTCTTCGGGTAGACCAAGCCATTTCGGTCACGGCCCAGCTGTCGAGGTGATGCGCAGAGGGACACTGCTGCAGCGACTGTAAGGCCGTTGCGCTATGAAGTTTCAGGCACAACCAGGGATACAAAACGCATGCGTTCGCCAGTACAATGGCGGCGCAGTTCATTCACATAAGCAGGGGATTACGCCTATGCTACGGATAGGGTACGTGATTGTGATCGCACTATTGGCGATTGCGCAGTCAACCGCCCAGGACCGAACGATTACCGGCAAGGTCACAGACCGGGATGGAAAACCGGTGGCTGGAGCGGTCGTTCAGGGAAAGGCCTCGACGGTTGGCACGTTTACGAAACCGAATGGATCATATGCCATTACGGTGCGCAGTACGGTGAAGGCGCTCGTCTTCAAGCTGATCGGAAAGAAGACGCAGGAAGTTGAGATCGGCGACAAGACCGAGATCAACGTCGTGATGGAGGATGATGCTGTCAGCGCTGACGAAGTGGTCGTCACGGCCATTGGCTTGGAGCGCTCCAAGAAGTCACTTGGCTATGCCACACAGGAAGTCGACGGTAGTGCCCTCGTGCAGTCGCGCGAAACGAACATCGTTAGCGCACTCTCGGGCAAGGTCGCCGGTGTGCAAGTCATCAACTCGACCGGCGTTCCAGGTGCCTCGTCGTTCATCCGTATCCGCGGCAACAACTCGATCACGGGTAACAACCAGCCGCTGTTCGTTGTGGACGGTATTCCGATCGACAACTCGCAGTCGTTCTCGGGCAATCCAGACAACGGCAGCAACAACTTGCTTGACGGTGTTGCTTACTCGAACCGTGCGATCGACCTTAACCCGAACGATATCGAGGACATGACGGTGCTGAAGGGCCCTGCTGCAACGGCCCTCTATGGCATCCGTGCTTCGGGTGGTGCCATCATCATCACAACGAAGAAGGGACGTCCGCAGGCCGACGGCAAGCTCAACGTCAACTTCAACAGCACGCTGAGCATCGACCAAGTGAACCGTCTGCCCGAACTGCAGAACATGTATTCACAGGGAACCGGCGGTGCGTTCCAGAATCCCGCTGCCGGCGCATCGCGCTCGTGGGGTGCGAAGATCGATACTCTGGCCTTTGACGGCGTTCCCACGGCATTCGATGCACGTGGCACGATCGTAAGCAAGAATGATCCTCGTGCAAAGACAGCTATGGTTCCGCACGACAATCTGGCTGACTTCTTCCGCACGGGTTACACGTACGATAACTCGGTCAACATGTCGGGCGGTAACGAGAACGGCACGTTCTACGTCAGTCTGGGCAATTTGTCGTCGAACGGTATCGTCCCCAACAGCACATGGGCGCGTACAACAGTCAAGGCCAGCGGTGCAGCTCAGATCTCGACGGATCTGCGTGCCAGTGCGAACCTGACATACGTGAACTCGGGTGGACAGCGTATCCAGCAAGGCTCGAACGTATCAGGCGTGATGCTTGGCCTGCTGCGCACGCCGCCGTCGTACGACAACTCGTATGGCTTTGGTGCCGATGCTGTCGACAATCCCACGGCATACTCCACGCCTGCCGGTGGCCAGCGTACCTATCGCGCCGGCGTCGGCTACGACAATCCGTTCTGGACGGTCAACAAGAATCCGTTCACGGACGATGTGAACCGTCTCTATGGTAACGTCCAGTTCGACTGGGGTCTGATGACGGGCGTAGACCTTATGTACCGCCTTGGTGCCGACGTCTACAGCGACCGCCGCAAGCAGATCTTCGCGATCAACAGCCGTGCCACGCCAACGGGCCGCGTATTCGAAGACCAGCAGTTCAACCGCGACGTCACGTCGGATCTCATCCTGACGATCACGCAGGAACTCGACGAAGAGTGGGACCTTCAGGTGTTGCTGGGCAACAACCTGTTCTCGACCTACGGTCAGCAGGTCTTCGTGCAGGGCGACGGACTCGGCGCACAAGGCTTCTTCAACCTGTCGAACGCATCAAGTGTGCTGGCCCGCGAAAGCATCGGCCGCAAGCGTACGATGGCTTTCTACGGCGATGCACGCCTGAGCTATCGCAATGCGCTGTTCCTGAACGTGACGGGCCGTAACGAATGGTCGACGTCGCTGCCTGAGGCCAACAACTCGTTCTTCTATCCCGCCGTCAGCTTGTCGGCCGTGCTGACGGAGCTCATTCCTGAGATTAAGAACGACGTCCTGAGCTACCTGCAGTTGCGTTCGAACTTTGCACAGGTTGGTAAGGACGCGCCGATCTACGCCACCATCACGACGTTCGCCCAGGGTGGCGCAGCTGACGGTTGGACGGACGGCGTTTCGTTCCCGTTCAACGGCGCAATTGGCTACACGAAGGGCAACGTTCTCGGTGCTGCCGACCTGCGTCCTGAAAACACACAATCATGGGAAATCGGCTTTGATGCGCGCTTCCTTGACAACATGTTCGGCATTGACGTGACGTACTATAGCTCTACATCAAACGATCAGATCTTCTCCGTGCCGATCGCTGCAACCTCGGGCTTTGGCGCCGAAGTTCGTAACGCCGGTTCGATCTCGAACAAGGGCGTCGAACTCGTGCTGAACGCATCACCGATCCGTGGCGACTTCAACTGGGACATCAACGTGAACTTCACGAAAAATGTCAACAAGGTTGAGTCACTCGCACCTGGTGTGAAAGAGATCTTCCTTGGTGGCTTCCTTGGTGCTTCCGTCCGTGCCGTCGCCGGTCAGCCCTATGGTTCGATCTACGGCTTTGGCTGGGCAAGAGACTCATCGAACAATATCCTGATCGACGACGATCCGAACTCGCCGTCGTACGGTCAGCCGATCCTCGACCCGCAGGAGCGACCATTCGGTTCGGCTAACCCCGATTGGCTGATGGGTATCCGCAACTCGTTCTCGTGGAATGGTCTGACGCTGTCCTTCCTGTTCGATATCCGCCAGGGCGGCTATATCTGGAACGGTACGCGCTCGGCGCTCATCTTCTTTGGTACGGCCAAGGAAACAGAAGCACGCGGCACAACGAAGACCTTCGAAGGTGTCAAGGCATCTACGGGCGAGAAGAACGACATCCCGGCTACGCTGGACGAAAACTGGTTTGTCTTTGGCAACGGTAACGGCTTCTTCGGTAGCAACTCGGAAGACTTCATCGAAGACGCATCGTTCGTGCGTCTGCGTGAGCTCACGCTGAGCTACGTTCTGCCGACGAGTGTCGTGAACATGCTTCCGATCGCCGGTGCTACGCTGACGTTCACGGGCCGCAACCTTTGGCTGAGCACGGACTTCCAAGGCATCGATCCGGAAACGTCGCTCACAGGTGCAAGCAACGCTCAGGGTATCGAGTACTTCAACATGCCGAATACCAAGAGCTACGTGTTCTCGCTCAGCTTGAACTTCTGATGCCCTAACCACAAACGAACACGGAACAATCAACATGAAACGACTACTCATAGGATTCACAACGGCGGCAATGCTGTTCACAACAGCTTGCGACACGCCGTTCATCGATCCCGCACTGAATACTGATCCGAACTCGCTTGCAGATGCAGGTATGACCGTCATTCTTCCCGTAACGCAGGCCTCGCTTGGCTATGTGATGGGCGGCGACATCGGTCGATACTCAAGCCTGCTCACGCAGCACAACGAAGGTGTCGACCGCCAGCACCTTGGTATCTACAACTACACATTTACGGAGTCGGATGTCGACAACTCATGGAGCACCATGTACAGCGGCATCATGAAGGATCTGAAGATCATCATGGACAAGGCCGACGCCGCCGAATCGCCACACTATAAGGGTGTGGCTCAAATCATGTTCGCCTATACGATGTGCACGGTGACGGATCTGTATGGTCATGTGCCGTATAGCGATGCCTTCAAGGGCGATGCCGCTGAAGGCCGCACGACAACGCCGAAGTACGACAAGCAGGCAGACATCTATGCCAGCCTCATGGCGATGCTCGTCGAGGCTCAGGCAAACCTGACGGCTGCCAGCAAGACCAGCCCCAGCAGAGACGACCTGATCTACGGTGGTAACCGCGGCTCGTGGGCCAAGGCTGCCAAGTCGCTCATGGCCCGTATGTCGATGCACATGGTCAAGTCCGGCAAGGCTACGTTGGATGACGTGATCACCCACGCATCGGCTGGTATCGCCGCCAACGATGAGAACTTCAGCTTCACGTTCGGCACGGCACAGAACAACGCAAACCCGTGGTATCAGTTCACGACGCAGCGCGATGGCGACCTTGCATTCAACGGCTTCTTCGCCAAGATCCTTAGCGATCGCAACGATCCCCGCGCCGCTGTCTACGCCGATTCGATCCGCGTAGGCTCATACCTCGCTGCCATCGACGCACCGGTGACGTTTGTTACGGCTGCCGAAGTGAACTTCCTGAAGGCAGAAGCTGAGTTTGCCAAGGGCAACAAGCCCGGCGCACACGCAGCGTATGTCGAAGGTGTGAAGGCATCGATGGAAGCAGCAGGCGTTGATGGCACGGCCTACCTTGCCACGCTGCCGGCCGCTGATGCGCTGACGCTTGACGAGATCATGACGCAGAAGTACATCGCCATGTATGGCAACGTTGAGTCCTACTCGGACTGGCGCCGTACCGGTCTGCCCACCCTGACGCCCGCTCCGGCATCCGGCAAGCAGATCCCGCGCCGCTGGCCCTATCCTCAGGACGAGCGCGTGTACAACACAGACAACTACCAAGCAGGCGCAGCAATGACTGACCCAGTGTGGTGGGACTAACGTCTGCCTCACAGCACGCTCATGCGAAAGGCCCGACAGGTTTTCCCTGTCGGGCCTTTCCATTTCGTAATGCAGTTGTGTATGTTGACCGTCTCGTTGCAGCACTGCTAACACCGTTCCGGGGACACTCATGACATCTCGCCGCGATCTGATGCGCACCGCCCTCGCCGCCGCACCAATCACCATGCTCTCGGCAGCCTCGGCACGCGCCGTCACCTCATGGCTGCAAACACTGCCCCCTGATAAGACGGCGGGGAATGTTGCCGCAGACGAGGATTTCTGGCGCACGGTGCAGGAGGCCTTCGCCGTTGACCGTACCGTGGTCAACCTCAATAACGGTGGCGTGTCTCCAAGTCCGCGCGCGGTCCAGGACGCATTGCGTCGTTTCACCGAAGAGACGAACCGTCTGCCCGCCAAGATCCTGTGGCAGGAGATGGAGCCAAAGCAGGAGTCCGTCCGTCAGGGCCTTGCCTCGTTGTTCGGTGTGGCACCGACGGAGGTTGCCATCACGCGCAATGCGAGCGAGTCGCTGCAGAACATCCAGTTTGGCATGACGCTGCAGAAGGGTGACGAAGTGCTGACGACGACGCATGACTATCCACGTATGCTGACGACCTGGGAGCAGCGCGTCCGCCGCGACGGCATCGTGTTGAAGAAGGTGCCTGTGCCTACACCGCTCAAGGACGCAGCGGCCCTTGTTCGATCCATCGAAGAGGCCATCACGTCCCGCACCAAGGTCATCCACGTCTCGCACGTCGTCTTTCTTACAGGCCAGATCATGCCCGTTGGCGAGATCTGTCGCATGGCCCGACGCCGCGGCATCCCGTGCATCGTAGACGGCGCACACTCCTTCGCACAATTTCCGTTCACACGCGACGAACTCGACTGCGACTTCTTCGGCACGTCGCTGCATAAGTGGCTGTGCGGTCCCATCGGAACCGGTATGCTCTACATCCGCAAGGATCGTATCGCCGATATCTGGCCGCTGATGGCCGCACCGGCAACAATGGATGCCGACATCAAGAAGTTCGAAGAGATCGGCACGCACCCCGCCGCCATCCATAATGCCTTGGGCGAGGCCATCGACTTCAACGTCTCGCTCGGTCTTGACCGCAAGGCTGCACGCTATCGGTACCTGCACAGCATCTGGACGGAGCGCCTGCAACGCAACGAACGGGTGTCGTTCATGACGGATATCACGAATCCCGCCAATCAGTGTGCCCTGGTCCTTGTCCATATCAAAGACACCGATCCAGGGAAGCTGTCGACGTGGTTGTACGACAAGCATCGTATCCTGACCGTCGCCATTGCCCATGAAGACTTCAAGGGGCTTCGTATTGCGCCAAGCGTGTACACCACGCGACGCGACATGGAGCGCTTTGCCGATGCCATGGAGTCGGTCGCCAACGGTACCGCCAAGATCGACTAAGGCCGCAGCGACGATCCCTTCACGGGCTAGTTCACGGTGTCGAGTATCTCTCGCTTCTCGCCTTCGCTCAGATTCGCTGCCCCCTTGATGAAGATCTGCTCCAACTCCTGGTGCAGTGTGTGCGTGCTGTGGTAGAAGTCCTGATCTCGCACGAAGGCCGCGAACAGGTCGATGTTCCACGGGGGTAATAGGGTGACGTGGATACGGTCGTCGAAGTCGAACGACCGTGTGCGGCCACTGATGCTTCTGATGGTCTCGAGCGACTTCGGTACAAAGGCATCAATGAAGTGACCGATGGTCTCGTCGGCAGCACAACGCAGCAACACGTGCATGTGGTCTTCACGGACGTTGACGGCCTTGCACGTGCATCCGCTGAGCCGCGCCATGTCGCAGGCCAGTTTCTCCAGCGCCTCGGCCGCTCCAAGTGGAATGCTTCCGGCACTCAGGGCAGGGGTAAGAAGGAGGTGGACGCCGAGTTCTTCGGTGCTGTGCGTACGCATGAGGGCTCCATGTCGGAAATGATGAAAGATGGGTTTCCTGCTACGTGCTGCCAGACGTTGGAAGTGTGACACTGTCCGTGTGATTATCTTTCCGCCATGCGATTCGGTCTTACCGTACGACAACGCCGGTGGCTTCAAGCCACAACATTCACCTCGTCCATTGCCTCGATGCTGTTGCTATGGTTTGGCGATGTCGTCCCGTCGTGGTTGTTCTATGGAATGGTTGTCACTGCCTTCGGCAGCGGTGTAACGTCAATGTTCATGCGTCGCGTACTGCGAGCTGAAACCGAGGTGTTGAGCGTTGCCTTCGATGACCGAACGATGCGTGTCGAAACGACGCAGACAGGAAATCGAACCATCATACTGGCCGACGTCCGCGATGTCAACTGCTATGCTACCATGACCACGCGTTACGTTCGACGGCCGTATGCCTTTCGTGGACCGTTCATTCGTGTACGGTATCGCGACCGTGCGAATAAGGTGCTGTTTGCCGAGGTTGATTTCGATGTTACCGCACCATGGATGCCAGAACTGGTAGACCACTTGCTGACACGTGACAACATGCAGTGGCGTATCGACGGCACCGAGGCCGATCCAGCGGCAGTTAGAGCATGGCTTGCTGCCGCCCGCAGTCCGGCCGCTGGTCGTGATGTGCTTGACGCTGCCGGTATGGCATCTGACTCCTTGCGCTCGATCTGAGGCACCTGCGACATACGTGTCCAACACAGCATCCTCGTCTTGATTGAGTTTCTTTATTTGGACTAAATCCAGATAAAGCATAATTTCGGACCAAATAAGTCCTGTTTCACCGAGGTCTGGTTCGAGCCGCATGATCGTTCGTCTGCTCCTAGCCGGCATAGCGTCGGTCGCTGTTCTTTCGTCGTGTTCCACCTCGGTCGATCCGCTCGACGTACCTGCCACGTATGATGCTTCGGCGTTAGCATCGAATGCGGCAACGGAACTGCGTCTGCGCGATGACCTTGCCGCACTGACGAATCTGATGAAGACCGGTCGCACACAGGGTGTGTC
>VFFB01000167.1 GCA_018882585.1 Candidatus Kapaibacterium sp.
GCCGACGCTGGATTCGACGCTGCAGCTGACGATCTCCGACGAGAGCGTCCTGTCGGTGCGTCAGTGGCTGACGCCCGAGCAGATCATCCCGTCCGAAACCAAGGCCTTCTACCTGATGCCGCAGACGCAGTACGCAACACAGATTCGCCAGCTCATGTTGTGGCCGGATGTCACCGGCGATAGCATTCCAGAGGTAGCTGTTCACCGTGAGTCTAAAGATGGCGTAACACCACGGTCGAAATACGACAACTGCCTCGAGATCTACGACATCGTCGGTACCGCTACAAGCTATGTGGTGATGCCAGATGAAGTGTCGCGCGATACGGACGTGGCCTTCGTCCAGGGCCGCATCGTCTGGACGTCCGTCACCGGCGGCGACGTCACAGTACGCTATTACGAGGCGTCGGGCCGGCTGCTTGTGCAAACGCGCATAGCCGCCGAGACCCTCGCAACCGAGGGCATTGCCGCTACCCCGGATGTGGGCAAGGGCATACGTCTTGTAGAACTTGTCGACAGCACAGGCCGCACGCGTCGGACGACGATGGTTGTCGGAGAGTAGCCTACGTCCTGAGCCGTGGCTGCACCCCATACTCATGTGCACCCACGGCTGAGGCCATGGGCTACTGTCGGCCGACGATCGATTGGCGGACCGTTCGTTTGTTCGTGTCAAACCGATACGTCTTCGCCATGATGTGATGCGTAGGGGCGACCCAACATGGTCGCCCAGACCCAACGTGGTCGCCCAGACCCAACGTGGCCGCCCCTACGATCGCACCATGCAATTGACGGGCCTCACCCTGCCCACTCCACTCGTGAAGAGGGGCGGGGGTGAGGCCCGCACATCCACAACCCGTGGTATTTTTACCGCATGACACGTTACCTGTTTACCTTGTGTGCCCTTGCACTGACCGTGCAAGCACAGATGATGCCCACGCCGCCGGCGGCGGAACTTGAGCAGGCGTTTCGGACGCTGCATTACCGGAGTATCGGGCCGTATCGCGGCGGACGCTCGCTGGCCGTGGCTGGGCATGCCGATCTTAAACAGACGTACTATGCTGGCGCCACGGGTGGCGGCGTGTGGAAGACCGAGAATGGAGGTCGCACATGGGTTGCCGTGTCCGATACAACCTTCGGGTCGTCCAGCGTCGGCGCAATCGCCATCGCCCCCTCCGATCCCAATGTGGTGTATGTGGGTATGGGAGAGACGGATATCCGAGGCAACATTTCGGTTGGCGATGGCTTGTACCGCACCACCGATGCCGGTCATACGTGGAAACATGTCGGCCTGCGAGATGCACGCATGATCGCGGATATCGTGGTGCATCCCGATAATGCCGATGTGGCATGGGTGTCGTCGATGGGACACGTCTTTGGACCCAATCCGGAACGCGGTATCTACAAGACCACCGACGGCGGTGCCACGTGGCGGCGCGTGCTGTATCGCAATGACAGTACGGGCGGGCTGACGCTGAAAATAGACCCCAATAATCCGCGTGTGCTGTTCGCCTCGCTGTGGCAGGCACATCGTACACCGTGGAGCATGAGCTCCGGCGGATCTGGCAGTGGCCTGTTCAAGAGCACCGACGGCGGCGAAACGTGGAAGGAGATCTCGACAAATCCCGGTCTGCCACGGGGCCTTCTCGGCAAGATCTGCGTCGATGTGTCACGCGCCCAACGCAACCTTGTATGGGCCATGGTCGAGAACAAGGCCGGCGGAGGCTTGTTCCGAAGCGATGACGGTGGCGCCACATGGCGACGTGTAAGCGACGATCCGGATATCCGTACACGGCCGTGGTACTTCAATCACGTCTATGCCGACCCCAAGGATGCTAACAAGGTGTATGTGTTGAACGTCGGTATGTTCCGCAGCGACAACGGCGGAACGTCTTGGAACGGCATCGGGACCGGACACGGCGACCACCACGATATGTGGATCGACCCCACGGATCCCTCGCGCTTTATCGTTGCCGATGACGGTGGTTTCGAGGTCACCGAAAACGGCGGACGAACATTCTCGAAGCTCGATCTTCCAACCTGTCAGTTCTACCACGTTTCCGTGGATACGGCCTTCCCCTATCGCCTGTATGGCGCACAACAGGACAACACCACACTCACGGTTGCTTCGAGAACTACCGGCTGGAGTATTGGCGAACAGGACTGGTGGCGCGTCGCCGGCTTCGAGAGCGGCCACGTAGTGGCAAAGCCCACCGACCCCAATATCACCTACGGTGGCAACTACTCGGGCTATATCGGACGCTACGATAAACGCTCCGACCAAGAGCAGAACATTTCTATCCTGGTTGACAATCCCATCGGCGGCGGCGCAAAGGATGTTGTCGACCGATTCCAATGGACGTTCCCCATCGTGATCTCACCGCACGATCCGAACACGATCTACGCAACATCACAGTACGTGTACCGCACAACAAATGAGGGTATGAGCTGGACGCGCCTCTCGGCCGACCTTACACGCAACGACACGACAAAGCAGGGTCCGTCCGGCGGCCCCATCACCAAGGACAACACCGGTGTGGAGACCTACTGCACGATCTTCGCCTTCGACGAATCGCCCGTTCGCAAAGGCATACTCTGGACAGGCAGCGACGACGGACTGCTCCACGTCAGCACGGATAACGGTGCCACGTGGAAGAACGTCACTCCCTCCGACCTTGCCCCATGGTCGCGCATATCCTCTGTTGCCACCTCGCCCCATGACGCAGCCACCTGCTACGTTGCCGTCAACCGCTACCAGATGGATGACCTGTCACCCATCATCTATCGCACCACGGACTATGGCGTAACGTGGATCAAGATTGTCAAGGGCATCCCCAACGGCTCGTTTGCACGCATCGTCCGCGAAGATCCATTCCGCCGAGGCCTGCTCTATGCCGGCACAGAAACGGGTGTGTTTGTCTCGTTTGATCAAGGGGCACAGTGGAGCCGCCTGCGGCGCGACCTACCCACGACGCCAGTGCATGACCTTGTGATCCACCCGCGCGAGAAGGATCTTGTGGTTGGCACGCATGGCCGGGGTTTTTATATCCTGGATGACCTTACACCGTTGCATCAGTATCACGACAGCGTTCGCACCGCCAGCGTTCACCTATATGCGCCACGTCACACCTACCGCATGGAAGGTGGATCGTGGGCATCGCCCGACATGGAAGTCGGCGAGAATGCACCCGGCGGCGTGCTGGTACACTACCAGCTGCGCGATACCACGTCAGAAGAAGTACGCCTGACGTTCTACGGTCCAACAGGCGACAGTATCATCACATATTCATCGGCTACGAATCCGAAGGGTGAACCCTATCCCAATGACACGACCTACTATCGCGATTCGCTGCACAGTCCGTCGCCCGTCACACGTCGTAAGGGGCTAAACCGGTTTACATGGAACATGACCTATCCCGGATCGACCGACGTTCCGGGTCAGGTGCTATGGGCCGGCACCACGCAGGGGCCAAAGGCCGTACCGGGCACATACAAGGTCGTCCTGCACGTTGGCAGCACGCGTCGCGAGCAGACCTTCGAAATCAGGAAGGACCCACGTGTGCCCGCTTCAGCGGCCGACCTGCAAGCGCAATTCGACATGCACAAGCGGTTGAATGCCATGCTCACGTCAGTTCACGACGACGTGCTGCGCGTGCGAGAACTGCGAACCGAGATCGCCCAGGCGAAGTCGCGTCTGCGCGATGCCGACAGCACCATCCGCAAGCAGGTCGACACGCTGGCCAAACAAGCACTCGACACGCTGCAGTCCGTCGAAGACGAGTGTATTCAGCACCGCATCAAGGCCTTCCAAGATGCGTTGAACTATCCGGTCAAGCTCAACAACAAGATCGCCGCCCTCATCGGCGTCATCGCCTCGGCCGACACACGTCCGACCCAGCAGGCGCTTGACTTCGAGAAGGAACTGCAACGCCGAACCGACGTGCAGCACGCGCGCCTTGCGCGCGTCGAATCCGAGACAGTCGCAGCCATCAACGCCGCCATCGCCAATGCCGGCGTACCGGTGATACTTCCACGAAAGAAACTCTAGGATAAGCCCACGCTTCAGCGTGGGCTCACACGATGCGTGGGCTCACACGATGCGTGGGCTCACACGATGCGTGGGCTCACAC
>VFFB01000168.1 GCA_018882585.1 Candidatus Kapaibacterium sp.
GTCCCCGGCATCATCCATGGCGTTTCGCAGTCCGGTTCGACGGTCTTTCTCGAGCCGGCCGAGACGTTCGATATGAACAACGAACTGTCGCTGTTGCACAATGCCGAGCTGCGCGAGATCGCCCGCATCTTGACGACGCTGACAGCCGAAGTTGCTTCGGTGTCGCTCGACATCGACAGAGCATATGACATCATGGTCGAATTGGATGTGGCCATCGCCCGTGCACGATATGCGCTGGCCATGGGCGGGCTTCGTCCGCTGATCCACGACGACGACCTCATCGAGATCGAGCAGGTACGCCACCCGCTGCTTGCCTGGCAGGCACGCACGTCGGGCATGCAGGTGGTTCCGCTGAACGTGTCGTTCGACGAAGGAACGCGTGGAATACTTATCTCTGGTCCGAATGCCGGCGGCAAGACCGTCGCGATGAAGACCATCGGTCTGTCGATGGCCATGGCCATGTGTGGCATCTTTCCTCTGGGCACAGTCCGTACCGGCATACGACGCATCTACACGGCGATCGGCGATCATCAGTCCATCGACAGCAACTTGTCCACG
The DNA here is from genome assembly GCA_018882585.1 of Candidatus Kapaibacterium sp. Taxonomy (GTDB): domain Bacteria; phylum Bacteroidota; class Ignavibacteria; order Kapaibacteriales; family Kapaibacteriaceae; genus ZLKRG46. The sequence continues at coordinate 559 of VFFB01000168.1, forward strand.
TTCAGCTCGCAGCTGATACGATTGCGTGACATTCTGTCCTTTTGCGGACCGGACGTGCTTGTCCTGATCGACGAGATCTGCGCCGGAACAGATCCTGCCGAAGGTGGTGCATTAGCGGCCGGCATCCTTGAAAGTCTGCTGGAACGTCGTACGGCCTTCGTTGTCACCACGCACCAATCCTCGCTCAAACAATTTGCGATCACACGTCAGGGCATAACCAATGCCTCGCTGGCATTCGATCCCGCACAGATGAAGCCAACGTTTCGCTTCCTTCCGGGCGTACCGGGTAACTCCTATGCCTTCGTGCTGGCGGAGTCGGTTGGCATTCCGGATGTTGTGATCAAACGCGGCCGAGCTAACCTGGGCGAACGCCACGACGAACTCGAGCAGAGCATCTCGGCCATGCAGCACTTCCGCGCCGAGGCCGAGCGTGCCTACCGCACGGCTGCGGAGCAGGCACAGAAGGCTGAGCGGACGCGCATCGACTACGAGGAACGTCTTGCCGCCATCAAGCAGCAACGCACTAAACTCATGGACGATGCCAGAACTGAAGCCGCCGATGTACTGCGAAATGCCCGATCGCTCGTCGAAAACACCATCCGCGAAGTACGCGAGCAGCAGCGGGCCATTGGTGACGTCAAGAAAGAGTTCGAACAGGGTCTTGCAGACGTGAAAGCCTCGATCGAAGCAGATGTCACCCCTGTTGCGTCGGCACCGGCCGACCTTACTGTGGGCAGCACCGTGACCATCGACGGCACGTCGAACGTCGGAACGGTGATCGCCATCGATGCAGCGCGTAAGACCGCTTCGGTCGAAGTCAACGGCATCAGGTTCACGTTTCCGCTTGCCAGTCTGCGTTCAGGTGGCAAGATCAAGCAGGAACGTCGCAGCGATGTCTTCATGAAGTTCGATTCCAGTACCTCGTGTGATATTCGTGGTAAGCGAGTTGATGAAGCACTCAAGGATCTCGAGTATTTTGTGTCGGACGCCATTCTTGGCGGACTGACGTCGGCAACCATCATCCACGGAAAGGGCACCGGCGCACTGCGCAAGGCCGTCCAGGAAATGTTGTCCGAACACCCGCACATTCGCTCCATACGTCCAGGCCTGATCGAAGAAGGGGGCGACGGAGTAACGATCGTGGAGTTCAGCTGATGTTCCGAAAGATATTGATCGCCAACAGAGGCGAGATTGCCCTGCGGGTGATCTCGACGGCTCGCCGCATGGGCATTGCTACCGTGGCCATCTACTCCGATGCCGACGAACATGCGTTGCATGTGAGGGAGGCAGACGAGGCCGTTGCCATTGGTGGCTACACGCCCCGCGAATCCTATCTGGTGATCGAGAAGGTCATCAGCGCCGCCGTCAAGGTCGGTGCCGACGCCATTCATCCGGGATACGGCTTCCTGAGCGAGAATGCAGACTTTGCTCGCGCAGTTGCCGATGCCGGTATGACGTTCATCGGCCCCTCGCCCGAGGCCATCGCCATGTTGGGCGACAAGACAGCGGCGCGCGATCTTGCCATCAAGGCCGATGTGCCGATCTCGCCCGGGTCCGACGGTGCGGTGGACGACTTTGCAGCGGCACGTGCCGTTGTCGATGCCATCGGCTATCCCGTCATCATCAAGGCTGCCGCCGGCGGCGGTGGCAAGGGCATGCGCATCGTCGACTCGGATGATGCGATCGAGGCGGCATTTGCCATGGCCCGTGGCGAGGCACTTGCAGCGTTCAACGATGGGCGCGTCTTCATCGAACGCTACATTCGCCAGCCTCGACACATCGAGATCCAGATCCTTGCCGACCATCACGGTACGGTGTTGTACTTCCCCGAGCGAGAGTGCTCCATTCAACGCCGACATCAAAAGGTGATCGAAGAGTCGCCCAGCATGGCCGTGACACCCCAGATCCGCAAGGCCATGGGCGAGGCCGCCGCACGTCTTGTACAGGCAGCCAACTACACCAATGCCGGCACACTTGAGTTCCTACTCGATGCCAGCGGATCGTTCTACTTCATGGAGGTCAACACCCGCCTGCAGGTTGAGCACCCGGTAACCGAGGCCATCAGTGGCGTAGACTTCGTGGAACAGCAGTTGCGCATTGCATCCGGAGAGCCGCTGTCGATCACGCAGGATGATATTGCCGAGCCGAAGGGCCATGCTATCGAGTGTCGAGTCTGCGCCGAAGACGTCTTCAATGAATTCCTCCCGGACACGGGACGCGTTCGCTATATGCGTCTGCCCCAGGGCGAAGGCGTACGCAATGACTCGGCGTTGTACGACGGCTACGAAGTCACCGTGCATTACGACCCGATGGTAGCCAAGCTTATCGTATGGGCACCCGATCGCGATACATGCATCGAGCGCACCATCGAGGCAGTTGACGATTACCATATAGCTGGATTCAAGACAACCCTTCCGTTCTGTCGGCTTGTGTTGAACACTGTCCCCTTCCGGAGTGGCGTGTATTCGACCTTCTTTGTGCAGGAACACTGGCCGCTCGATGTGCCGGCGACGACACGTGAATTGCTGGCCGGAATTGCTGCCTCAACCTTCGTGCAGGAGCGAGATCGACGAACCCCGGTCGACCACTAACACTCAGCGAACACAAACCCCCATCATACCCCGCATGAACCTGTACACCGAACTCACCGTAACGGTCGATACTGCGAACGAACTTGGCCTGACGACTGCCGAATACGAGAAGATCGTTGACGTGCTTGGCCGCACGCCAACCTATACCGAGCTTGGCATCTACAGCGTCATGTGGAGCGAGCATTGTTCGTACAAGAATTCCATTCTGCAGCTCAAGACCCTGCCGCGTACCGGCGAGCGAATGTTGGTTGCCGCCGGCGAAGAGAATGCCGGAGTCATTGACATCGGCGGCGGGTACGGCGTGGCCTTCAAGATCGAGTCGCACAATCACCCCTCGGCCGTCGAGCCGTTTCAGGGGGCTGCGACGGGCGTTGGTGGAATCCTGCGTGACATCTTCACGATGGGAGCCCGCCCGATCGCGGCACTCAATTCGCTGCGCTTCGGCGATCCCGATTCGGCGCGGACGGCATTTCTTGTCAAAGGTGTCGTGCATGGGATCGGCCACTACGGGAATTGCTTTGGCGTGCCTACGGTAGCCGGAGAGGTGTACTTCGATCGGTGTTATACCGACAATCCATTGGTCAACGCCATGGCCGTCGGCGTTGTCAAGGCCGATGGCATGGCCTCGGCCAGGGCATCAGGTCCCGGCAACCCCGTCTTCATCATGGGCTCGAGCACGGGTCGCGACGGCATTCACGGGGCATCGTTGCTGGCCTCGCGCGAGTTCGACGAGCTTACCGAGAACATGCGTCCGACGGTACAGGTGGGCGATCCGTTTGCCGAAAAACTCCTGCTTGAAGCATCGCTCGAATTGATCGAAGCTGGCGTAGTTGTTGGCATGCAGGACATGGGCGCAGCTGGTATCTCCTGCTCGACGTCGGAAATGAGCGAAAAGGGCGGTGTTGGCATGCGCATCGACCTTGACAAGGTGCCGCTGCGCGAGCACGACATGTCGGCATACGAGATC
>VFFB01000048.1 GCA_018882585.1 Candidatus Kapaibacterium sp.
GCATGTTTGAGGGTCGATGGCTCGGACGGTATATGTCCCCGGTTGGTTGACGTAGATCGTTCGTGTTCGGTTACCGGTATTCCAGCGATAGTCACGCAAGCCCTCGTTCACGTCAAGGCGAACGCTGTCGTTCTTACAGATTGCAATTGTATCGCCACCACTGATGACAACGTCCTGACTCAACGCCGAGAAGTTCGACACGAACATGCCGTCGCCGGCAATGAATCCAAGCGTGTCGTTCACGAAGTAGATGTCGTCGAGCGAGACGCCTTCGATGCCGCAGTCGCGAAGCTCCCAGTTCCGTCCACCGTCGTCGGTGTAGTAGCAGGCTCCGGCATCACCGACGCCCCAGCCGCGTCGCTCATCCAGCAAGAACGATCCGAACATCGCTGCATTTGTCTGAAAGACATTCCACGACGTACCATCGTCCTGTGTGAACATGAGCGATCCGATACCACGCGGTTCGCCGTCGCAGGTCGCACCTGATGTTGGCAACAGCAACGAACTTCCAACGCGTGTGTACTCTTCCGTCCACGCATTGACAGGCAGTCGTGAGATCGGGCGCCACGTTTGCCCTCGATCGAGCGTCTGCCAGAGCAATCCCGAAGAGATCGCATAGCCTTCGCCGGCATCGTTGATCACGCCATCCGTAAGACCGCTGTTGTTCTCAAATGCAAGGAACACGTCCCACGACATGCCGCCATCGAGTGTTCTGTAGAAAGCCTGGATGTTTGAACCGCATCCACCAACAAACCAGAACCCCTCGTTCTCATTCAGGAAGTAACATCCCCAGCCTTTATCAGGGAACTGGAAGAAGCGACGCGGTGTGACGTCGAACCATGACATCCCGCCGTTCGTCGATTTGAAGATCCCGTTACTGCCTGAGGTGTAGCCGACAAATCGATTCAAAAACTGGATGTGCTCAAAGAACACGTCGCCAATATCCGTACCCAGCCACGTGCGACCTCCGTCTGATGTGCGCAGCGCATATCCCTCCATGCTGCATGCCCAACCAAAACGCGGGTCGCCGGACAGGAAGCTGACATCGAGATAGTATCCGTCGGCATATCGCCCCGGCAGCGATAGTCTACGCCACTGGGCCGACGCATCAAGCGTCAGTGTCAGAAGCGTGATCACGATCACGCTGCATCGAATGGTAAACGATGCAAGCATCAGGACCTGTTATCGAACAATGATGGCTCGTCCGCGAAGAACCCTTCGGTCATTCGCGAGCACGACGACGTATGAACCAGGCGCAGCGTGTGTTCCGGTAAAAGTACGTCCGTCCCACTGTTGGATTGCCGCACTTCCCGGTTGCACCTCACGCTGGTACACCACTGCCCCCTGTCCATCAATGATCGAGAGGGTGAACGTTTCGCCGGTGAGTTCAGAGGGAATCTGCATCGACACGTCACCGTGGGCAGGTAAGGGGCGAAGATCAAGCGACGAATATTCAATCGTTGCTGCGTCGGCGACACTTGAAGGTGTACCAACGACGATCTTTACCGGTTGCATCCAGTTCCACTGATCGCCAATATCCGGCGCGCCATTGCGGTTGACGGCATTGGACACAGCATGCAGATAGTATGTTCCCGGTTCTGAAGGCGCTGTCCAACGTACGGCAAACACGACTTCGCCGCCGACAAATGCTTTTGGCGTGCCGTGAGCCAACTCTCCACCCTGCAGGCGCAAACCCGAGCTTGCAAAGGGCATAAGTGTTCCTGCACTTGTTGTTCCATTCTGTTCAGTTTTGACAGCAATGTTGATTCCGGCAGCCGCAGCCGTAGGGTTCTTTACGTTGATCACGATGTCAATCACCTGGCCAGCGATCGTCTCAAGATTAGCCCCTTCGGCCAAGCCTTGAACACTCAAGACCGTCCTTGTATTTGCCGAGGCTCCGTGACATCCCGAAGGGCCGCATCCAGCGGATGTCAATACGGATCGGCGTGTAACACCGTTCGAATTCGCAAGCGCTGTCAGAGTGACCGCAACACTAACGATCAACAGTACGGGAAGGCGTCTCATCGTCGATTCCAAGAATTGGTGTTCAACAGTCTGCCGCAAAGTTACTTGTTATGGCTGGTGCATCGGATAACAAAAAAGGCGCACCGAAGTGCGCCTTTTTGTTTGTCCTATGACAGACTTCTTACTGGCGGATCATGCGAACCGACCAGCGGGCATCACCATTCGTCAGAACAACTGTGTACACACCCGATGCGAGCGTGTTCGTGTTCATCGTCGTGCTGAAGGTGCCGCCATTGGTTGCTTCGTTCAGCGACAGCATTGTTTCGCCAAGGCTGTTCACAAGGTCGATACGAACTGCACCGGCCGAAAGCATATCTGCTTCGAGGGTGAATTCACCGTTCGTCGGATTCGGGAAGACGCGCAGGTCGTTTGTGAAACCAGCAACGCCTTCTTCGTCGACGTTCGTCAGGATCACGTCAAACGGCTGCGACAGCGACGAGCACTTGTTACCGTCTGCGATCTCGACACGGTACGTACCGGGCAGATTTACGATCAGTTCGACGTTTTCAGCACCAGGCATCATCGTACCGTTGCGATACCATTGGAAGGTCGAAGCGCCGGCTGCAATTGCGCGAAGCGTGTAGCCATTGCGCTCGATGACCGGACGAGCAGGGATCGCATTCTCTACGATCGATACCGGCTTTGATGCAACCGTACACAGGGCGTTGGACTTCGTCACAACAACCGTGTACACACCGGCATTGTCAACCGTGATGGAGGGGCCCGTCTGACCGTTCGACCAGAGGTACGAGTCGTAGCCGGCCGATGCCGTCAGCGTGACTGCTCCGCCTTCGCAGAACGATGTCGAACCGTTGGCCGTCACGACCGGAGCCGGGAAGGTACCAAGTGCGATACCAACGGTGTCGGACATACCGACGCAACCGTTAGCATCAACGATCTGGCAGTAGAGCGTGTCAGCTGCCGTTACAAGGGCGCTACGCGTTGTGCCATAGTCGGTACCCGACGTGCTGAACCACGTGTAGGAGTTGTAGCCGGCGGGAGCGCGGACTTCAACCGTATCACCGGCGCAGATCGTCGAGGCGCCAACAACAAGCAGCTTAGCGGTCGGCTTCGGATTCACGAAGACATCCACTTCCGTCGAGGAACCGGCGCAGCCGTTGCCATCGGCAACCGTCACTGTGTAGGCACCAGTCTTGGTAGCCGCGATGGTCTGCGAATTATCAGGCAGCGTCGTGCCGTTGAGTGCCCAGCGATACGCGCTGAAGCCGGCCGGAGCCGTGAGCGTCACATTTTCGCCTTCGCAGAAGGTCGTCGGACCGCTTACGGCGATCACGGGAAGCGTCGACGGGAACACATTCACAGTGACCGTATCGGAGCTGTTCGTGCAACCGTTGCCATTCGTGACATTCACCCAGTACTTGCCCGTGGTACGAACCACGATGCTGCGTGCCGTTTCGCCAGTGCTCCAGTTGTAGCTCGAGAATCCGACGGGAGCGTGCAGCGTAACGTCTCCGCCTTGGCAGAACGTCGTATTGCCCGAAACACGAAGCGTAGCGGTCGGCAGCGGGTTCACCGTCACCGAGATGCTGTCAACAACAGAGCAACCACCAACGATCGTCTGCGTGACCTTCAGGCCATACGTACCGGCGAGTGTCCACTCAACCGTTACGTTCGGTGTGCCTTGACCGCTGCGGATGATGTTGCCGCCATCAAGCGTCCAGACGTAGGTGTTACCAGGAACGCCAACCGTGCTATATCCATGAGCCGTGTTCAGACAGACCGTGCGAGGACCAGCAACCGTAGGATTGGGCAGCGGGTTGATCGTCACGTTGTACGTTGCCGTAGCCGTGCAGCCGAACGTCGTCGTCTGCGTGTTCGTCAGACTACCCGTAGTGGGCAGATTCGTTGTGTTGAACCAGCGAACATTTACAGACTGCGTGTTCGTTGCACCGACGATCACACCATTTGTTGTGATCGACCATGCCCATGTAACGCCACCGGGGTTGTTAGCCGAATACGTGTAGCCGAGCGAATTTGTCGGCGGCGTGTTCGTCAGATCGACGGCGCAAACCGACGACGGACCCGTGATGGAGATGGTCGGCGGAAGCGGGCGGATCGTGACGGCATAAGGAGCCGTCGTGGTCGAGCAGATCGAACCAAGTACGCCGCTCACAGCTTCAGTCACCGTGACCGAAGCAGCAGTGTTGACGGCAACCAGCGGCCACTGTACCGTGATCGTGTTTGTGCCTTGTCCACCAACGATCGTACCGCCGGTAACATTCCACGTGTAGGTATTGTTAACGCCACCATTTGCAACGGCAGCCGTCGTGTAGGTCTGCGTCGTTTGCGTGCAAGGATTTTGCTGACCTGTGATGGAAGGCGTCGGCTGAGCGAGCTTATCGACGTTGAGATCACGCGTAGTCGAGCAGTTGGATCCAGGCACCGACTCGGTTACACGCATGGTGCCCGGACCTGCCGAACCCCAAGCAACCGTGATGGAGTTTGTGTTCTGTCCGGAGGTGATGGCGCCGCCCGTGACAACCCACGTGAATGTGTTGCCGATCGTAGCGTTCGTCGAGTACGTGTGCGTGCTGTTCTCGCAAACACGGCCGGGCTGCTGCGTAACGGGATTTCCAAATCCTGTTGTCGAAACAACATTCGGCGCAGGAACACCATTGACACGAACTTGAACCGTATACGAGCGCGAGCAGTTACCCGTGCCGTTCGTTTCTGTGACCGTCATGGTGTGAACGCCCGTTTGCGTCCACTGCAGGCTGATCTCGTTCGTTTGGAACGAACCGTTGATCAGTGCAAAGACCGAAGCGGCCGGCTGTGCCGGATCCTTCGTGATCGACCACGAATACGAGTTGGCCGGACGGTCTTCTGTCTTGTACGTGTACACGTTGTTGATGCAGGTGACAACCGGGCCAACAATGTTCGGTGCCGGTGTTTCCTCGACCGCTACGTTCAGCGTCGCCGAGTATGCTACTCCACCCGTCGTGAGACCACTGACCGTAAGGGTAGCGTTGCCAGCATTCGCCCAGCGAACTTGTGCTGTGTTACCGGGTGCGGAGAGGATGTTACCCCCTACAACAGTCCAGTTGTACGTCGAAGCGGCAAATGCCCCGATGTTGTAGGTAATGACCGACGCCACACATGCCTGATTCACATTGCCAGCGTCGCTACGGACGATGGTCTGCGCAGATGCATCGACCGAACCAAGAATCCCCACGACTGCAATAGCCGTAAGCAACAGTGACTGCAACCAGCTTACGCCGGTCTTGTCCTGCTGCTTGTTGGGGAACGCGGAATCGAAACGATTCATTCGATCCTCCGAAAAAAAGTGTAATGATTGATGATGGTTGGTTTCTTCATGTTTTGTCGAGCTCGTCCGGATCGAGATCACCAGCCGCACTGCGTGTTGCAATGCGTGAAGGCGACCGTCACCACGCCGGTACACACATACGCACCCCACTCGAGGCACGCACTATATGCAACGCGTTCTGAACGACGACGCCGACAGCCCAGCACACCCCGATGGGGTTTCCGACCTGTCATGCGCCCGCTAAAATATTGCAGGCACGAGTGATTACCAAACAAAAGCTTGGTGATCTCGGCGTTCTTTGACGACCAGAAGGTTGATCCCGATCGACACGAAAACACCGATTTCGAACATGCAAGCATGTCGCGGTAACGGCATGTTGGATCGCCAGCCTCCAGGAATCTGACCGTCACATGGGTCTGTCAACAGAGACAGCAAGCCAATGTGTAAACAATCTGACAGTCAAGCACGACTGCTGCCGAACAAGCACCCCGTGTGAGGCAGGTCCGACAACTTCCACGCTCTGACACCTGCACGTAAGTCCTTGATGTGCATGGATTCGCAGCAACATAGACAGGACAGGCCCAAGAGACCGTTGAATACCTGTCAACTGTCATGCCAAACTTGCTGCACGGAATCGATCGACGTAAACCCAGAGAGCTTCGACCAGGTCGCTGATGCCGTCGTGCGTGACGGCCGAGATGCAGCGCGCCTTGTGTTTCTTCACGAATGCGCTTCGTTCAAGCTTCGTGCGTTCCTCGGCGGTAAGCGTATCGCAGCGGCTGATGACCACAAGCCATTCCTTGCGAAGCATGGCCTTGTCGTAGGAGCCAAGTTCATTGCGAAGTACCTTGAGGTCGCGCGCGGGGTCGTCACTCTGGGCGTCGATCAGAAACAGCAGCACGCTTGTGCGCTCCACATGACGCAGAAACTGATGCCCCAGCCCCTTGCCCTTGTGCGCACCTTCGATCAGACCGGGAATGTCGGCCACGGTGAATGACCGGTACTCGCCAACGCGCACCAGTCCAAGGTTCGGCACCAGGGTTGTGAAGTGATAGTCGGCGATCTTTGGACGTGCAGCCGAGATCGATGCGATCAGTGTGCTTTTTCCAACATTGGGAAACCCGACCAGGCCAACGTCTGCCAACAGCTTGAGCTCAAGCTCCAGCTCGCGTTCTTCGCCCGGTGTACCGGGCTCGGCATTGCGTGGCGCTTGGTTCACAGCCGTGGTGAACTCAGAGTTGCCACGTCCGCCGCGGCCACCCTTGGCTACAACGATGCGCGCTCCCTGTACGTCGAGGTCGGCGATCTGTTCTCCTGTTTCGCGATCGCGGACGACAGTGCCGAGCGGCACCTTGATGACAACATCGTCGGCGCTGCGACCGGTACAGTTTGAGCGCCCGCCCGGCTCACCAGACTTGGCCTTGTAGCTGCGCTTGTACTTGAAGTCCAACAGGGTCCCAAGCTGCTGCTCGGCCTGCATGACGATGTTGCCGCCGTTCCCGCCATTGCCGCCATCAGGGCCACCCATTGGCACAAATTTTTCACGACGAAAACTGACGTGGCCTTTGCCACCATCACCGGCAACGACATGAATCGTTGCGGTATCTATAAAGTTCATGAGGTGCCGAGTGTAAAGGAACGATAAACTGCCTGCGAAAACTCGATGGCCGTCGCACTGTTCGGCTCGATGCCATGCTGAGCATAATATCTGTCAAGGACGCCAGCAGCTTCTTTCCAAGTTGCGCAGTCTTCGACGATCCGAACGATCTCGTGATAACGCTCTGCGTTTCGCCCCAGCATGCGCTTGACTACGCGCTCACGAAGACGCTCATCGATGAGCGTCTCAAGGCGCTGTCGCCGATCCTGCTTCGACCGGTCGTCCGGCTCGGCCTCGGCAACAGCACGCGCTTCGGCTTCTTGGACAACTGCAGGTGTTTCGGCAGACGTGTCGACAGCAGGTTCGGTCTTCACAGCGTCGACAGCAGGTTCGGTCTCGATGACGTCAACAGGGTGTTCGGTCTTGATGGTTTCGTCAGGTGGTGCGATCTCGATAGTAGCGGCCGCGCCGTCGTGCACCAGCGCCGTTGCAGCCGGCAGTTCGACATCGACGGATGGTGCGTCTTCGACGGGTGGTTCGACTTGCATCGGTATCTCTGCCGCGACCACTACTGACTCCAGCCGTTCAATGGCAGGCATTGGCTGGGTTTGCACAGCTACAGGTTCTTCTTCCGGGAATACTGCCGATGCGGACTGGTCGTCGACATCGAGCGAAGCAAGCACACCGTCGATCACGTCGACAAGCTTCGACCGCGTGAGCGTCCGCATGTCCTCGCGGTACAGCATCCGTTCCAGCACTTGCGAGATCGGCACCGCCCCTTTATCGTCAAGGAAAATGATGACGGCTTCGGTGGGCACGGACTCGGGTGGAAGGTCGGGGTCGAATTGGGCAAAGAAGGCAAACAAGGGGTCGAGCAATGCCACGAACTGCGATTGCGACATGTCGAGAATGGCGTCATTGTCGATCTTCTCGATGATGCGCTCAAACTCGATCACGCTCAAAATCTCGAAGCCTGAAGTGTCCGACGATCTCAATGTTGCCCACTGCCGGAACCCTTCCAACAGATACGGGTAATCGGTCAGGTACTGCAACCGCAACAGGATTTCGTGAAGGGGCTTCGTTGGTTCGCCGCGGAACACAAACCAGCGCAACGTCACGCGCGGACGACACAGGTAGTTGAGCCACGTCTTGGCGGCGGCATCGATCGTTGCCGACAGCTCTTCGTGATCGAAGCGTGCATGCCGGACGTACAGACCATCCAGGGTGCGAAGAACGTCGGCAAAGGCCGCATCCGTTGTGGCAAACCGTGGATTGGAGCTTCGGATAGCGCGCTCCTCGTGCACCCACCAATCGACCTCGGCACGAAAGAACGTGCGAATGGTCGGGTGTACCTGCACATTGGCAAGGAGTTCCGCGATGGACACATAGGGCTGCGTTGTAGCAAGCTGCTGCTTGAGCTGCTTGCGAACCCGTTCAAGTTCTGCCTCGAACATGCGGGAAGTTACGAAACCAAGGCGCCCGAGCCTTAGCGGAAGTGCGTGGAGAGGACGGAGGTGAGCCGGTCGGCACCCACCAGGCGGCCGCCCGGCGGTGCCGCAAGACTGTCGGCGGCTGCTGCCGGCAGGACCACTTCGCGCATGCCAAGACGAAAGGCTTCGGACAGACGCTGCTCGGCAAACGATACATGACGGATCTCGCCCGTCAGACCAACCTCGCCAATGAATGCCACGCCCTGCGGCAGTGGCGTGTCGAAAAACGAACTTGCAAGTGCCATGGCAACGCCTAGATCAACAGCCGGATCCTGAATGGCGATACCACCTGCGATGTTTACGAACACGTCGCTCTGCCGAACGTTCAGTCCGCCACGCTTGTCAAGGATGGCCAGCATCATCTGCAGTCGCTTGGCATCGTATCCCGTACTCACCCGCTGTGGCACTCCGTATCCGCTGGGCGAGACCAGAGCCTGCACTTCGACAAGCAACGGGCGCGTACCTTCGATAACGGCAACGATGGCCGTACCGGGCTCTCCGGCCCGACGGTCACTCAGCAGGACTTCCGAGGGGTTCGGCACGTCGCGCAGACCCTGCGCCGACATGTCGAACACGCCAAGCTCATTCGTCGAGCCATACCTGTTCTTGAGCGCACGCAGCATGCGATAGGAATACATGCCGTCACCCTCGAACTGCAACACGGTATCAACCATATGCTCAAGGACCTTGGGTCCGGCGATCATGCCGTCCTTGGTGACGTGTCCAACGACGATGACCGGTACTCCCGTCTGCTTGGCCACCTTGGTGAGCAACGCCGTGCACTCGCGCACCTGGGCGACGCTACCGGCCGACGACTCGAGCAACGACGTCATCATTGTCTGCACCGAATCGATCACGGCAACAGCCGGACGCAGCGACGTGATCATCGCAACGATCGACTCGATGGCTGTCTCGGCGGCAACCTGCACACGTTCAACATCAAGCCCCAACCTGTCGGCCCGCATCTTGATCTGCTGCAGCGATTCTTCGCCCGTGACATACAAGGCCGATGACAGCACGGCGCACATCTGCAGCATGAGCGTACTCTTGCCCATGCCCGGGTCGCCACCCACAAGCACGACGCTGCCCGGCGTAAGACCGCCGCCCAACACCCGGTCAAGCTCCGGCATGCCCGTCCGCGTCCGCGGCGCATCAGCCGTGTCGACCATGCCCAGCGCTACCGTCGCCGCCGCAGCAGCCGAGGCTCGCGTTGATCGCGCAGGTGTACGCTGCTCTACCTCTTCAACGAGGGTATTCCACGCACCGCAGCCGGGACACTTGCCCGCCCATCGCGGCTGCGAATGCCCGCAGCTTGTGCATCGATAGATATGTCGTGTCTTCATATGCCGGTGTATGGTCAGGGTGACGAATCTATCTATTTTTCGGGCCTGCTCTCCATGTCTGACATCTCAGCTTCATACGATTACTGTCGCACGCTGACCCGAACGCATGCCCGTACGTTCTATTTCGCGTCGCACGTCCTGTCACCCACAAAGCGGCAGGCCTGCTATGCCGTGTATGCCTTCTGCCGATATGTCGACGACCTTGTCGATGTGGCCGTTGAACGTGACGGTGTGACGCCGCAGGACGCCCGGCTGTTGGTGGAACGCTGGCGGATGGCGCTGCAACACGTGTACGACGGAACACCTCCGGCCGCTGTCGCCGGCTCCGACCTTGACGTGCATCGTATCCTGACGGCTTGGGCGGATACGCTGACGAAGTACCGCATTCCGCGTCACCTTCCGGATGAACTTGTGGAGGGCGTCCTGATGGACACCGTGGTGGATCGCTTCGCGACGTTCGACGACCTGCGCGTCTACTGCTACAAGGTCGCATCCGTCGTTGGCCTTATGACGTCCGAGATCTTCGGCTACCACGACCCGTCCTGTCTGGACGATGCGATCGAACTTGGCATTGCCATGCAGCTGACAAACATCATCCGCGACGTGAAGGAGGATGCCGATCGCGGCAGGATCTACCTTCCGCAGGACATGATGGCCCGCTTTGACGTAGCCGAGGCCGACGTGCTGGCGCACCGCATGACACCCCAGCTGAAAAACCTGCTGCGCGAACTGATGGCCGTCGCCGATGCCGCCTACGATAAGGCCGACCGAGGTATTCTTCTGCTGGAACGTGATAGCCGCCTTACGGTGCAGCTGATGAGCACGAACTACAGGCGTATCCTGCGGGCCGTCGAACGTATGGACATCAATGTCTTTGCCGGACGTGCCCGGACCACGACGTTCGAGAAGCTGCTTGGCATACCAAGAGCTTGGCTAGCCCTTCGGCGCAATGTCAGTCGTAGACGTACCTGATGTCTTCGACCCGGAACTTTCCGTACGAAAAATCTCCCGTAGGCATGTTCCACACGAATGTGACACCCATCGGAATCTTCACGCCGTCCACCTCGGTGTAGTCGTGACACTGCAACGTGAACGCCAGCTGCTCGAACCCACTTTTCAGGTCGCGGTACTTGCTCTTCGTTGTGATCTTTTCGATCTGACCGATATCGTTGACGTGCACATCGGCCGTCACTGTGGTCTGTCCATCAGTGATCACGGCGCGAGCCGTGTTTGCATCAATGGCTTCCCAACGCAGTGTCTTCGTCGGCAACAGCCCCGTAGGTACCCACACCAGCTCTGACAGGAACCGAAACAACATCGACGTATCGGTCTCGGGTCCTTCGACCTCCTGCAACGTCACTGCCCCATACAACTTGATGTGGCCGCTTCCACGTCCCTGGAAGTAAGAAAGTTTAGCTGTTCGCCACCAGAGTTTATTGTGACGTAGCACAGCGTCCCACACAAAGGCGGGCTCCATGCCCGAGATCACTTCTTTGGCCTTGACCGAAAACCATGGACGCTCGGGCCCGTGCCGAAACTCGGCTCGCTGCCGCAGAACACCATAGCGGATATTGGGCTGCCCTTCGCGCAAGGCATAGGCCAGGTAGCGCCGGATCGGTTCGGGAAGTGACGATGTCAGCTGCTTCGAAAAACTGGGCAGTCGCTCACGTCCCACCGATGCGATCAACTTGCGGATGCTTCGCGACACAAAGACACGCGACAAAATCGCACTGCCTGCAAGCAGCACGGCAAACGTGGCAATGGCTGTACCCAGCAAGAGTACGATGTGTGGCATTCCTGTCATCCTTTCCGTTGATTCGATGCCGTGTTCCGGCCGCGCCCGAGCTCCCATGCCTGTAAAGCGGCACTAAGCGACGACACGACTGGCGATCGAGCCATGAAAAGATACATCAACGGGATGAGCTTGAACACACCACGACGAATCGTCTGGCCGACGACGGCCGAGGCGAACAGCGTGCCGACGATCTCGAGCGCAAGCAGGATGGTAATCGTCCACACCAGCAGCCAGCGGTCGCCCACCGACTTGTTACGCAGCACAGACAAGGCCAGCACCAACACAAACAGCGGCATGGTCCAGCCCCACAGCCCCATGTCGGCAATGACGTCACCAAACGTTGCCGATACGACATCGGTAAACTTGGCTATCGAAAAGCCAACGATCTCGGTTCCACTTTCAGGGCGCACCGGAAACACGCCGTAGAAATACCATACGTGCCAGATCGCAAACGCCGTAACTGAAGCGGCAATGACGACGCCTATACTCGAAAGGGCCTTGCGCATGCCAACAGCATTTCGCAATAATGGGAACGAGGCGATCATGCCAAGTCCTATCACGGCGATGGTCTCCGTGCGCGACCAGCAGCCTGCGGCCATGAACAGTGCAGCAATCACAAGGTTCTTGTTGTCGCGGCGTTCGATGTCAAGTCCAAGAATGATGACACCGATCGACACGTACACGGCGTTCAGGAAATCCGTCTGCAACAGGTACGTGTAGCCATGCAGCTCCGGCACCATCACCAGTAACAGGAGCAGCACATCGGCGATAAACGGGTGGGCATAACGACGGAACAGCGCCCACATCACCCAGAAAAAGGCGAACGACATCACCGGCAACCAAAGCTGGCCGAATGGCCACCCCATCAACCGGTAGATCACCTGCTGCAACATTGCAAAAGGGGCATAGAACGGCTGATTGCTCAACCTGCCGGCGAGTGCGGGGTCGGTGAGTACGCTGTTGTTCAGTGTTCCGTCAATGACGCTTTGCCGTGCCATCAGGTCGATGCCTGCCATGGCATCAAATGGCGTCACAGGCCAGTAGTAGGCGGCCCACATACCAACGAAGACAAGGTAGGCAGCAATGATGAAGGCCACGACGTCGTACATCCGGATCGACACTGACGGCGAGGACACCAAGGTGCCATACCACGATTTGACGACGCTCCAACGCGCATGCGTGGCCAGCACCACAAGGGTCATGCCCAACGAGACCGACGTGAACGATAGTCCAATACCAAGGCGGTCGACGGCAACAACGACCAGTGTTTCGAGGAAGGCTCCCAACAGCAGTGCGATGGGGGCAACGATCGACCGGGGCAGCGTGCTTCGCAGCGTGGCCATGACGCCGAACCCTGCAAGCCACTGCAGCACAAGCGTCAGCACAAAAGGATAAAGCGCCGCCATTACCGTGGCCCTCCGGATGTTGCGGCGGCATAGGCGGCAACGACAGAGTCATAGCGCTGCGGTGCGTCACCGCGTCGAATGATCTCGAAGGTATTCAGTTCAAGCAGAATGGCCGTATTCGCGACGGACCTGCGTGCGGTATCGTCCCATGCCACCATCGGCATGCGTCCAACCATATAGGTAAAGATCCGCGGGTCTGTCCACACCACCTTGTTACCGCGTGTCACCTGTTCGGCATACGCAGCAGGCGGCAGCAGTAAGACGTCACCCTGACGCAGACGCTCGGACACCAGCTTTGGCACCGTATAGTCGTAGGAGTGGCGTAGCGTCATCCGCTGCGAAAGCGATGTGATGCGCGAGAACGTATCGATCTTGCTGTAGTAGAACGAGATGCGATTCTCGTAGAACGGCTGGTATGGATTCACCCTGTCGATCTCGACCGAGATAAGCAGCCAATACCCGACAAGCATTGCGGCGGTAAGCGCGAGTGCACGCACACCGAAGAACGACGGGCGTGAGCCGTCGGATGCCTTGTTCGATGTGGTCGTTGACGTCGCCATGGGCAGACGCTGTACTGCCGTCAGTTCGACGAGAGCGCTTCGGCGCCGCCGACGATCTCGAGCATTTCTTTCGTGATCGCTGCCTGGCGCTCACGATTGTAGAGCAGCTGAAGCGTGTTGATCAGGTCCCGAGCATTATTCGTGGCATTTTCCATGGCCATCATCCGCGCGGCCTGCTCGGCAGCGTTGGAATCAAGGAGCGCACGCCACACCTGTGTATTCAGGTAGATCGGCAACAGCGTGTCAAGGATGTCGGCACGCGTAGGCTCGAAGATATAGTCGACGGGATGGGCCGGCTTGTTCGCAGAGCTTCCCTGCGTGATCGGCAGCAGCTGCATTGTGCGAACTTCCTGGCGGATCACGCTTACGAACTCGTTGTAGACCAGTTCGACGCGGTCGAAACGACCGTTCAGGAATCCGTCAGATGTGAGTTCCGAAATGTCGACAGCCGTTGAATAGTCAAGCTTCAGGAAGACTTCAGGGTATTCGCGTTCGATCGTCTCGGCCCGCTTCTTAAAGAAGCCCACGGCGCGGCGTCCAACAGGAATGACCGTAATGCCAACCCCGGGATGGTCCTTGGCGATCTGGTCGATCCTAGCCACTGCACCGCGCAGCAGGTTGGTGTTGAAGGCACCACACAGACCGCGGTCGGACGATACAACGACAAGCGCGATCGACGTCTGTACTCCGCGTGCTTCGAAGTACGGATGCACGAACTCCGACTCTGCAGCCGAAAGGTTGCCAAGGATCTCCTGCAGCTTTTGCGCGAACGGACGTGCTGCCGTGGCAGACTCCTGGGCGCGACGCAACTTGGCCGCCGCAACCATGCGCATGGCCTGCGTGATCTTGGAGGTATTTCTGACAGCTGTGATCCGGCTGCGGGTTTCGCGTAGGGTTGCCATCGTCGTCTTTCGGTTCTGTCGTGTTCTCGTAATCCTGATCAGTAGGTTGCGCGGTTCTGCATCAGATGCTGCCCGACGTAGTCGCTCACGGCGTCTTCCAGCGATGTGAACGACACATCAGGAAGCACGTTCGCAAAGCGGGTCATGTCGGCCTGCGTAAAATTCTGATACTGTCCCTTCACCTGATCAGGCATGTCGATATAGGTGATCTTCGGTCGCTTCTTCATGGATTTGGACACGGCTTTCACAAGATCGTTCCATGTTCTTGCCTTGCCGGTTCCAAGGTTATAGATGCCGTTGACATCCGGTCTGCCAAGCAGCGACATGATAACGTTGACGACATCCTTGACGTAGATGAAGTCACGCATCTGCCCACCGTCGGCATAGGCATCGTCATTCGACGCAAAGAGCTGTACACCGCCGGTATCCTGGATCTGATCGAAGGCCTTGGCGACCATGCTGCGCATGTCGCCCTTGTGCTCTTCGTTCGGGCCAAACACGTTGAACAGTTTCAGACCCACGCATGAGTCCGTCAGCTCGCTCTCTCGAATCCAGTTGTCAAACAGATGCTTCGAAAACCCGTACATGTTCAAGGGGCGCAGGTCGACCGAGGCGTCGCTGTAACCGAGAGAGCCGTCGCCATACGTTGCCGCCGAACTTGCATAGATGAAACGTGCGTTCTTCCCAATGGCGAACTCTGCCACATCGATGCTGTACAGGTAGTTGTTGTCGTACAAGTAGTCGGCATCCGACTCCGTTGTCGACGAGCACGCTCCCAGGTGGATCACGGCATCGACGTCAAACTCGAAGGCGTCGCCTGTGATCACCGATCGAAACTGCTCCTTGCTGAGCAGGTCGACGAACTTCTTGCCGACAAGGTTCTTCCACTTGGTGCCGCTGCGCAGTGAGTCCACGATCAGCACATCCGCACGACCGGCATCGTTGAGTGCACGAAGCACACAACTGCCAATGAATCCTGCGCCGCCGGTAAGAATGATCATGGGGTGTTGCTCGTATCAGGAAAGTGTTGCTTTGAACCGCTCGGTGACCGTGTCGTAGACTTCCTTCATCTTGGCCTTTACCTCGTCGGTCATGTCCTTCTTTGTGGCAAGCAGCTCAAGCAGATCGCGATGCGCATTGCGCACAGTCTCGAGCAGCACCGACTCGTAAGCCTTGATCGACTCGACGGGCAGCTCATCCATGTAGCCCATCGTGGCAGCCGAGATCACGACAACCTGCTCTTCGACCGGTACCGGCGAGAACTGCTGCTGCTTCATGACTTCCATCAGTCGCGCACCGCGACGCAGCTGCTGCTGCGTGGTCTTGTCAAGGTCGGAGCCGAACTTGGCAAACGCCTCAAGGGCACGGTACTGAGCAAGGTCGAGTTTGAGCGGACCAGCCACCTTCTTCATGGCCTTGATCTGTGCGTTTCCACCCACGCGAGACACCGAGATACCCACGTTCAAGGCGGGACGAACGCCGGCATTGAACAGGTTCGGCTCAAGGTAGATCTGTCCGTCCGTGATCGAGATCACGTTCGTGGGGATGTAGGCAGACACGTCGCCTGCCTGTGTTTCGATCACGGGGAGTGCCGTAAGCGAACCGCCGCCAAGGGCATCGCTCAGCTTTGCTGCGCGCTCCAGCAGACGTGAGTGCAAATAGAACACGTCACCGGGGTACGCTTCGCGGCCCGGCGGACGGCGCAGCAGCAGCGACACCTGGCGGTAGGCTGCCGCCTGCTTGGTAAGGTCATCGTAGATCACCAGGGCATGACGTCCGCTGTCGCGGAAGTACTCACCCATCGAACAACCCGAGTAGGGCGCCACAAACTGCAGCGGAGCCGGGTCCGAGGCCGAGGCCGTGACGATGGTCGTGTACTCCATGGCGCCGGCCTTTTCAAGGATCGACACCACATTGGCTACCGTCGAGCCCTTCTGGCCGATGGCAACATAGACGCAGAACACGGGCTTGATGCCTCGCTCCTGAGCTTCCTTTGTATGCGTGTACTTCTGGTTGATGATGGCGTCCAGCGCCACCACCGTCTTACCTGTCTGGCGGTCACCGATGATCAGCTCGCGCTGTCCGCGACCGATCGGGATCAGGGCATCAACGGCCTTGATACCCGTCTGCAGCGGTTCCGTCACGGGCTGACGGTCGATAACGCCAAGAGCCTTGCGCTCGATCGGATAGAACGTTGACTCCTTGATGGGGCCCTTGCCGTCAATTGGCACACCCAGCGGATTCACGACGCGGCCGATAAGACCTTCGCCAACGGGCACCGAAGCGATACGGCCGGTACGGCGAACCTGGTCGCCTTCCTTCACCAGACGGTCATCGCCGAAGAGCACGCAACCCACGTTGTCTTCTTCGAGGTTCAGCACCATGCCGACGACGCCGTTCGGGAACTCAACGAGTTCCGAGGCCATGACCTTCTCGAGGCCATACACGCGGGCTACACCGTCACCAACCTGCAGCACCGTTCCAACTTCATAGACGTCGGTCTCTTTCTCGAAACCGGAGAGCTGTCGACGAAGGATCGCACTGATCTCTTCGGGGCGCACATCAGCCATTGTTCAGTCCTTGATGTAGTTATTCGTTTGTTGTTCTCAATTCATTGACGGTGCGGCACCATCGGTCAAGCGTTCACGCAGCAGGCCAAGCTGATGCTTCAGGC
>VFFB01000049.1 GCA_018882585.1 Candidatus Kapaibacterium sp.
CCAACCACCTGGGCTCGACGGTCGCCGTCGTGGAAGTGTCCACACCCACAGCACCCGTTGTGGGCCAACAACACACCACGGCGTACGGACAACCCATCACCGTGCAAGGGGCAGTGGATGTTGCTTCTGTTTGGCGGTGAAGACATACTGCGTTCCCAACCCACAGCCCGCCACCTTCGCGTCACGTTTCTTCTGCTACATCACACGATACCCGATGTACTACGCAGACATCGGAGATCGGCACAATGCAGTTCGTCTTTTCTCGGCAGTTTCATGCAAGGCTGTCGCAGTGCTTCACGCAAGAATCCCTGATGGAGCTGCTCGAGATGCTGACTACCAACCCGACACGTGGCCGAGTTGTTCGGGGTCTGCAAGGCGTCCGTAAGCTCCGCTTCGCCGATAGACTGCATCGGAGCGGCGCAAGGGGCGGTTTGCGGGTGATCTATAAGTACGTGCCACGAAACGCGACAATCATTCTGTATCTTGTCTATCGAAAAGGCGACCAAGAGGACCTGTTGCCCCGGCAGCGCCATGAGATCATGAGCACAACAGAGTTTCTATCGCTGTTGGACGATTCGTCCAGCTCGCCCAGTTAAACCAACATTTCTTGGTGCAGCTATGACTGAAAACATCGCAAGCCCGAATGAAGAGCGTCGTGACCTACGTGCGGAACTTCTGCAAGCTATCGCCGAAGGAGACCAGCACGAGCGCGGTGAAATCACCTTGCCGACGATAACGGTTGATCCGACGAACGTAGCCTCGGTCGAGACACAACGGCAGATCGAAAGGCTTTTCACTCTTGGTGCTGCTTCCTGAGCGTAGGGCGCACAAGGCCTTCGGCATCGGCCATGAATGCCGACAACAGGTCAAAAGGTTCAATCGCGCGGATGGTATGTTTCGAAGCGCTGCTGAGTGTGCTGTAGCGCTTCCATGGCTTTGACCGTAAGCTAGTTGAGCTTCATTGCGTGCGATATCTTGGGGAATCGGCTAGACGGTTGACACTTGACTTCACTTCGCGAGGATTGTGCGTAACTCGCTCGCCGCGCGTTCAAAGTCCGTGGGCTCCACGCCAACGCCCGGACGCATGGGGTCATCAAGCGCGAAAATCAAGGCTAGGACCAGCACGAGCATGAAGGTGACAAGCCACGTATAGGTAAGGTGGATGCGGTAATGCTGCATACCGAAGAACCAGAGGAAGAGCACGGTCACAACAGCGCCGATAAGAAGGACCACCCTCAGGAACATGCTCATGTGATCTCCGGTTGCGGCCTGCCGTTCATATCGTTCTGACGAGAGATCGGACATGCGTTCGAGCAACGTCCTGTAGACGCTCTCCTGACGTGGGCCGACAGGATCGATGGAGCGCACGATCTGCCACATGGACGCCAAGTGGATACGGTGAGCGAGCGAATGATCTTCCATCGTTCCAAGTCGCCACTCTACCATGCGAACATGATCAGCATATCGTAGACATGCCCGTGCGAGGGATTCGGCCATCGTCGAATCAAAAGCCGTGGCCAACTGCGCCACGTCGACCAGCAAAGCAGACTCACGAACGGATGCCTCGGAAACAAGGTCGCGGCGCGTCTGCCCGTGACTTACAAGCAGGCCGAGGATAACGGCATACAACACACCAAAGGTAGCGTACACAGCTGCCGTCACCTCGTTGTGTTCGGCAAGGGGCGATGGTTGAACCCGTTTGCGGAAGAGGGCGTGTACACCGGTAGTAACAAATGCAACGACCGCACTTCCGAGTATGATCAGCCAGAGTTCCATCAGTGTTGTACCTCGTAGGCAAGGACGGGTTGAGAGCGTCCGCGAATGACTGCCGAACCGATTGGCTCGAAGATCATGCCGTTGGCCGGACAGGACTGGACCACTTCATCACTGATGACAATGCCGAGGCCGCGCTCCTTTGTGAGACCTTCAAGACGGGAGGCCACGTTGACGGTATCGCCAATAACGGTGGTGTCCATCCGGTGGACGGAGCCAACGGTGCCAAGGACAACGTCGCCATGATGAATGCCGATGCCGACCGTGATCTTCGGCAGGTCGTCTGCCACGCGATCGTTATTGAATGCTGCAAGGGCACGTTGGATTTCTATGGCCGCATGGACGGCGGCGGAAGGTGTGCCTGGGAAGAGGGCCATCACGGCGTCGCCGATGTACTTATCAATGAAACCTCCGTGAGCACGGATGATGGGCTCGACAAGGCGCAGGTAGGTGTTCAGGAAGGAGAATGTGGCATCGGCCGACAACGCTTCTGAGATCGTTGTGAACCGACGGATGTCGGCGAACAACACCGTCATAGGCAGCCGCACGGCCATACCCGAGGTGATGTCAACGATGGACCGCTCACCAAGGTGATGCAGAAACTCTACAGGAACGAAATGGGCCATGGCTTCCAGCAGACGCTGCTGTGCATCATAGAGTCGGGCATTTTCCAGAGCTACGGCCACATGACCGATGAGCAGACGGATCACACTCACGCGTTCGGTCGTGAAGGCATTCGACGTCAGGTTGTTCTCGAGGTATAACGCGCCTAGTGGAATGCCGCTATGGGCAATCGGCAGCACCATGACGGAGCGCACGGATCGGTGCGCAACGTCCGGGTCATGTCCGTACGTGTCTGATGTTCCGGCATCCTCGATGATCAAAGGTTCGTTCGTACGCATCGCATCGTCAAGGGCGGTTTGTACAAGCGGTGTGGAGAGATTGACCTCTTTACCAAGTGCCATCCGACCATCGGCATCAGCCTCAGCGGTGACGGTCAGGACGTCATCATTTCGGGTGAACAGGATCACCCTCTGGGCACCGGCATGCTGTAGCACTAGGGTTAGCAGTGTGCGCATTAGCCCCTCGAGCCGAATCTCCGATGTGATGGACGCACTGGCGCGAAGCACCAGATCGAGGTCGATCACCGATGCATCGCGGTGGATGGATGTTGGCTCGTCACGCTGTCCGGACATCCGATCCGGCGTGCGACCACGGAGTCGTTCAATTGCGATGGTCGCACCAAACGCTCCGAAGGCAGAGCATGCCAAGTCTCGATAGGAGTGAGCGGCCTCGGGCATGCCTGTACGGTCACACACCATGGCGAGCCATTCGGCAATGAAACCGGACAGGATGAGGTTCTTTTCGGCACGCGCCATGGCGAGCCCTTGAACAAAGGCGTCTCGGGCTACGGATGTTTTGTTCGAGAGCCACGCCACCAGTCCGCTCGCGAAGTACGATCGCGACTCGCAGGCGGCAGAGGTTGCAGCGGCCTTGCGCAGGAATGCAGCATGCTTGCGAAGCGTCGACATCTCGCCGCTCTTTGCAGCAAGGATGGCGCGTAGGATGGTGATGTCAATGCTGAATGGTTGACCGGCGGTCGCGAACTCCCATGGACGCAGGCGGTCGCTCGCCGAACGAGCATGCTCCACATCATCGGCGAGCAAACTCACCAAGAGCAGCTTCCAGTACCACTCGCTAAGCCCGGCAGCGTTCCGGCTCGATGTGAGCGCATCCACATGCTGTCGGGGGTTGAAGTCCGAACTCGCAAGGTCGTCATGCAGATAGACATCACCACGCAAGGCGAGTGCCAGCTGCTTTGCCTGTGTGTAGAAAAGGCTCACGATAAGGGGCGGTTCCTTGTCGGATGGGAAGAGATTGCGGACAACCTGCCATCGTTGTTCGAGGGATGACAGGATCTCGGCCATAGTGCGTCCCTGAAAGAGCAGATCCTGTACTTCATGCCCCATTGCATAGCCAGCGTACGTCCCGTCCGATGCACGTACCGACGCTTCAAAGGCACGTTGGATAATGGCCAGGGTGTCCGCAGCCGGACGCGTCCAGATCGTGGTTGTGGCGCCAAGCACGAACAATGCCATCCCATGCGTACGTGGGTGTGAGCCGCGTTCGGCGAGATGTTCGGCGATGTCGGCAAAACGAGCCCCCTGACGCTTCATGCCCACAAGTGTGAGGGTCATGGCGTAGAATGCCACGGCGTCGATAGACTCATCATCGAGACCATGCGAAAATGCAAGGCGTGCACGCTCAAGACCGGCGACTGCGATCATGAGCGTGGATTCGTAATACGCGCTGGTTGAGATCCCGTCGAGGATACGCATCGCTCGACGCGCACGCTCATCGCGCAGTGTGGCATGATTGACGAGGTCGTCAGCACGCCGACCGCGAAGAGCAAAGCGTGCACGGACAAACGATCGGAGAACGTGAAGATTTGTTGGCGACGGAGGAAGTTCGATGCCCAACTCGCGAAGCGCGAATACACCATTGCGGAAGGCCGTAGGCATATCGCCGACAACGGTCTCGAGATCCATTCGAGCGCCGAACAGGTCGGCGCGATGCAGCGGGTCGTCCGTCACTCGGACGGACTCATACAGTAATGTGCGCGCCCCATCTACATCACCCAGGATGCCCTTGCATTCAGCAAGCAGGAGAGTGGCCTCGTGGCGGGCCAGTCGATTGCCGTCACGGCAAGCTGTTAACAGTCCGAGGGTCATCGTCGCATACTGTGCACAAGCGGCAAATGCAGCACTCCGTCGGCTTACCCGAGCCGCTAGGAGATTATGTTCGGCGAGGCGTATTCGTTCAGCATCGTTCTTCAGAAGTGATAGCGCGGCATTGCCATGGTGAACAAGTTCGAAGATCCTAAACTCTTCACCACGCTCTGCTGCGCGCGCAGCGATGTTGTCGGCGATGCGACGGTGGATCGTGGCAAGTTCCTGCCCATCGATGCCGTCACGGGCTGCATCCACCGCCCCGTCATGCATAACGTGATACGTTCCGTCGTCGCGGTGATACAGCAGACCTTCGTTGGCCAAGACGGTACAATGATCCGTGACTACATCGGCGGGCAGATCACGTGCCTCGGCAAGATCTTCGATCACGAACGACGTGCCGAGACAGACGGCCACCAAAAGCGTAGACCGCATTTCATCGGATAGGCCACGCACATATTCGGTCAGATAGTCGCTTGAGGACCCTGCAAGTACGAGCCGCGCCATGGACTCAAAATCGAAGACCCATTGCGAGGCTGCAGGATCGAACCGTATCGTGCCTGAAGTTCCACAGTGACGGATGGTCTCGCGCACCGCCAGGGCATTCCCCCGCGTTGCACGATGAAGCAACAACGCCGCCTGTTCGAGTCCGGCCGGCCGCGTTCGAAGCGCCGTCGCAAGCACATCGGAGACTGCCGCTGCATCCAAGGCCGGAACCACGACCACATCGGTAGGCACATCACAGCTAGTTCCGAATGCAATGAGTGAATCCACGATTGAATCGCTCGTCGCCTCGCCGTCCCGCACGCTGCAAAGGAACGACAATGCATGGTCACGCGATGCCTGTACGACCCTCTCGATGAGATCTATCGAGAAGGTATCTGCCCACTGTACGTCTTCCAGCACGAGAAGCATGGGGGCATGCGTTGGTGCGATCGCAGCGGCAAGAAGCTCCATGGCCCGCAGGCTGCGAACTTGGGCCTCACGCGGGGCCAGCTCCGGAAGGGGGCCTATGTCATCAAGATAGGGTCGCAGATGGGGTAGGTTCGCGGCCACGATCGCTTCGACGCCCCGCAGTCGATCGCTGATGTGCTCGCGCCATTGGTGCTGTTGTTCACCTTCGAAGGTGTTAAGGAAGAACGATGATTCCATCAGCGCGGCGGTAACGGCGGAGGCTGGTTGACCACGGTCGACCCGATCATAGGCGCCACGGCCAATATGGTCGCCGCGTCGCGCAGCGCGTTCAGCGGCTGCGC
Organism: Candidatus Kapaibacterium sp.; assembly: GCA_018882585.1. Classification (GTDB taxonomy): domain Bacteria; phylum Bacteroidota; class Ignavibacteria; order Kapaibacteriales; family Kapaibacteriaceae; genus ZLKRG46. The sequence continues at coordinate 5,759 of VFFB01000049.1, forward strand.
GCAGAATTGCGGACTTACCGATGCCGGCCTCTCCACGCACGATGATGATGCGCGGTGACGCAAGCGCAGCACTCTCCGGCACGATTCGATCAATGATGGCATCACGTCCGGCAACAATGTTCGGGATGACTATACGGCGCACGGAGCCAGCACCGCGGAGCATTGGCAACGGCGCACCCACACTGAACGAGGTGCGCAGCGACGTCAGGTCATCCAAGAGGATTCGCGCTGACCTGTAGCGTTCATCAGGGTCTTTCCGCAGAAGAATGTCCACGAGTTCATCCACCTCGAAGGGCACGTCCGGGAATAGTTCACGTACGTGAGGGGCCCTCCGCGCGATATGTGCGTGCATGAGCTCCGATGGGTCTTCCGAGACGAAGGGTGGACGTCCGGTTAACATGGTAAAGAAGACAGCGCCCAGCGCATAGAGGTCCGAGCGTGCATCAATGCGTCTGTTCATGCGCCCCGTCTGCTCAGGCGACACGTACTGAATAGTCCCACCGGCACTCCTGTCAACCGTTGCCGTTCCGTCTGTATCCAATCGCAGTACCAGCCCGAGATCGATCAAGGAAGGGGTCAATGTTTCCGCTTCGAGAAGGATGTTCTGTGGGGCGATATCACGGTGGAGAATGTTAGCGTCGTGCAGGTCAGCAACGATTCGTGTGAGCTCAGTAGCTACCGTGAGAAACTCGTCAAGCGAGAGCGGACCGACGGTAAGGCGATCGGACAACATGAACGCACCAACGTCGTGCATGACCAAGTACCCGTCTGCAGCGTCAAGGGCGTCAACGATCGGTGGTATGCCATGGATGTGCAGGCCTGCCGCAATTCGCAGATGGTTTTGCAGTCGTTGCCGCGTGATGAAATCGTCGGTGGCCCGAAGACTCATGATGATGACTGGAAGGCCGTCCACCAGACGCTCGCCGCGGACGAGCCCACGTTCTGGCCCATCAACAAGGATCTCAAGAACTCGGTAGCCGGAGGGTATCATCAGGACTCGTAAGCGATGACCACCCCGCGTCGATGCGCGTGCAGGGCACTGACGTACCAAGCATCGTAGATGGTGATGATGGCGGCGAGGAGATGGATGAAGTGTGTATCGGGATAATGCAACACCATGAATAGACTGATGAGCCCCGTACCAAGGAACTTCAACCATGCGATGGCGAGCGAGTAATGGTCACGATCACGAACTCTATAGAAGTTTACAACATACAGCACGCTGATGACGGTGTTAAGAAGGTAGGCGGAAACAGCACCGATGCTTGTTTCGTATCCTGCTTGCTTCATGAGCCAATATGCAGCTCCGAATGCCACTGTCAGAGCAATGGCATAGATCGGGAAGTGGCGCCGGAGAGGTGGCAGAAACGTGTCCTCACGTCCGTACTTCAGCAGCATTGCCCAGATGAAAATGTCGAGAAAGAACCACGCTCGATAGCCCCACAACATGAGCGCACCCATGTCCGTGATGATGAACCACGAATACACGAACTCCCACGCGAAGTTGCCGCACCCGGCAATGGTGGGCATCTCAAGGCGCTTGAAGACGATGATATTCCTGATAAGGATGCCGTAGGCTATCACCCAAAGAAAACACCCGGTGCCGAAGAGCACATGTTCGAGGATCGTGTAATCGGTGGTATTCAACCATTGCATAGGTAACCTCGTGCATATCAAACGGATCGAAGTTCGCGTTCAAGGGTGATCTCGGTAGGATTCGCTCCGGCCCAGCTTTTGGTGGTGAACTCCATGAGTTCAGACCCCATCCACCGAGTGATGGCCGGACCGATCACGGGGATCAACATGAGTAGGCCATGAGTGAGAAACACGAGTCCGAACAAGACGTCATACAGCCGCCCGCCCGCTTGCTCCAGTTTATCGAGGCGCAGAGACCTGATCGCTCGCTCATCCATCAGACGCTTCATGAAGATCAGGGGTATGAATCGCTTATGCTGCAAGAAGAACACATGGTCTCTCAGGAAGGTCCGCAGGGCCGTGGTCAGCGTGTCTCCCTCCTCTGACCATCCAAATTCGTCGGTGCAGACCATCTCCCACATGGCTTCGGGATGTTCCCACGCGGCCTTCAGGACATCTTCCGCAAGTCCAAGGTGGTGTCCGATCACGATCCAATGAAGGAGTATGTCGCGTTCCTCTTCCCTGGAGATGCTGTATCCCAGAGCTCGCACGCCGCGAATGGCCTGCAGAGAGAACGCAAGCAACGTGCCCACGGTATCCTGCATGTTGATCGGTGCTCCGTCGGCCTCGTAATCCCATGGCCGGCCATCGCGCTGGCCATGCCGTTCGATCATCACGCGAACTCCGGCATGGAAGAGCCGGATCTTCTGAACAGTTCGGATGGCCGGCGTGTTCGGTGCCGTCCACATGTCCCAGCTCATCACATTTTGCACAAAGACGGATGTCTCCATCACACGGCGGACCATGGTGTCGTCGAGCCCCTTACGGTCGCGGCGTGGCTCTCCCAGTGCGCCCGTTCGGGCCAAGACCTTGGCGCCGCGTGCCCCAGCATAACACTCAGGTAGGGACTTGCACAGCAGCGCGATGATAAAGGCAAGAGACTGTTCGCGAAAGACCGTACAAGCGCGTTTCTGTGCCTCGTGCAGACCTGGCATTTCAGCGAGGAATGGCGGCAGGTCGCTGCGGGAAATGAGCTCCTGCGCACCGTGAGGAAGTCCGGCAAACGCTGTTTGGAAAGCTGGTTCATCCAGTGCATCGATGTCGCGCAGATGACGTATGCGATCGCGATCTCCAGCATCACAGAACATCGCTTCCATCGCATGCGCCGCATCAGCATCCACGCGCTGACGCAAGGAAGACCACCATTGCGCTGTCATTACTTCTCCCTTGATGTTCCCACAGTATCAATATAGGACAATTCCCATTTGGAGTTGAGACGCGTGCAGGGGCGAGACGCCGTCTCGTTCGTCGGCGTTTCGTCAATGGCCATTGTTCGTGCGTCCATGCCACCGCACATCGTATATTCGCACTGTTCCGTTAGAGGTGCCGCAAAGGGCGGCTGAGATCACACTCTTCGAACCTGATCCGGGTTGTACCGGCGTAGGGAAACGGCGATCAATAGATCAATTCCTCCGACGGACGTGTACGATGTTTCACAACAGTCCTACCGTCCATGTCACTCACGCTCCTTGCGATGCTCGGCATCGCCACAGCACAGCCGGCAGATACCACCGTGCTGTCCGCCCGCCAGAAGGCCGACTCGGTACGAACGTATACCGCACCGTCAATCTCGGTGACAAGCCTGCGCGCTACCGAACGGCAAACACCCGTGGTGTTCAACGATATCTCACGCGTGGAACTGCGCGAGCGGAATACGGCGCGCGATATCCCCGATCTGCTGTCCACACTGCCGTCAGTGATGTTCTATTCCGAGAACGGCAATAGCGTTGGCTATACCAATCTGACGATGCGCGGCTTCGACCAACGACGCATCGCCGTCTATATCAACGGCGTGCCGCAGAATGACCCCGAAGATCATAACGTCTACTGGATCAACTTCCCCGATATGACGTCGTCGCTGCACTCCATCCAGGTACAACGCGGCGCCGGCATGGTAAACTACGGTGCTGCCGCTATCGGCGGCAGCGTGAATATGACGACGTCCGCATTTGCCGATCAACGCTTTGTGCGAGGTAGCTTCGCGTTGGGCTGGCAGTCGGGTCTGCCCTCTGACTGGTCGTCCCCGAACATGCCGTCGTCGAATTCTGGATTCAACATCAGTCGAATCTCCTGCGAAGTGTCGTCCGGCCTGATCGACAACAAGTATGCTGTGTATGCACGCTACGCAACGGTCGATGCCCAGGGATTCCGCGACCAGTCATGGGCCGATCTGCAGTCGTACCACATAAGTGCCGTACGATTCGATAGCGTGCTGCGTACGCAGATCAACGTCTTTGGTGGACCCGTTGCCGACGGGCTTGCCTATACCGGTCTGCCCAAAGCCTGGGTGATGGATCGCGATCAGCGCCGGTCTAACCTGAGCTATTGGGAATACGATGCCCAAGGCAACGTGCAGTATGCAACGCCGCGTCGCAGCATCGAGATCGAGAACTTCGAACAGCCACACTATGAAGTCCTGAACGATTGGAACGTTGCCGATAACATCGAGATCAAGTCAGCCCTGTTCTACTACGCCGGCAACGGCTTCTTTGACTACGACGCCTCGTGGGCAACGTCGGATATGCTCGGCCTGGATGCCTCGACGCAGTTGTCCGATGCGCTCGTGCGTGCCAACGTGACGAATTCTCAGGTCGGCTGGATACCGCGCATCGTATGGACGAATGCCTATGGGCAGTTCACGGGTGGAATCGAGCTGCGCGACCACTTGTCGCGGCACTGGGGTAAGCTCCGCTTTGCCAATGGTCTGCCCGCAGGCTACGACCCCGATACGAAGTTCTATGAGTACCGCGGTACCCGTGGCATCATGAGCGCGTTTGCCCGCCAGATGTGGCAGTTGACAGATGACGTGTCGCTGAATACCGAGCTCCAGGTTGTGCGGCACACGTATGGCATCGAGCAGGAACGTCAGCGTGGAGTGTACACCACGTATCTAACAACGAAGGGCGACACCGTTGGCAATGGCGGCGAGCTGTTCGATGTCCAGTACATCTTTGCCAATCCACGATTGGGCGTGAACTGGAACATCGACGAGCAACAGTCGGCCTTTGTGAGTCTTGCCTACACGTCGCGCGAGCCGCGCCGCAACAACCTGTATGCTGCAAGCGAAGCGTGGTACGGAGCCACGCCACGCTTCGCCGTCGATACAACAGGCGGACAGGTCCGCTACGATTTCACACAGCCCCTTGTGAAACCCGAACGCATGCTGGATGTCGAGACGCAGTACTCGTTTGCTACCAAGACGCTGCAGGCCTCGGTAACGGGGTACTGGATGGAGTTTGCCGACGAACTTGTCAAGAATGGCCAGCGCGACATCTTTGGCTTGCCCATCGAAGGCAACGCGCCGCGTACTCGGCACATTGGTATCGAACTGCAGGCAGCTGCAGAACTGTGGCGCTCCGGCGAGTTTGCCGTAAGCCTGTGGGGCAATGCCACACTGAGCCGTAATCGCATCATCGAGTATGCGTTTGTGACTCGCGATGGTGCCATTAATCTGGCCGGTAATCAGGTGGCAGGCTTCCCGGACCGCCTCGTGAATCTTGGTCTGCGCGCCTCGGCACCGGACGTCATGATCGAAGCGTGGGTACGGAACATCGGTGCGTTCAAGACCGACAACTTTGGTAGCAATGCAGGTTATGATAACACGGTCGATGCCGCCACCGTGGTCAACCTCAACGCATGGTGTCGGCTCGCGTCGCCGGTGTTCGTCACTGGCATGCGATACCGTCTGCAGGTGCAGAACCTCTTTGATACCGTCTACGCAGCAGGTGGCAATGGCATCGAGTTCTTTGCGGGGTCGCCGCGGACGATCTATCTCGGTGTTGACTGGGAGCTGTGAGCAGACAGTATCTTTGCCACATGAAACGACACTCCATACGCGTAACTGCACGTTGTGCACATGTTGGCCCGCGAGGGCGCTGCGCAAAGAATACCACGATCACGCATCCATACTGCGGTAAGCATACGGCAGAGGTCCTAGGACTGCGCGTAGCCAAGAGTCGTGTGCCCAATGCCGGTCTTGGACTGTATGCCGTTCGCACCTTCAAGAAGGGTGAGCATATCGTCGAGTATACCGGCCAACGCATGTCGATCGAAGACTATGATGCGAAGTACGCGCAGGATGGACTTGGCTCATACGGTATCGAGGTCAATGCCGATACGGTGATCGATGCGGCTAAGACGTCCAGCAGCGTGGCCCGCTATGCCTGCGACTACCATGGGTCGGGCAAGCGTGGACCGAATGCGCGCTACGAAAGCGACGACGTCAAGGTCTGGATCGTAGCTCTCAAAACCATCCGTCCGGGTGAAGAGATCTTCACCGATTATGGTCACGACATGCATCTGGCCATCGGCATCATCTGACGCTACCAGAACTTCACGGTGAACGTCGTGCGGGCCCGACGTCCACGGTCGTCGACACATTCCACGGTGCGACGGCCAGCCTCGGGCGTGATGAAGATCGAGCCTCCACTTGGTGTCGCCGTCACAAAGACATCGTCGATAAACCAGTATAACATCGTCGCATCCGTCGGTGCCACAACGTCACACCGCAGTTGTGTCTCGGTAGCCTTTTCCAGCACGTAGGTCTTGCCATCCACGGGTGCCGTGATATGCATGTCGCCCTCGAACACTCTTGTGCATGATGGTTCATGGGGCGGTGGGGTACGCAAGGTAAGGCCTTGCGCGCGCATGTAGGACAGCACCGGAGGCGGCATGTTCAGCTCCATGCTGCGTTTCCACCCGGTTGCAGGTAAACACATTGTGCAGTAGCTCACCGACCGATCTGGGTTGACATACATTTCGCGCTGATGATCGCATCGCGTTGCCGGTGAAACGCGTGGAATGAAGGCGTCCACAACCTGGTCCGTGCAGGAGTCGGCCGGCGGTAGGCCCGACATGGCACAGACAAAGCGCGTGTCGAGTGACGACGGCCGCTTTAGCCACCGTGCATCTTGGGACCTGTCGATGGTATTGAACACATCGAACAACAATGGCGTGGCCGACTGCGATCCCGTAAGGTGTTCGTTGCCGCTGCCGTCAAAGTTGCCCACCCACACACCGACGGTGTAGCGGCGGTTATAGCCGATGCTCCATGCGTCGCGGCGTCCGTATGACGTGCCCGTCTTCCATGCAATGCGCGGAAGGTTCGCGCTTGCGTCGAACCCATTGGGCAGGTCTGGACGCGAGGGTGTCGTAAGCACCTCCGAGATCATGTAGGCGGCCGCGGCACTCATCAGCTGTGCCGAGTCGTGCACTGTGCCGTCGACGGTCCAGCGCAGCGGCTTCCAGGTGCCGCCGCAGGCAAAGGCAGCATACAGGCCTGTCAGCTCGTCGAGTCGCATGCCGCAGCCGCCAAGGGCAAGACTCAGGCCGAGGCGCCGGCCGGTGATCGTCGAGACGCGGGCTTTGCCGAGTATATCCGTGAATGCATCAATGCCAAGGCGCTGCAGCGTTGTCACAGCGGGTACGTTGCGCGACGTTGCAAGAGCCTGCTGCATCGACATGGCCCCAAGGAACCGCCGGTCGAAGTTCTCGGGTGCGTAACCGTCAAGGTTGATCGGCACGTCTTCGACCATTGTGCGCGGCGTCATCAGGCCGCGGTCTACCGCAGCCGCATAGATGAAGGGCTTCAGCGTGCTGCCGGGCGAACGGACCGCCTGCACGCCGTCGACCTGGCCGCTGCTGACAACATCAGCGGGGTTGGCACTGCCCACGTAGGCAACCACGCTGCGCGTGGCATTCTCTACCACGATCACGCTTGCATTGGTGATGCCAAGCATGCGCAGACGGTTGACATGTTGCTTGGTGAGCGCTTCGATGGCCTGCTGCTGCAGACCATTGATCGTTGTGCGGATCTCGGAACGTTGCGTCAAGCGATGCGCAAGCCGCACGGAAAGGTGCCATGCCTGTCGGGGTGTAGGCGTGCGCGCCAGTACTACCGGCTCGGACCGGGCGGCCGCAGCGGCCGCCCGGTCTATCACGTCGTGCTCCAGCAGCCGGTCGATCCACGCGTTGCGTGCGCGACGCAAGTGCGTGGCGTTGCCGCCAAGGCGCAACGACGTGGGACGATTCGGTACGATCAGCAGGGTGGTAGCCTCGGCAACAGAAAGTTTGTCTGGCGTCGTGCCCAGGTACAACATGCTTGCCGCGCGGATCCCCTCGACGTTGCCGCCATAGGGGACCAGCCACAGATACATCTCAAGGATCTCATCCTTGGAGTAGTGCAGTTCCAGCTGCATGGCATGGACTGCCTCGACAAGTTTCGACCAAAGCGTCCGCGGCCGTGTTTCCAGCAGGCGCGCAACCTGCATGGTGATGGTCGATGCGCCCGAGGCGCGGCGGCCTTGCGTGACGTTTGCAATGGCGGCACGAAGAATAGCCAGCGGATCGACGCCGGGATGCCAACGGAAACGGGAGTCCTCTTTCAAGATAACTGCCTTGATAAGTACCGGCGACACGTCGGCAATGCGCATCGGAAAGCGCCATTTCTCGTCGGGGCTCAGGAACGCCGTCAGTGTTTTCCCGTCATTATCAGTTATCAACGTACCTGACTGCACTGCCGGACGGAAGGGGAACGCGACATCTAAGCCCAACAATACGAACAGGATGCCGATGGCAACCCGGAATGCTCTTGATCGAAATACGTGAAATATGCGACTCGACACGTACGTCATGCGCATCGTAGTTTTGTTTGTCATTATCCTGAGGTGTGCATATGGGCGCGAACGTCGTGTCCAATTCAAACGAAACGGTCCGTCTGTTCGAGAATCCCATCCTCGAATACTTTTCGCACATCCACCCGGCAACGCCGATCGTGGTATACGTACCCGTTGTGGCCTACAACGTATGGTATGCCGTCGACATCACCAACAAGGCAGCAACGTTCGCCACGGTCCTTGCCGGTGTCGTACTGTGGACGCTCTTCGAGTACATCATGCACCGTTGGGCATTTCACTACGAACCGACAACGGACATCGGGAAACGGATGCACTTTCTTGTTCATGGCGTCCACCACGATTATCCCCGCGACGCGACACGGCTAGTGATGCCGTTATTAGTCAGCGTTCCCTTAGCTTTGCTCATCTTTGTAGCCTATGCATCGATCATGGCTCCGTATCACCACGGCGTCTTCGCCGGATTCATTCTTGGATACGTGGCCTATGATTCGATCCATTACGCTACACACCACATGCACCTTCGGGGCAGGGTGGGCAGATACTTGAAACAGCATCACATGACACATCACTATGTCGACGGACATTCGGCATACGGAGTCAGCAATCCGCTCTGGGACGTTGTGTTCGCCACACTTCCACGCGCGGCCCGCAAGTCCGACGCCGAGAGTTCGTCAACACGTTGAAAGGTTGCAGTATGGCGCTCTCGACACAGACCATTCTTGACGTTGCAAAGAACGTCGCCTCCGACGTTTCCGTCACGGAACATCACGGAGATCTTACGCTGACCGTGCGTGCGGCAGAGCTTATCGACGTGCTGCGCGAACTCAAGGAACATGCCGATACGGCGTTCGACCAACTCGTCGACGTTACCGCCATCGACTGGGCAAAGCCGGGCGAGCGATTCGACGTGGTCTACTTCCTGTACTCGCTGCGCAACCTGAGCCGCGTCCGCGTCAAGGTACACGTCCGCGAAGACCACCCGCATCTGCCTACGGCAGTCGACATCTGGGAAAGCGCGAACTGGTACGAGCGCGAAACGTACGATATGTACGGCATCATCTTCGACGGACATCCTGACCTGCGGCGCTTCTACATGCCGGAAGACTTCATGGATGCCAACGGCGAGCCGCTCTATCCGCTGCGCAAGGATTTCCCGTTGATGGGCATTCCCGGTTCGCTGCCGCTGCCGCCCAAGGGCGACATGCAGCCGAACTGATCGTTATTCCGATTGCAACCAAGCGATGGCGTCGGCCGTCGTCGGCTGAAACTCGAACAGGTACTCGATCTGTGAAATCGTAAACAGGTTGCGTACCTGTTGTTGTACTCCAACCAGGATAACGAATCCCTCGTGCTCGTTCATCTGGCGGTGTGCAAGCAACAGTGAGCTCAGCCCCTGCGAGTCGCAGAACAGCACGGCCGTGAGGTCGACGATCAGGGCCTTGACGTTCGGTTGACAAAGGATAAGCAGCTCGCTCTTCACCTCGGGCGCGATGGTCGAGTCAAGGACCGGCTCCTTGATGCTAAAGGTGACGAGTTCGTCGTCTTGTTCTACGCTGAATCGCATGGTAAACGTTGTGTAGTGGAACCGGGCAAATATCCCAATTTTTTCGCACGCATGCGGTCCATCCTCATCATTCGGCTTACGTCACTTGGCGACGTCGTTCTGTCGACGCCGCTGGTGCGGCAACTGCGCAGAACGTATCCAGACGCCGTGATCGATGTGATGGTGCATGAGCGATGCGCCGAGCTGTGGAAGAACAATCCGCATGTTCACCATGTGTGGGACGTTGATCCCCGCGCTCATCATCGACTGCATAGTACGCTAAAGGCACAGATGCGGGCATCAGTACCCGACGGTACATACGACCTTATCGTCGACCTTCAGCATAATCATCGCTCTCGGAGGCTTCGCAGGGGGCTTGGTCGAACCGTGGTGCTCGCGCCCAAGCACCGTCTGGAGAAACTTGCACTCGTATGGCGTAAGCGATTTCCCGACGTGGTCACGTCGGTCGTGTCTCGCTATCGGTCATGCGTCGACCATCTGCCACTGGCACTCGACGTGGATGGGCCCGAGGTGTGGCTGCCGGAAGAGGGTGCCGCGGGGGCATACGGAGGCTGGACCACAGCGCCAACAGGACGCATCGCTCTTGCACCGGGTGCGCAGCATGCCACCAAACGCTGGCCTGCCGGACGCTATGCCCAGCTCTGTGACCGACTATGGCAGGAGGCTGGTCTCACACCCGTCCTTCTTGGATCGGCGGCGGATTCGGACGTCTGTGCTGCCATTGCCAACGCCTCGGTTGCACCGGTAGAGCGGGCCGACGGAGCAACGAGCATCGAGCAGACCTTGCGCGTATTGGACACGTGTGACGCCCTTGTAACGAACGACTCCGGCGTGATGCACCTGGGTGCGGCCCGCCGTCGTCCCATCGTCGCCATCTTTGGTTCGACCGTCCCGGCGTTTGGCTTCGCCCCCTATGGAACAAGGCATGTGATCGTAGAGCATTCCGTGGCATGTCGACCATGTACACATATCGGCCGACCGTCCTGTCCGAAGGGACATTTTGCCTGCATGCAGGAAATCACCGTCGATGCCGTCATCGACGGCCTGCGTTCGCTGGGTATCTTTGCATCATAAGCAGCCAGGCCTACCAACTACTACACGCATACCTCGATGTCCTCTCTTGGCGTTGCTCTCGTCGGTGCAGGTAACATTGCCCAGAACATCCATCTTCCGATCCTTTCCAAGCTGGCCAACGTCAAGATCGTGTCGATCTGCGACAAGTCTGTGTCGAAAGCGCGCATCCTGGCCGAGCGTTACGGTGTAGGCCATGTGGGACGAAGCGTCGACGATGCCCTGAAGCTTGATGCCGTCAACGCCGTCGTTATCACGACCAGTACGGATGCGCACGCCGAGATCG
>VFFB01000169.1 GCA_018882585.1 Candidatus Kapaibacterium sp.
GTCCTGATGTATGAGGGGGCATTGAACTGGCCCGAGCCTGATCGAATCTGGGATCTGATCGAACGGCATCGGGTAAGCATCCTGTACACGGCGCCAACGGCTATCAGAGCATTCATGAAATCCGGCGAACAATGGCCGCGCAGGCACGACCTTACCTCGTTGCGGCTGCTTGGAACCGTGGGCGAGCCCATCAACCCCGAGGCGTGGATGTGGTATCACACCATCATCGGCGGCAAGCGATGTCCGATCGTCGATACGTGGTGGCAGACCGAAACGGGCGGCATCATGATCGCCCCGGTGCCGGGTGTGACGCATGCCAAGCCTGGAACGGCAACACGCCCGCTGCCGGGTATTCTGGCCGACGTCGTGACCAAGGACGGAAAGCGCTGCAAGCCCAACCAGGGTGGATTCCTTGTCGTCACGCATCCGTGGCCGTCGATGCTGCGTACCGTCTTTGGCGATGACGCACGATATCGCTCGACCTATTGGAGCGAGTTTCCGCCGACGGCGGCACGGCAGGGCTGGTACTTCACGGGCGATGGTGCCCGCAGAGATGCAGAAGGCAACATCTGGATCATCGGTCGCGTTGACGACGTGGTGAACGTCTCTGGTCACCGCCTTGGAACGGCCGAGATCGAAAGTGCCTTGGTTGCGCACGCAGCCGTGGCCGAGGCTGCCGTCGTGGCACGGCCCGACGACGTCAAGGGCAATGCACTGGTCGCCTTTGTAAGCCTCAAGGCCAGTACCGACCGGAGTGACCTTCCCAAGTTGGCCGAGCAGCTGCGGCTGCACGTAGGCCGTGAGATAGGCCACATTGCAAAGCCGGACGAGGTTCGTTTCACCGAGGCGCTGCCAAAGACGCGCTCGGGCAAGATCATGCGACGCTTGCTTCGAGAACTTGTAGCAGGCGGAACCGTCCGCGGTGACGTGACGACGCTCGAGGATATGTCTGTGCTTGAAAGTCTGCGTACCGACGAAGAATAACCACCTCTCCTTACACATCGTTCTCGTGACACGAGCATCGACCATGACCATGAATTCCAGATATCTCTTTACGATCACTGCCGGATTTGCCGCTTCCTGCATGATGCTGTTCTCAGGTTGCGGCTCGGCACAGCGCCCGTCATTTAGGTCGCTCGACGAATTCGAAGCCTACGTTGACTCCTTACCGAAGAGCGGTATTGTGAACCTGACGGACGATGCTTTCACGGCGCTTGTGCGCAATGCCGCGCGCCTTGATGATGATGCCTTTGCGTCATGCGTCATGCAGCCGTTACGCAGTGGAATGCTCGAAGACGAGAACTTCCTGCTGATGCTTCCCGACACGCTCCTACAGACATGTGCATCTGGTTCCAAGCCATACGTCTGGCGCTTGTCCGAACCACAGCGAGTAACGTTGATAGCAACGGACGAAGCCCTTCGCGACCGCTTGGTGACGACGGTAGCAACCTATCGCGACCTTTGGCGACAAGACTCAACCGTAGGGCTTCGTTACATCGGCTTTGGAACATCCAGCGAAACCGGTTATCGTTCAGTCAATGCCGCAAAACTTTCCCTCTCGGGCGGTAGGGTCTATAGCGTCAACCTGATCCGATAACGCCTGAAACCTGCGTCTGCTGCGGTGGTTTCACCGTCGTTGGTTCTACAGAAAACGCGTATTTTTTTTCGCTTCCAAAAGCCCTAGCTCATATCCACGATCCTTCGGAGAGCGCATGCGCAAGGCAGTCATCATGGCGGGCGGATTTGGCACGCGTCTGCGACCGCTGACGATGTCGATTCCGAAGCCCATGGTGCCGCTCGTCAACCGTCCGATGATGGGCCATATCGTCGAGCTGCTCAAGCAACATGGCATTCACGACGTGGTATCGGTGCTCTATTACCAGCCCGAACAGATCACGTCGTACTTCGGTGATGGGGCGGACTTCGACATCTCGATGTCATACATCACCGCTCAGGCTGACTTCGGTACGGCCGGTGCGGTCAAAAACGCCCAATCGATGCTCGCAGAGCGGTTCATCATCATTTCGGGTGATGTTCTCACCGACTTCGACATTTCGGCAGCCCTAGCCTTTCACGAGGCGAAAGGGGCAATGGCTACCATTCTGCTGACCAGGGTTCCACAGCCGCTGCAGTACGGTATCGTGATGACCGATGCCGACGGACGTATCACGCGCTTCCTTGAGAAGCCGTCCTGGGGCGAGGTCTTCTCGGATACGATCAACACGGGCATCTACATTCTCGAACCCGAGGTGCTTGATCTTATTCCGCCGGGCACGGAGTTCGACTTTTCGAAGGATCTCTATCCGCTCATGCTACGGAAGGGGCTTCCGCTGTTCGGGTACATCGCCGATGGATACTGGAAAGACATCGGCAATCTCACCGAGTATCAACTGGCACATGCCGACGTGCTTGCAGGGCGTGTATCGGTGCAGATTCCGGGTGAGCCCTGCGACTCTTCATTCTGTCAGCCCGGTCTTGACCTTGCGCCGTCGGCACAACTGGAAGGGCGTGTGGTCATCGGCCGAAACGTCGTTATCGGAGCAGATGCAACGCTGCGTAACTGCGCCATCGGCGACAATGTGAGCATCGGCCGCGGAGCAACTGTGCGAGACACCGTCGTGTGGAGCGACGTGGCCATCGGTGCCGGTGCCAGCCTCACGTCAGATGTCATCTGCAATGGCGTTCGGATCGGCGACGGTGTAACCGTACGCGAGAACGTCTTCGTTGCCGAAGGGTGTCGCATCGGTGATCACGCCACGCTGGTGTCGAACATCAAGCTGTGGCCAAGAAAACATGTCGAGGAACACGCAACGCTTACGAGGTCGCTCGTGCAAGAAGAACGCTGGTCGAAAGACCTGTTTGCCGATGCCCGAATCACGGGCATAGCCAACATTGACATGAATCCTGAGTTTGGCGCCAAGCTTGGCGCTGCCTTGGGCATGGCCGTTGGCGGCACCATGATGCTTGTAGCATCACGAGATGACGATCCGGTATCACGCATCATGAAGCGATCGATCACGGCCGGACTGATGAGCGTGGGTGCGACGATCGCCGACCTGCAGACCACGTCGATCCCGCAGACGCGTCAGGAAATGTTGTCTGGACGATATACTGCGGGCTTTCACATCCGGCGCTCGCCGCGCAATCCGAACGAGACCGACATCATCCTGTTCGGCAAGGACGGGCGGGACATTCCGTTGTCCATGACGAAGAGCATCGAGCGGTACTTCTACGGCGAAGACATCCGACGTGTCAGCCACGACCGTGTCGGCGCTCTGCATTTCCCGGAGCGGTCCGTCGAGACCTACGTGCGGCAGGTCCTGGGCATGGTCGACGTCGACCTCATCCGCCGACGGAACTACAAACTCCTTGCTGACTACTCGCATGGTTTGGCGGCAACGGTGCTGCCCAACATTCTTGGTGAGCTCAACTGCCGAGTCCTGTCGATGAACAGCTATGTAGACGCAGCGCACTTTGCCGACCCGCTTCCGGCCGTCCTTGACGAGAGTGCAACGATCATGCGTTCGCTCGGCTATGAGATCGGCATCAAGATCGATCCCGGTGCCGAGAAGATCGCCATCGTCGATGAACGTGGCATCTGGTACACGTCGCTGCGGTTGCTCACCATCATGACAAAGCTGTTCCTGGACACGCACCGTCACATGGAACCATACACCATCGCCGTGCCGGTGCACGCAACGGCCGAGATCGACGAGATCGTCGAAGGCTATGACGTCAATGTCGTGCGGATCAGGAATTCCCACGGGGCAATGATGGAAGCCACCAAGGACGAGCGTGTGGCCTTCGTTGGAGGTACCCGCGGGGGCTTCATCTTTCCGAAGTTCCTGTTCGCCTCGGATGGCATGTTCACGGCCTGTCAGCTCCTGGAGATGCTTGCCAAAGCGGGTTCCAGTCTGTCGGAGCTGGATAGGGTACTGCCAAAGCGCTATCAGTCGACC
>VFFB01000050.1 GCA_018882585.1 Candidatus Kapaibacterium sp.
TTTCCGAGGCGACGATCATGTCGCACAGCATGGCCAATTCGCAGCCTCCGCCAAGGGCAAAGCCGCTGACGGCGGCGATCACGGGCGTCTTCGTCTGGCGGATCCGCTCCCAGCGAGCAAACTGGTCGCGCTCGAGCATGGTCACGGCATCGGCATCCGACATCTCGGTGATGTCGGCACCGGCGGCAAAGGCCTTGTCGTTGCCATGCAGGACGATGCATCGGACCGAGGCGTCGGCATCATAGGCTTCAAAGGCATGCACCAGCTCGATCATGGTGCGCAGACTCAGCGCGTTCAGTACCGACGGACGGTTCAATCGGATGGCTCCTACACCCGGCATCGGTTGATAGCATTCGATACATTCGTAGGTCATGGCAGCAGCTGTGAGTAGTTGAATCGTCGAAAAATACGGCATTTTGGGGGCATGGATTGGCTGCGAATTGACGGTATACCGGAACTTCATCGCGAGATCGCCTTTACGGGCGAGACGCTGCGTCATGCTGCGGCATTACGTCTTCGACCGGGTGAATCGGTGGGATTACTTGATGGGCGCGGTACGGTTGCACAATGTGTGGTTACGGCCTCGGCCAAAGGATCTTGTACCGTTCGTGTGATGAGCATACGTCACGAGATGCTGCCGGCAGACATCACGATCGCAATTGGCGTGCCTGACAATAGGGACCGTCTGGAGTTTGCGCTCGAGAAATGCACCGAACTCGGTGCTCGCCGTATCGTGCTGCTGGAATGCCAGCGCTCGCAACGGCAGAGCATTCGCCTCGATCGATTGCAACAGAAGGCCGAGGCGGCAATGTTGCAGTGCGGCCGCGCCTGGACGCCCGAGCTTGTGGGGCCGATATCCGTGCAGGCCTGTCTGGACATGTTTGAAACGGCCACGGTGGTCGTTGGTGACCAACATGGCGAACAACCTTCTGCAGTAAGCGGACCGCTGTTGCTGATGGTTGGGCCCGAAGGCGGCTTCACCGACGATGAACGTGCACGGATCGACGTGCGCACGCCTCGTGCATGGCGCATCGGTGAGCATCGGCTACGAACAGAAACGGCGGCCGTGGTTCTAACGGCCGCCGCAACAATGGCAAGTTCCAGCGAATAGGACTTAGCGGTTCACTACAAAGGTCGACGTTGTGACGGCGCCGTCAAGAGCAACGCGAAGCAGGTAGGAACCGGAGGCAAGACCAGCCGCATCGATCGGCAGAATGCGCGTCGAAGCCGCAGCCTGTTCGTCGGTCAGGGTCTGAATCGTGCGTCCCATCACGTCGACAATGTCAACCCGCAGGTGTGCCGCCGATGCAACATTGAGTTCCACGATGCCCCCTGCCGTCATTGGATTGGGAGCGATACGCATGGTCGGCTGATCGGCAACAGCATCTTCGTCGACGGATGTCGGTGCGCCATTCGTACGTATGCGAACGGTCACCGGCAGGTGGTCCGATACTGTGCTGCCGTATGACGACATGTAGGCTTGGGGAGCTTCGATGTAGGTACGGTGAACGAGCGGTGACACTTCATCCGAAACGATGATGTGGTCGAGGAAGGCACGGTTGAATCCGACGAACGACACAAGGCCACGCTCGCTCAACGGAAGGGTCAGCACGCTGAAGTTCGTCTTGTCTTCGGTGAATGCCGTCCACGGCGTAACCAGCGTCGAGTCGATCACGGACGTCGTCATGTCGTCGTTGAAGTCGCCAATGATGACGACATTCGAATCCTTGTAGAACTCGGTCAGGTAATTGTAGAATACCTCGCCGTCGTTCTTGCGCCGATCGTAATCATTTTTAGGATTGACCGTATCGGTCGACGCTTTGGCGTGGATCACGAAGGCTACCATGCGGACGGTTTCGGACCCAACCTTTGTATCGAAGGTCATGCGGAAGGGGAATCGGCCTCCGGCCCATGCATCGCCGGCGCCGCAGACGGCAAGTCCGGTCGACACAGGGGTGACGACATCGCGATTATAGATCCATCCCATCTTTTGATCGGAAGGAACGTCGGCAGCAAAGACGGACGAATAGGAGCCCGCGAGCGAGTCGGAGATTCTCGAAAGAGCTTCGGCAGTAAGTATTTCCTGCACTCCATACATGTCGGCGCGGATCGAGTCCATGACCTGGCGGATACTTCGGAACTGGCGGTCCTTGTCGCTTGGTCCGCGGGCAGTATCCGTGCTGCCTAGCCACTCAAGGTTCCACGTCGTGACGTCGAGCGTGTTCACGCGGGCAACAGTGTCTTTTTCGAGCGGCGGAAGGCCGATATCAGTTGCGAAGCGAGGCTGGATCTGATAGCTACCGCGGAACTGGCTTACCAGACCGATCAGATCGATGTCGCCCTCGGGGATGGGCAGGTTGTTGATGGCGATCTCGGTGCCGCCGTCAAGGCGGACATCCACATCGTTGCCGAAGGCATCGGTGATCTGATATGTCGTCTCGCCTTGGAACAGGCCCTTCTGAACGAAACGGATGTTCCGCAGGCGGACAAGCTGCCCTTCGTACTCTTCGCCGGACGGACCCGAGACGCGTGGAATGGCCACTGTGCGGGGCTGCGGCTCACGGCGTTCGCCGGGCACGACCGTGAAGCGGATCGAGTCGCCGGTAAGTTGCGTAAGGCCCGTTCCGGGCTGTCCGCTGGTCTGGCCGAACTCTGTAAGGTTTGCGTTCTCGATGATCACGCTGTCGCCAACACGAACGCCTTCGCGAAGCGAACGGTTAAAGACGGCGATACCGGCGGAAGCATCCTGAAGGAAGGCCGTGTTGCGGAACAGTGAGGCACCTGCCGTCACACGACCGGCAACCTTGGTGACCTTGGTGCCGAAGGCCTGCTGACGGGCCGTTGCCAGCGGAGTGGGGTCTTGTGCATGCAGCGAAACCGAAGCCATGACAGCGGCAGCAAGGAGCATGCAGGTGGGGCGAATCGACATGAGATGATCCTGGTATGGGGGAGAGTTGTCAGAAGATCGAGAGTCCAATATCGTCAAGCGCCGGTGGATTTCTATCGTAGCAGAAGATCATGTACGACTTCCCGGCGGCAAGTGTGACGTTGTCAATACGGGCAAGCTCACGCGTGGTTCCGGCCTCGCGAAGAACGAAAGTGTACGTGCCCGGGGCAACGCGTGACCAATGCGGCGAGGTAATGTCGGGCGGATACTGTTCCTTGAACACTCTGTCGCCCGTACCCGTGAACAATTCGACCAAGCCGCCTGCTTCGACGAAGTCATACTCGCAGGCATTGGTGAATTTGACAAATGCATTTGGCTCGTCTGCGGCAAGAGTCGTGTCTTGTACGGGCGAGTTGAAGGACAGCAGCTTTTGTTTCGAGCCGCGGGCAAACAGCACCATGGAGCCATTCGCACCCAACGTGTAGCGGGCTGTATCACGGCCGATCTGGACACCTTGATACGTTACGATGAACGTGATCGGCCGGCCGGCACTCACGTCAGCCGCTGCCGAGACGGCACCACGGGCTACGGCAAGCTTGATCGTGGAATCGATCACCACACCTAGCGTGTCGGCATCACGCGACGTATTGACGATCCGAACCTTTGCAGGCGTCGGGACAGGGAAATCCAGCACGGATTCATTACAGGCCGACAGCGTGGCTGCAAGGGCAAGAGCGATGAGCAGGCGGAAAGAATGCAGGTTCATACGGCACCTCAGAAATTGTACCGCACGCCAAGCTGCATGCGCCAACGTGAGAAGAAGTTGTCCGTGAAGTAGATGCCTGGCCGGCCATTTGTCACCGGCTCCGTGTAGGTCATACGCAGTCGCCCTTGATCGTCGAAGGGCTTGCCGCCGATCAGCCCAAGGCCGAACAGGTTGAAGCTTTGGAAGTTGACGAATCGCTGCAGACCCCATTCGGGATTGAGCAGGTTCAGCAGATTTTGAATGTCGAGTGAAATGTCGACCGACTGCTTGCCAACGCTGGGTAGACGCTGAATGAAGCGCAGGTCAAGCTGGTGTACCCACGGCTCTCGCAGCGCATTGCGCGGAAGGATCTGGCCTTGATACTCCTTGAGCACCGGGTTGTTGTCGATCAGCTCCATGATCTGCGTCCATACCTGATCGGGCGTGCGCAGGTCAGTGCCGGATGGTGGCACGATCACGACCTTCGTGTTGTAATCCTCGGCGCGCGGCACATAGATCAGGTCATTGCCCCCTAATGCATTGTCACCGTTATAGTCCTGGATGTAGGAAAGTGAATACGGACGTCCGCTCGAACCTGCATAGAACAGTGTAACGGTTGTGGTATAGCCTGGAGACCATACATGCCGATAGCTGGCATTGAACACAACGCGATGAGGGACATCGAAGTTGGAGCGTCCGATCGTGGCATTGTTCGGGTCGATGGCATCTGTGCCGTTCCACTGTGACAGTGCCGTCGCCGCCTGGCCACTGTTCAGGTCATACGTATGACCGTACGTATAGGTCAGCATTGCGCCAAGGCCCGGCAACCAGCGGTTGTTGTCGGCAAGATTGATTGAACCCGACACAGAGTACTGATAGCCTTCATCGCGACTGCGTAGCAGCAGCACCTGTGTGAATTCGCGGGCAACAAGCGAGTCGCCGTTCTCACCTGCATACATCGGGCGTCCATCGATCGGCGATACGCTCATGCCGGATGACTTCAGGTTGATATTGGCGTAATCGACCGTGTTGAGGAAGGCGCCGTACATCGCCTCGACCGAGAGGGTCAACCCGTCGGCAAGGCGTTGGTCGACACCAAACGTGGAGCGCCAAACCTGCGGCATACGAAAGTTCTTATCGGTGATGTTGATGGCCGATGTCGCAACCGACCCCGGGAACAGCGAGTCGCCGGGACGTGGTGGGCGGTTGCCTCGCAGATCGAACTGCAGCGGATTTCCATCCAGACCGTTGATGACGTTCTGCGAATTATTGCTGCCGACGGCCACACGGAAGACGTCCATGCCGGTGTTGCCATACTGGTTCGAAAGCCATACGGCAGCAACGCGGCCGGTGAACAGTCCCGTGCCGCCGCGCAGTTGCGTAGTCCGATCGCCGGAGATGTCCCAATTGAATCCAAGTCGAGGCGAGTACAGCATGGCAAGCTGGGGGACCTCGCTGGTGGAACGTCCGGGAAAGCGAGATGCAAACACCGGGTTCTCATACGGCGTCGTTGTGAAGATCGGTGCGTCGACGCGCAAGCCTCCGACGATGCGCAGCGACTCCGAAACCTGCCACTCGTCCATGGCATACAGCCCAAGCTGCATCATGCTCCATGTTGTCCGCGGACGCGCATTGCCTCCGGTGACGGTCTCGTTGGCCCATGATACCTGGTACTGATTCGGCGTGCCATCGCGGAACGCCTCAATGCTCGGGAATTGGTACGTACCATAAAAGTCCTGAATGAACAGGTTGTCGAACCAATTGAACTCGTTGTGCGTGCCGACCGTGATGTTGTGATCGCCCACGAACCACGTCAGGTCATCCGTGATTGCCAGCTGAGTCTGATCGAGTGCGTTGGCCTGCGATGAGCGCTCGGGTCCAAGCACGACGTTGATACCGGAACCAACCTGAATGCGGACCTGTGGGAATGGATCGATACCTAGCACACGCTCGTCTGTGGTGCGCGTGAAGGATACGCGCATCTCATTCGACAGATTGTCGCCAAGGATACCATTCCACTGCAGCACCGTCTGGTTGTTGAAGCTCGTGAACTCGTTTGCCTGACTGCTGAGCGAGAAGTTCACGGCGGTACGCTGCACGTTGCGGTCTTGCAGGGCATAGGTGAAGTTATGCCGCAACTGGATCTTATGCTGTTCATTGATGTTCCAGTCGAGGCGGCCGATCAGGTTGACCGTATTGTTCCGCACGATGAATGGCGTCCACGTTCCGGCTTCATAGCCCCATCGATCTTGTGCCACACGGATGATCTCGTCCATCACCGACGATGACGCAGGGAAGTTGTTCAGTGCGCGCGGATCGTTCAGTCCAACTTCGATCGGCGTACGTCGTTGGCGAGTCTCGGCCGTCAGGTGAAACAAGAGCGTGTTCTTGACGATCGGGCCACCCACGCGCCCGCCCAGCTGGATGTCAGAGAACTCGTCAAAGGGGCGACGATTGGCGTCGGGACTTGCTCCAACGAAGTCCTGATTACGTCCGTACAGGAATGCCGAACCCGTCCATGTGTTGGTGCCGCCACGTGTGACGGCGTTGATCAGACCGCCGGTGAAGCCGCTCTGGCGGATGTCGTAGGGAGAGACGTTGACCTTCAGTTCCTCGATGGCGTCAAGCGAGATCGGGTTGGCGTTGGCCTGTCCACCCGCGGTGCCGGCAGTTGACAGCGAGAACAGATCGTTTGCCACGGCACCGTCGACCTGAAAGTTGTTGAAGCGGGAGTTGACGCCGCCGATAGACACGCCTTGCAGGCCGTCGCTGCCTGCGGTTTGCACTTGGTTGGCATAGGGGTTCAGACGTGCGACATCGGAGATGCTTCGATTGATCGTTGGAGCGGCCGAGATCATCTGATCCGTCACCACGGTGCCTGAGCCGGTCTTCGACCGGTCGAAGGCAGGGTCTTCGGTTGCCCTCACGATCACGTCTTGGGTGGTCGACGACGACTCTTCGAGCAGGAAGTCGGCCGAAGAGGTCTCGCCCAAGCGAACCGTAATGCCAGTGCGGCTACTGGTTTGATAGCCGATATAGCTGGCCGTTACCGTGTACGGGCCTCCGGTGCGCATACCCTTGATCGTGTAGGCGCCATTTGGTCGGGCGATGGCACCGTAGACCGCACCGGTAGGCTGATGGACGGCCTTGACGGTGGCTCCGCCGAGGGCGACCGGCTTGCCGTTCTCTAGACGCTGGATGCGGCCGGCGAGCGAGCCGGTGGTAACACCCTGGGCATGAGCTTCCACAGTGCAAAGCACAGCGGACAGCACAAGAGCAAGACGTAGGAGTCGATGCATGAACAACCGGGACAGCGTTGACGAAGACGCAAAACTACGGTTTTTCAGTGCCCCTTTTCCGCTGTCGTATATTGAAGAATGTCCGACCTGCACCATCGCGGATTGCCGTTGATACCGGCGACCATTCAGCTGTCGTCGTTGCTTGACCTGAGCACCCGTTTGGCAGAGTCTGATTCCGAAGAACGCCTGCTGAATGCGGCCGTCCTGTCGGTGATGGGCAAGCTCAAGATCCTGCGGGCCTGCGTCCTTCAGCCGGATCAGGACGGATGGGTGGTGACGCATGCCAAAGGCATTGCATCGATGCGATTCGGCCGTTTTGAAAGCCTGGGCATTCGCTACACCTCGGCCTACGATGATACGGCCGCCCTGCATGCTGCCGGCATCTACTGGATCGTGCCGCTGATGGTGCGGGGGGCAACGGTGGCCATGCTTTGTTTTGGTCCGACGATCGATGGCTCGGATACCTCGGAAGATGTGCGAACCTACATGGGACTGGTTCAGTCCATCACGGCCACATCGCTGCATAATGCCCAGATGGTGCAATCGCTGCTTGCCACGACGCAGGAGCTGCAACGACGCAACTTGCTGGTGACGACGCTGTTCGAGAGTGCCCGTGATTTTTCCGGCATGACCGACGTTGCGACGATCTTTCGTACGCTTTCATACAGACTCATGGGACAACTCATGATCAGCAGCTTCGCGCTGTACCTGCGCGAGCCACTGAACGGACAGACGATACTTGTCAATCGCACCGACACACCCTCATTTGCCAATGTTGCTCCGGACGTCTTGGGCATCACGTCGACACTGCGCGTTGCCGGGATAGCCGATGATCCGGATGTTCAGGAGAGGCTGCTCGATGCGAATGTGGCCGCCGTAGCAGCACTGACCGTGCATGGAACAGCAAAAGGCGCCATCGCCGTTGGCCCGAAGTTGAACGGTGGTGCATTCTCGGACGAGGAGCTGTCATTCCTGGAGTCGCTCGGAAACACAGCGATGGCGGCCATCGAGAACGACCGGGCCGTTGAGCGCGAGCTAGAGCGACTGAAACTCGAGAACGAGCTGTCGATCGCTGCCAGCATCCAGCGCGGCCTGCTGCCACTGCATCTGCCCGTCGTGCAGGGATATGACATCGCCGCATCGACCATTCCGTCGAAACAAGTGTCGGGCGATTACTACGACGTCATCTCCCTCGACGCGCATCGTACGCTTCTGGCCATCGCCGACGTGTCTGGCAAGGGCATCCCTGCATCGTTGGTCATGGCCAACGTACAGGCTGCCCTGAACGTGCTGGCGACATTGGACCTGCAGGTTGATTCCATCGCCGACCGGATCAACCGTCTGGTATGCGACAATACCGAGCCAGATGTCTTTGTGACCATGTTCATTGGTGTCCTTGACACGTCGACCCACACACTGTCGTACGTGAACATGGGGCACAATCCGCCCGTCATGATCAGTGGTCGTGAAGGGGGCAATGTGACGCTGCTGAAAGACGGCGGCGTCCTGGCCGGCGTGATCCCGAACCCGAAGCCGTATCGAACAGGCACGATTGACCTGCAGGAACAGGACGTGCTGGTGCTGTATACCGACGGAGTGACCGAAGCCCGAAACGACGGATATGACGAATATGGCATGGATGCCCTGACGCATGCGATTCGTCAGTCACGAGCGCTACCGGCCCAGGGTATCCTGTCATCACTGCTTACCGACGTCAAACGTCATGCGAACGCTCGTCCGCTGGACGACGATACATCCATCCTTATCCTGAAACGACGTGATACCTCCGTTTGAAGAGCAGCTGCGCGCTGCTGCCCGTGCCGCCGGTCTCGACCCAATGAATGGGCCCGCGATGCTAGCCCATGTGTCCTACCAGCAGGAATATGCGGTGAAGTCCAAGGTCGTACAGGGCTTTCTGAAGGCGCTCGCTCCGAAAGACGGCCTTGCGCCTCTTGTGCAGGCGCCGATGCCTCGTGGCTATCGCACGACGTCGCGCCGTCGCGTTTGGCGTGACCGCCGCGGTGTGCGCCTCGTTCATGGCGACGTGAACGAGTCGGCGGCAGCCGACGCACTGGAGCCTGCGGCGCACCTGCGCGTGTACGAACGTCTTGCTCCTTTCCTGCGCTCAACCAAGGACCCCTTGGTTGACGTGCTCAACCACGTCATCGTCCGTGGGACCTACGACGAGCACGTCCTGATCCTGAACGTCCGTGAATTGTCGGCCGAGATCATTCGGTCGGCCCGCGCGTGGACCCGAGCCGTAACAAAGGAAGTGCCCACGGTACAAGCAAGCTGGTTATACGTCGACCCCAAGGGCAGCCGCTATTACCTGGACACGGACCGACCGCTGCGCGGCGTTTCGGAAAAGAAAATCACCGGCGAGCGCGCATGGCGTCAATCCATCGACGACATCGTCTATCAGGTCGGCGTCTTTTCGTTTTCGCAGGTCAACCTTGCCATGACGCCGCTGCTCGTGGATACGGTGAAGCGCTGCTGCGACGTCCGGCCAACGGACGTGCTCGCAGATCTGTATGGCGGATACGGTCTGTTCGGCGCGGCCATGGCAACGAGCGTCAAGTCCATCCTCACGATGGATTCCGATCAGACGACCGTTGATAACGCCCGGTACAACATCAGGCGGGCAGGGGGGACGGTTAATGCCGTGGCCATGCCCGTAACCCCGGCCAATCTGCGACGCGTCATCGACCACGCCGATGTCGTCGTCCTCGACCCACCCAGGTCCGGCACCGAGCCGGGCGTCATCGCCGCCGTGGCCGAGGTGCGTCCGCGACGCGCGGTGCACGTGTTCTGCGGTCCGGATGAGATCCGCCGCAGTCTTGCCGAGTGGAAAACTGCTGGTTATGCCGTTGATGCCATTGTTCCGCTGGATCTCTTCCCAGGAACGGCAGGTCTGGAAGTGGTTATTGCCTTGCGGCCATTATCGGCGTGATTGCTGTGCCCATCCAAATACGTCGATGTATCGCTGGGCTGTGCCGGCAATGGAAAAGTCCTGCGCCATGGCGTTGATGCGCAGGCTGGTCCAGTGTGGTTCACGCTTGTAGGTCCGTAGTGCATCCGTCATGGAGGCATGCAGGTCGTCGGCCATAAGACGTTGAAACATAAAGCCGTTACCGGAAAAGGTTATCGGATCGTACTGTTGCACGGTATCTGCCAGACCTCCCGTGGCACGTACAATGGGAACCGCCCCATACGTCAGGGCAAACATCTGCGTCAAACCACAGGGTTCAAACTTCGACGGCATAAGATAGTAATCAGATGCGGCCTGTATCATGTGTGATAATGCAGTGTCGTAGCCGGTTTTTATAAGTGCATGATATGGATAGCGGTAAGCCAGATCTTTGAAGTAGTTTTCAAATCTTGATTCTCCGGATCCAAGGAGAACAAATCGGCACTCACCATCCTGCAGGAAGCTTTCAATGACCTGCGTTATCAACATGATACCTTTTTGCTCGGTCAGGCGCGTGACCATGCCAATGACGGGGATATCGCGCTGACGTTCGTCATCAGGCAGCTGAAACATCCTGAGCAGTGCCTGTTTGTTAGCTTCTTTCCGGTCGATCTGGCTGGCAGAGTATCGTACGGGCAGATGCTCGTCGGTCTCGGGGTTCCACTCGTCGGGGTCTATACCATTCAGGACGCCGATCAGATCCCCGCCGCGGACTTGCAGCGCGGATTGCATCCCGTGTCCCTCGGGTGTCCATCGGATCTCCTCGGCATATGTCGGGCTTACCGTCGTGATCTTATCGGCGAACATGATGCCGGCCTTCATGGCATTGAAGGCTCCCTCATACTCGTACCAGCTACCGGTGTACCATTCGGCCGGATCGAATCCGCAGAACTCCATGGCGCGGGCCGGATCGAACATACCCTGATAGGCCATGTTGTGAATGGTGTAAACACCGGCGGTGGTACAGAATAACGGATCCTGCCGATACAGTACCTTCAGCATGGGCATCATCGTTGCCGTATGGTAGTCATGCGCGTGGATCACGTCCGGCGCAAAGTCAATGGCACGACAGACTTCGAAGGCTGCTCTGCTAAGAAAGATGAACCGACGGTCGTTGTCCTGGAAGCCTTCGTGGTATCCATAGATGCCGGGCCGTTCGTAGTAGTCGGACGAGGCGACGAAGTACACCGGAACATCCGTTCCCGGCAGCATCCCCTTCCAAACCGTGGCATACTCCGTCCACGATCCGAATGGCACATCAACCAGGAGGGGAAGTTTCTGCAGCCCGAACCGCTCCTTGTCGATGGTGGCATAGAGCGGAAGGAACACAACGACGTCGTGCCCCGCTGCCTTCCAGGCTTTGGGCAGGGCCGCCGTCATATCGGCAAGGCCGCCGATCTTGGCGAACGGACTTACCTCGGCTGCCGCAAGCAGAATCTTCATAAGCGGACGATCGGTGGTGGTGCAGTGACGAACGAGCAGTCGATGACATCCATGTGTGGATATGTCTCCCGCAGTTGAGCTGCAAAGTTATCCACATGTGGGAATAATCCATACATGGTTGACCCGCTTCCGCTCATCGAGGCATACAATGCCCCTTTTTCATACAAGGCATCCTTAACATCTTTGAGAACTGGATGTTGCAAGAAGATGCCTTCTTCGAATCTGTTGTGAAGGTGTAGTTTATAACTATGAGTATTGTCAAGTATTTGTAGAAATTCTTGAACAGTGTTGTCCTCTCTGGTCTTTATGCCGGCATAGGCAGTTGCCGTTGGTACGTGGATATGAGGAACAACAACAACGACGTGGTAAGGGAGATGTAGGCTGATGGGGGTGATGACCTCGCCACGGCCTTCAACGAGGGCTGTACCACCGATCAGAAAGTAGGGAACGTCGCTGCCGATCGACAGTGCCATGTGGTGGAGATCCTGATCGGGAATTGGCAACGCATACATCGCACGTACTGCGCGGAGAACGGCGGCAGCATCGGAAGATCCGCCGCCCAGGCCTCCGCCGGCCGGGATACGTTTTCGTAACACTATCTTTGCGCCAAGCCCGGCTGCCGATGGATGTGCCAGGATAGCCTGTGCCGCCCGGTATGCAAGGTTCTGTTCGGGAGCTGCTGTCATCGCCGGTTCGCACAACACTTCGATGGTCGTGGACGGGTGGACTTCGATGCTGTCAGCAAGATCGATCGAGGCAAACACGGAGCGGATATCGTGGTAGCCGTCGGGACGTTTCCGCAACACTTCAAGGCCAAGATTGATCTTCGCACAGGCAAGGATATGAACGGCGGAATCCGGGTGCATTGGTTCCATGACACAAAACTATGACTGAACGACGCGAGATATCGTATGGACAGGAGCTTGCCCGAAAGGGCATTCACCTTTCGTCGCTCTCTATTCCGCTGGTGTACATCCACATGGAGCAGTGGACGGTGCTGTCGATCCTGGTGCCCATGACAGCGGCGGCGCTGCTGCTGAATGTGCTGATGTATTGGCACGGGCCGACACGGCGTGTGATGTTGAACTTGTTTGGTGACATGCTGCGCGGGCATGAGCGAGACCGCAAGCGATTCCTGCTGAACGGTGCGTCGTGGGTGCTGATTGCGGCAACACTGATCATCGCGCTCACGCCGAAGATCCTTGCCATCACGTCGTTCACCATCCTGATCGTGTCTGATACGTTTGCTGCGTTGGTTGGAAGGCGCTGGGGCAAACGTCGATTTCTTGACAAGAGCGTGTTGGGGTCGGCAACCTTTTTTGCCACGGCGCTGTTCGTCGTGGTGGCCTATGCGCTGTGGTTCGATCTTCCGTGGACCTATCTGGCCGCCGGAGTGATCGGGGCAGCCGTGGGAACAATCGTCGAGGCGGCATCTGTACGACTGCATCTCGACGATAACCTCAGCATTCCCTTCAGCATCGCACTCACCATGTGGGCACTATCTGCATGGGGGGGGAGCGGAACATATCCGTCATTTCTCGAGTTCATCCCATGAGTGGAACGACAGGCTCCCGCTGGTTTGTGATCGCCCTTCTTTCGATCGGCATCACCGTTGCCGCGCTGTTTGTGTATGTCAGGTGGAGTACCACCTCGATCAACGGCTTTTACAAGGTGACAGACTCGTTGATCGATGGCTCGGGGCAGAGTGTGGCTGCGGCCTACTTTGTGCGTGTGGAATCCTACGACACAACGAAGATCCTTCGTGTAGGGGCAGAACTTGCCTCGCAGGTGGCGGCCGAGTCGGCCTTTGACCGGTCGCGCGCCCGGACACTGCTGATGCATTTTTTCGAGTCTACCGACACCTCTGCACTTTCCGACGTCGAGTTGGACGAGCTTGCCTACACCAATCCTGAGCTGTCCAACCCGGGCAGCCGACTGTTGGCCGTTCGGAATGGTTACGTCTTGGCGTCTACCTATGCCGCAGGTGCCGATATGCCGTCTGACCCTGCTGCCCTGCGGAAGGCAACCTTCTACATGCCGCGCCCGGGCTTCTCGGCGAAAGACCTGCGCTGAGCGTTACTTCTTGAATTGCACGTCCTTGTAGGCAGCGAACAGGTGCTTGACCTTGTTACGCTGATACTTGCCCGTCGAGGTGACGGGAAGTGCATCGCTGAACAACACCACCTTCGGACATTTATGGTGGGGAAGATGGGCTCGGCAATATGCCAGCACATCCTCATCCGTCACATCGGGATGATCTTTGACGACCAGGGCACCGATCTCTTCTCCGTACATGTTGTTTTCGAAGCCCACGGAGATGCCGGCGCGCACACCCGGCGCCGCACTGATTACCTCGTCAAGTTCAAGAGGGGCAATGTTGACACCTCCGCGGATGATCAACTCCTTGATGCGGCCCGTGATGAAGTAATAGACCCGACCAGCGGCATCGCGCTTGACGAAGCCCTCGTCGCCGCTGCGGAACCACCCAAAGGTAAAGGCATCGGCATTGGCCTTTTCGTTGCCTGCGTACTCGCGCATCACATTCGGGCCACGCACGACGATCTCGCCGCGTTCACCTTCGGCAACGGCATTGCCGGCTGCGTCATGGATGGACATTTCGTTGCACGGAATGGCGATGCCGATGCTTGGGAATCCGTGGTCAGACATCCAGCTGCGATGCTCCTGCCAGGATAGATCCACGGGCAGGAAACACGAATAGCAGGTTGTTTCCGATAGACCGTAGCCATGCACGATAGGGATCTTGTACGTCGTCTCGAACTGCGTGGCCAGATCTACCGTCAGGGGGCCGGCTCCGCAGATGATGTGCCTGAAGCCGGATGCGATGGCATCTGTGGCGTCTGCCGACGCCTCGAGCAGGAAGGCAAGAAGCGTCGGAACGACGCTGACGATGTGAACGCCTTCGGCAGCGATCGACGAGAAGAATCGATCTGTACGGAACTTCCTGTGCAGGACGACGGAAGCGCCGGCCAGGAAGGGCGTAGCATGCGTTACGACGGTGCCATTGACGTGGTGGATCGGCAGCACGCACATCATGCGCGTGTGTTCGTCGATGCCATGCCAGGCGGCAATGTCATATCCGTCGGCAAACAGATTTTGCTGCATCAGCACGACGCCCTTTGGATTTCCCGTTGTGCCGCTGGTGTATACGATCAGGCAGTCGTCAAAGCGCATGTCACCGGCATAGGCCGAAAGGTCGATCGGCTCGGTTCCGCGGATGCGCTGATACCACGTTGGATCGGTCTCGTCGGTATCGACGTCGATCAGATGCACGTCACTGGCGGCACAATCCCGGACGCGGGTACGGTACTCCGACCGCACAAAGGCGAGCCGTGCGCCGGTATCGCCGATGATGAAGCGCAGTCGCTGATCGTCCTCGGTCATGTTCAGCGGCACGGCGCAGGCGCCAATGCTCCAGCACGCGAAGTACTGCAGGATGGTATCAGGGTGATTGTGCCCGGCGATGACGACGCGGTCTCCACGGCCAACGCCATGCTCGAGCATAATGGAGGCAATGCGGCGGGCAACGTCGATGAAGACGGCATACGACCATGTGTGGCGATTGCCTGCGTCATCGACGTAGATCATCCACGGCTTTTCGCCATAGTGCCGGTCATGATGGTCCATAACCTGGGCCCATGACAGGAACGCAAACGTGTACGAGTCCGACGAAGCTCCGTGAGCCGACCGTGCGGGATTGGTGCGGGGATCAAGATCCATGGGTATGCGCTACGTAGTTGACGTGGTGCGAACATACGGCGTCGGCGCTATCTTCGTCCATGATCGATCTGCGAAGTGATACTCTGACGGTGCCCGACGAAGGAATGCGCCAAGCTATGGCGCAGGCTGTTGTCGGCGATGACATCTACAGCGAAGATCCGACGATCAACGCCTTGCAGGACCGGGTCGCGGCCATGTTCGGGAAAGAAGCCGCCCTGTTTGTCCCGTCCGGAACGATGGGCAACCAGATCTGTCTGGCGTTGCACGCGCGTACGGGGGACGAGATCATCGCCGATGCCGACGCCCACATCTTCCACTACGAAAATGCGGCGGCAAGCGTGATCGCCCGGGCGCAGATCCATGGCATTCGCACCGAGGACGGTTCGCTGCCGATCCACGAGGTCCGCGAAGCGGTGCGCCCGCCGGCTTACTACTATCCGCGCACTTCCCTGGTCGCCGTCGAGAATACCCATAACCGCCATGGCGGCACCGTGATGTCGATGGAGCGTATCGCAGCGCTGCGTGCACTCTGCGACGAGTTAGGGTTGCCATTGCACTGCGACGGAGCACGTATCTGGAATGCGGCGGCGGCAACGTCGACGCCATATACCGACTACGGTGCCATGTTCGATACCATGAGCGTGTGCCTGTCGAAAGGGCTTGGGGCCCCGGTCGGTTCGCTGATCCTTGGACGTCGTGCGCAGATCGACGAAGCACGTCGGTGGCGTAAAATGTTGGGCGGTGGCCTCCGCCAGTCGGGCGTGCTGGCCGCAGCCGCGATGTATGCGCTCGACACCATCGAACCACATCTGCGGCGTGACCACGAAAAGGCCATGCTGTTTGCGCATAAGGTATCCAAGCATCAACGCGTTGAGCTGGAGGCGTGGCGAGTACAGTCCAACATCGTGATGTTCCGCGTCATCGGCGTCGACGATCACACGTTCATTCGCGAATGCGTTCAGCGCGGGTTGCGCATTGCCCCCATCAAGCCGGGAACGATGCGGGCGGTGTTCTACCACCAAGTGTCGATGGACGATGCTGCCGCTGCCGGCGATATCGTGGATGATGTACTCTCGTCACTTCCGTAGTTTTGTAAAGCATCATACGGAAACGTCATGGCAACGGCGGAAAAAGACGAAGCAACCATCCATCAAGGCCCTACGCAGATCGAGGGCCATGGCACCTACAACCATCGGCTGAACAGCCGAGTACGCTCATACGATGTCGACCGACAGAGCATCGTACACAATGCGGTGTACCTGTACTGGCTCGAAGCCGCCAGGATCGAGTATTTCCGCGACCTTGGCGTTCCGATCGACCGGCAGTCCTTTGTGACGAAGCATCGGTTTGTGGTGGTAAAGACCGAGATCGATTACCTGCATGCCGCGCAGTTCGATGATGCCTATACGGTGTTCACGCGCATCAGCTTCGTGAAGAATTCGTCGTTCGGGTTCGAGCATGTCATCCGCCGCGAGGATGGCGTGATCCTGGCCACGGCCAAGAGTGTGCTTGTGCATCTGAATCCTGCCACAGATCGTCCCGAGCGGATCCCTGATTCCTATCGTACGCTGATCCGCGAATTCGAGGGAGCCTCGACGCTATTCCTGGATGACAAGTCCGCTGTTTGAGCTTAGTACTCGACCGTAAGGATGCCGTAGTACGACAGCACGCGCGGACGTTCCGGGTCGGCGATGTTCATGGCGATGCGTCCCTTGAGTAGTCGATTCTCTCTACTTGCAACGAAGCCAAGTCGGAACCTCCGTCCGGATACATCAGCCTGCCACTGGTA
>VFFB01000051.1 GCA_018882585.1 Candidatus Kapaibacterium sp.
GGTCTGAATCGCTGCCCATGATAATGCCGACAAGAGGCGTTGTGCTCATACCGGTAGATACTCCGGGAATTCTCGAGATCGTTTCATGATGCCGATCAGTGCCTCGCGGCCCATCGACGTAGTGGCCGATGTCGGGATGACGTCGACGGCATTGGTACAGGCAGACAGCAAAGCGCGCAGCTGTTCGACGCGTTCGGCCACCTCACGTTCGGACAGCTTGTCGCATTTCGTAAGCACGACTACAAATCGACGTCCGCCGAACTCCAGTTGCTCCAGCATGGCCATATCAAGTGGCATCGGATCGTGTCGGGCATCAACAAGCACAAACGTCACACGCAGCTCCTTGCGGCGCTCCAGGTAGGCATTGATCAGCGTGGCGAATTCGGCGCGACGTTCCTTGCTTACCGAGGCATATCCGTAGCCGGGCAGGTCGGCGATGGTCAGCCCAAGGCTGGTAGCAAAGAAGTTTATCTCCTGCGTCTTCCCTGGCGTCGAGCTCACCCGTGCCACCATGCCGTTGCGCAGCAGCAGGTTGATCAGCGACGACTTGCCGACATTGGATCGGCCGATCATGGCAACTTCAGGCGCTCCTGTCGCAGGGAACTGCGACGCTTGTGCAGCTCCCAGAAGGAAGTCGGCTTCGATACGCTCGTGTGCCATTTAGAAAACGGAAACGCCGAATCCTGTTCGATTCGGCGTTCTCTGTGTTGTTGCTATCGTTAGTTATTCAGCCGAGGTACCTTCGGCGGCTGCGGCGTCGGTCGAGGCATCAGCGTCAGCCGCCGGTGCGTCGTCTGCTGCGGGGGCCTCGTCAACGGCCGGTGCTTCCACTGCCGGTGCTTCCTCGACGACGGGTGCTTCTGCGGCCGTGTCGACGACCTCTTCATCGGCGGGAGCGGCGGCTTCGGCCACGGCCGGAGCAGCTGCGGCTACCGCTGCTGCCGCTACGGGCTTGGCCTTCTTCGGCTTCGGAGCAGCCTTGGCGCGCGTCTTCAGCGACACGCGACCGTCCTGCGGATTCGACCAGTCCACCAGCTCGATCATGGCTTCGGGAGCGGCATCACCCCGGCGATTGCCAAGCTTCGTGATGCGCGTGTAGCCACCCGGGCGCTCGGCCACAACTGGGGCGATCGTATCGAACAGCTCCTGAAGCACAGCCTTGTTGTGAATGAAGCGGCCCACCATACGACGGCTGTGGAAGTCGACGCCGTTGTTGCCAACGGAACCGGCCTTTTCAGCATTGTAGGCATTGCGTGCACGCGTGATCAGTTGCTCGGCAAAAGGACGGAGCTCCTTAGCCTTTGCGACCGTCGTGACCAAGCGCTTATGCTCGAATAGCGACGTTGCAAGGTTGCACATCAGGGCCCGCTTGTGGCTGGCCGTGCGCTTCAGTTTCCGTCCGGCGACACTGTGTCTCATGGTTCTTGACTCGTGGTAACGTTCGTTCTACGTGGCGTTATTCGCCCACCTTGTCTTCGCGCAGATACGGCTCGACATCCATGCCGAACTGCAATCCGTTCTGATAGACAACTTCGGTGAGTTCAGAAAGTGACTTGCGACCGAAGTTGCGGAACTTCAGCAGGTCAGATTCCTGCAGGCTCACCAGATCGGCGAGGGTTTTAATGCTTGCTGCTTTCAGGCAGTTGTGAGCGCGGACTGACAGTTCGAGCTCGTCGACGGGCTGCGTCAGGATACGGCGAATACGCGCACGCTCCTTGTCCGACTCGTCATCGGCACGGCCAGCGGTCGAAGCAACGGCAATGCTGCCATCACTCTCCACGCGGCGCGCACCCAGGAACAGCGCGATGTGCTCGTTAAGGATCTCGGCGGCATGTTGTACGCCGTCGGCGGCCGTGATCGAGCCGTCGGTCTGCACATCAAGCGTCAGCTTCTCATAGTCGGTCTTCTGTCCAACGCGGAACGGCTCGACCTTGAAGATGACATTCTTGATCGGCGTAAAGATCGAATCGATAGCGATCATTCCAACCGGGAATTCGGTCGTGTTCTGTTCTTCGGAAGGTACGTATCCCTTGCCGCGACCAAGGCGCAATTCGACGTCGAAATCGGCATCGTTTGCAAGCGTGGCGATCTTCTTGTCGGGATCAAGCACTTCGATTCCGGGATTTGCATCCTGGATATCCTTTGCCGTCCAAATGCCGGGCCCCTTCTTGCGAAAGTAGACGCGCATCTGGGCCTTCTTGTCGACAAGGCGCAAGCGGACTTCCTTCAGGTTCAGAATGATCTCACACATATCCTCGGTAACGCCCGGGATCGTCTGGAATTCATGCTGCACGTCGGTAATCTTTACGCCTGTGATTGCTACGCCTTGGATAGACGACAGCAACACTCGACGGAACGCATTGCCGATCGTCACTCCATATCCCTCCTCCAGCGGATTCAGGACAAAGCGCGCGTGATAGGGTCCTGCGACCTCTTCGGTCTGGATCTTTTCCGGCATCTGCATTGTGGTATTCATAGCACTCTAACGTCAGTTCATGGACTAGTTCAGGGGGCAAGGATCAAACGCGACGGCGCTTGGGCGGACGGCAGCCGTTGTGCGGCAGCGGCGTGTGATCCAGGATGGACAACACCTCGAAGCCGGCCTGCGTCAGCGCACGGATGGCCGCTTCGCGACCGGAGCCGGGTCCCTTGACCACGACGTCCACCTTGCGAAGGCCCATTTCGAAGGCGTCGCGGGCTGCCTTGTCGGCAGACACCTGCGAGGCATACGGCGTGTTCTTCTTGGAACCACGGAAGCCGTTCTTGCCCGCCGACGACCATGCCAACGTATTGCCGTAGGTGTCGGTGATCGTGACGATCACGTTGTTGAAACTCGCACGGACAAAGCACTTGCCGTGCACGTCGGTGACGATTTTGCGCTTTACGCGCTTTTTCGCTGCTGCCATTGGTTACCTCTTACTTCTTCGTTGCCTTCTTCTTGCCGGCCACCGTCTTGCGCTTGCCCTTACGCGTACGAGCATTCGTACGTGTGCGTTGACCACGCACAGGCAGACCGCGGCGGTGACGCAGACCGCGGAAACAGCCGACGTCCATGAGACGCTTGATGTTCAGTTGCACTTCCGAGCGCAGCTGGCCCTCGGTCTTGTATTCGGCCAGCACCTGGCGGATACGAGCGATCTCGTCGTCCGTCCACGTCGACACACGCTTGCTATGGTCGATACCGGCCTTGTCGAGCACGTCGGCCGACAGTTTGGTTCCGATACCATAGATGTACGTCAGCGCAATGATGCCGCGCTTGTTCTTGGGCAAATCGATGCCTGCAATACGAGCCACAGTCGTCTCCTAATTATCCCTGACGTTGCTTGTAACGGGGATTCTTCTTGTTGATGATGTAGACCTTGCCCTTGCGGCGCACGATCTTGTCGTCGGGATTCCGTTTCTTAACGGATGCTTGAACCTTCATGTCATCTCTCCTGTCGTCTTGTTTGCCAGTTACTTGTAGCGGTACACGATGCGTGCCTTTGACAGATCGTAAGGCGACATCTCGACGGTCACCTTGTCTCCGCGGAAGATCCGGATGAAGTTCATTCGCATCTTGCCGGACACGTGGGCAAGGACCTTGTGCCCGTTGTCCAGGCGCACGATGAACTGTGTGTTCGGGAGAGATTCCTCGATCACACCGTCAACGCGTATCAGGTCTGCTCTTGCCATCGTTGTATCATCACTCCATCATGGTGAGGATCCTTGGCGTTTTGCCATCGATCACCACCGTATGTTCAAAATGTGCCGACGGTTTCCCGTCTGCCGTGTACACCGTCCAACCATCGTTGGCCGTATGTACGTGAAACGTGCCTGCGTTTACCATCGGCTCGATGGCCAACACCATGCCGTTGCGCAGCTTCACGTTGGGATACCGTGAACGGTGCAACAGGCCCGGCACAAAATTCGGCACCGGCGGTTCCTCGTGCAGGTGGCGTCCAACGCCATGCCCCACAAGTTCACGCACAACCGAAAATCCCTGTTTTTCAACGCACGTTTGAACGGCTCGGGCGATATCGTACACACGATTACCTTCCGTCGCCTGTTCGATCCCGAGCATCAGGCTGCGCTGCGTCGTGTCGAGCAGCTGCTGCTTGTCGGTCGAGATCTCGCCAACACCAAAGGTGTAAGCACTGTCGCCGTAGAAGCCATGCTTGCGGACACCACAATCAACGGCGATCAACTGTCCAGCTTTCAACTGCCGGTTGCCCGGCATTCCGTGTACAACTTCTTCGTCAATGCTCGTACACAGTGTCGAAGGAAACGTTTTGCCATCGACCACATACCCTTTGAATGCCGGCTCGGCACCCTGCGTCCGTATGTAGTCTTCGGCGATCGCATCAAGTTCGGCCGTCGTGACTCCGGGCTTCACGTGCAAACGCAAGTGGGCCAGAGTGTCGGCAACGATCCGACATGCTGCTTCGATCTTTCTGACGTCGTCGGCCGAATACACAACCGTGGCAACATCAGCTGATACCGACATCATCATGACGTTACGTTGGCACGTCCGCGGATCTTACCGGTCTTCATGAAGCCGTCGTAGTGACGCATCAGAAGGTGCGATTCGATCTGCTGGAGCGTGTCAAGGCAAACGCCAACAATGATGAGAAGACTTGTTCCGCCAAAGAACGATGCGAACAGCGGCGGCACCTGCAGAACCGACATTGCGAATGTTGGCAGGATCGCAATGATGGCAAGGAAGATGGCACCCGGCAGCGTAATACGATCCAGAATGTTCTCGATGTATTCACTGGTTGCGGTTCCCGGGCGTACACCCGGAATGAATCCGCCGTTGCGCTTCATGTTGTCAGCCACTTCCTTCGGATTGAAGGCAATGGCCGTGTAGAAGTACGTGAAGAACAGGATCATCAGTCCGTAGCTAAGAGCATACCAGACAGAGCGCTCGCTGAACACATTTGCCACGGCTTGCCAGAAGGCATTGCCCGGGAAGAACGATGCAAACGTCGCGGGTACGAACAGGATGGACTGAGCAAAGATGATGGGCATCACGCCGGCCGTGTTCACGCGCAGCGGAATGTACTGCGTCGTGCCGCCATAGACCTTACGGCCTACAACACGCTTCGCGTACTGCACCGGGATTCGCCTTGCCCCCTGCGTGATCAGGATCACCGCGGCGATAATACCTGCAAGCAGGAGTGTAAGAATGACGTCGATGACCAGATTGCGAGCACCTGAGCCGATGAGCGTGAGCTCCTGCGAGATGGCTGTTGGGAACCGTGCGATGATACCAATGAAGATGATCAGCGAGATACCATTGCCGATGCCACGATCCGTGATCTGCTCACCAAGCCACATAAGAGTCATTGTACCGGCAGCAAGGATCATCACCGACGATATTGTCCAGAAGAAACCAGCCTCGGGAACGACGGATGCACCGCCTGCGCCAACAGTCGTGCTGGCGATCTTGACGGTAACGCCCCAGGCTTGACCCATGGCGATGAATACCGTCAGGATGCGTGTCCACTGATTGATCGTACGACGACCTTCCTCGCCTTCGCGCTGCAGTTTTTGCAAACGAGGCACGGCAACGCCGGCAATCTGCAGGATGATACTTGCAGAAATGTACGGCATGATGCCAAGTGCAAAGATGGCAGCATTCGAGAATGCGCCACCGACAAACATGTCGTACAGACCGAAGATCGTGTTTGCGTCACCGCCGGCGGCCGAAGCAGCCGTCAGCGCGTTGACGTCAACACCGGGGATCGTGATGAACGAGCCGATGCGAACCGCCAGCAACACCAACAAGGTGAAGACGATGCGGTCGCGGAGCTCTTGGATCCGGAAGATGTTCTTGAATGTCGAGACGATGTTAGCCATTGGTCGTTACCACTCCTCCGGCAGACTCGATCTTCTGCTTCGCCGAAGCGGAGATCTTATCGGCCGTCACCGTGAGTTTAGCGGACAGTTCACCGTTGCCCAGAACCTTCACGGGGGCGCTCTTCTTGCGGGTCACGCCAAGGCCGTAGAGTACCTCGGCATTGACGACGCCACCGTCGAGCAGTTGCTCATCGGCAAGGCGCTGCAACGTGGCAACATTGACTTCCTGATATTCCACGCGATTGATGTTCGTGAAGCCGAACTTCGGCACACGACGGATCAACGGCATTTGCCCGCCTTCAAAGCCGGGGCTTTGCGAGTAGTTGCTGCGCGACTGGTGTCCCTTATGGCCGCGCGTTGCGGTGCCACCGTGGCCCGAACCTGCGCCGCGACCTACGCGCTTCTTCTTGTGGCGCGAACCTGGAGCGTACTGAAGATTTCCGATGTGTTTCATGGTCGTAGGTAAGGGTTAGTCAGCGATCTCTTCTACCGTCACAAGATGACGAACGGCATTGATCATGCCAAGCGTCTGTGCGTTCTTCGGCTTAATCGACACGTAGTTGGGGCGTCCCAGGCCGAGGGCCTTGATGGTAGCCTTGTGCTTCTCGAGGGCGCCGATAATGCTGCGTACCTGTGTGATCTTGAGCTTCATGTCGTTTGTCCTTGGAATGCGCTTAGCCGTTGATGACCTTTTCGATGCTCACGCCGCGGCGTGCTGCGACCGAGGTAACGTCCTCGAGACTCTGCAGCGCCTTCATGGTCGCCTTGACCGTGTTGTGCGGATTCGACGAACCCTGCGACTTGGTGAGCACGTCCTTCACACCGGCAAGTTCCAGGATGGCACGCACGCCACCGGCGGCGATGACTCCAGTACCGGGCGTTGCAGGGCGGATCAGCACCTTGGCGGCGCCGAACTTTCCGAGCACTTCGTGCGGTACCGTACCCTGCTGGATAAGGACCTTGACGACGGACTTCTTGGCGGCTTCGGTTGCCTTTGTTACGGCATCCGAAACTTCGCCGGCCTTACCAAGGCCGTATCCGACGTGTCCGTTCTCGTCACCCACAACGACGATTGCCGAAAAATTGAATCGACGTCCGCCCTTGACAACTTTCGCCGTACGTCCAACGTAGACGATCTTGTCCTTGAGGTTGAGATCCGAGACCTTTTGCTTTGCCATGTATCGTGTTCCTGATGTCGTCGGGTTGTTCAGAATTCGAGGCCGCCTTCACGGGCGCCGTCTGCCAGCGCCTTGACTCGGCCGTGATAGAGGAAACCGTTGCGGTCGAAGGCGACGGTGTTGACGTTGCTCGACTTGGCGCGCTGGGCAAGGACCATGCCGACAATCTTGCTCTCGTCGGACTTCGTCATCTCCGACGTGATCTTGCCACGCACTTCCTTGTCGACCGTCGATGCCGACGCGAGCGTTACGCCACGCGTGTCGTCGATGATCTGTGCATAGATATGCACAGCACTGCGGAAAATGGTCAGGCGTGGACGCTCCGTCGAGCCGGTGATCTTGCGGCGCACGCTCATCTTGCGACGAGTGTGGCGAGCTGATTTGAGTTGCATGCGTTTCATTGTCGTTCTCTTTCTTACTTACCTGCCGACTTACCGGCCTTGCGACGGATGTATTCGCCTTCGTACCGAATTCCCTTGCCCTTGTACGGCTCGGGCGGACGAAGCTTGCGGACCTTTGCTGCGATCTCGCCTACCAGGTGCTTGTTGGCACCCTTGACGCTGAATACCGTCGGCGATGCCACGGCAAATTCGACGCCGTCCGGCGGAATGATCAAGATCGGGTGCGAATAGCCAAGGTTCAACAGCAGGCGCTTGCCGCGCAGCTCGACCTTGAAGCCGACGCCTTCGATCTGAAGATTCTTCGTGAAACCGTTCGAGACTCCCTCAACCATCCAAGCGATGGTGGCGCGCGTCAGGCCGTGCAGGGCACGTACCTTCTTGTCGTCATTCGCTCGCGAGAACGTCAGCGTGGCTCCTTCACGGTTTGGCGTAATGGTCTGGTCAACAGAGAACGTCAGCTCTCCCTTGGGTCCCTTGACCGTGCATACGCCGTCCGTGAACGTTACCTGAACGTTCGATGGGACTTCGATGGGCTTTTTTCCGACTCGTGACATGATTCATGCTCCTTGCGTTCGATGCTTACCAGATGGTACAGAGAACCTCGCCGCCCACATTTTCGCGGCGTGCCTGCTTGTCGCTCATGACGCCGCGAGGCGTCGAGACGATCGCAATGCCCAGGCCGTTGCGCACACGCGGCAGTCCGTCGGCCGGCGCATAGACCCGGCGACCGGGCTTGCTGACGCGGCGGATCTCGCGGATCACGGGCTGTCCAAGGTAGTAGCGCAGCTTGATGTGCAGCACGCCCTGGTGCGAGTTGTCAACCTTCTCAAACTCGGCGATGTAGCCCTGATCCTTGAGGATCTGTGCGATCGCCATCTTGAGGTTCGAACACGGCACCTCTACAGCCTTGTGCTTGGCTGCAGACGCATTTCGGATGCGCGTGAGGAAATCGGCGATGGTATCTGAAACCGGCATAATGATCTTCGCGTGTTGTCGTGATGAGGGGCTCGGGATTACCAGCTTGACTTGCGTACTCCGGGGATCTTGCCTTCAAGGGCAAGCTGCCGGAACATGTTGCGGCAAAGACCGAACTTGCGATAAACTCCGCGTCCGCGTCCCGTCATCAAGCAACGGCGGCGCAGGCGCACCTCTGAACTGTTCCGGGGAAGCTTCTGTAAACCGAGCATGTCGCCGGCTGCCTTGAGCTCGGCACGCTTGGTAGCGTACTTTTCTACCAGCTTAGCGCGGCGTTCGTTTCGAGCGATGATTGCTTTTCTTGCCATGGTGCTTAGTCTCGCTTGCGGAATGGGAAACCGAATTCCTGAAGAAGGGCGTGCGCCTCTTCGTCCGTCTGAGCGTTGGTCACGAAGGTAATGTCCATACCCGTGATGCGGCTCACCTTGTCGACGTCAATTTCGGGGAAGATGATCTGCTCCTTCAGTCCGATCGTGTAGTTACCACGACCGTCGAAGCTCTTGTCCGGGAATCCACGGAAGTCGCGGATACGCGGGGCTGCGATGTTGATGAAGCGATCAAGGAATTCGTACATGCGGGCACGGCGCAGCGTGACGCGGCAGCCGATGGGCATGCCTTCGCGAAGCTTGAAGTTGGCGATCGACTTCGTGGCACGTGTCACTGCCGGACGCTGTCCGGTGATGAGCTCGAGCTCGTTGAGCGCCGACTGCAACACTTTCGTGTCTTGCGTCGCACCGCCCGCACCGATGTTGATCGCAATCTTTTCGATCCGCGGCACCTGCATGATGCTGCTGTAGTTGAACCGCTTCATCAAAGCGGGGACAACCGTTTCTTTGTAGAAGGCCGAAAGGCGCGCCGGGGCTACCCCAGCGCTGACGTCTTCGAGACGTGCGCCTTCGGGCTTGAAATCGACCTTCTTCGCTGTTGTTTTCGCCATTGTTGCGTATCCCGATTAGGGGTCTGTGTTCTTACAACTCTTCCTTCGTTGTGCGGGCAATACGGCGAATGACCGTCTTGCCTTCTGCGGACTTCGAACGCTCGACACCGACACGCGTCGCGTTGCCATTCTTGTCCACCAGCTGCACATTGCTGTAGTGAATGGGCATCTCACGCTTGATGAGACCACCATTCGGATTCGCCTGCGAGGGACGCGTCGCCTTCGTGCGAATGTTGACGCCCTCGACAAGGACCCTCATCTTCACAGGGTCGATCTCCAGCACACGGCCGGTCGTTCCCTTGCTTCCTCCGGAGATCACCATGACGGTGTCTCCCTTTTTGATGCGCAGTTTCATATCGTTCCTCAGATGACCTCGGGGGCCAGCGAAATGATCTTCATGAAGTTCTTCTCGCGCAACTCACGGGCAACCGGCCCGAAAATGCGCGTTCCACGCGGATCACCGTTGTTGTTGATGATGACGGCGGCATTCTCGTCGAACCGGATAAAGGATCCGTCACGACGACGAACTTCCTTCTTGGTGCGAACGATAACAGCCTTGCAGACCTCGCCCTTCTTGACGGCACCCGACGGAAGGGCGGCCTTGACCGAGCAGACGATGATGTCGCCCACGCCGGCATACCGCTTGCCATGGCCACCCAGAACACGAATGCAACGCAGCTTGCGGGCACCCGAGTTGTCGGCGACGACGAGATTGCTTTCCTCTTGAATCATGACCTAGTCTTCCTGGATTATTGCGCGCGTTCAACGATTTCGACAAGCGACCAGCGCTTGCGGGCGCTGAGCGGACGGCTCTCGATGACCTTTACCGTGTCGCCAATCTGACACTGGTTTCCTTCATCATGTGCCATGACCTTCTTGGTCTGCTTGAAGTACTTCCGATAGAGCGGGTGAATCACCTGGCGCTCGATGCTGACGATGATGGTCTTGTCGGCCTTGTTGCTAACAACCTTGCCAACGCGGACCTTTTTGCCTTTCGTCGATTGCGTAGTCTCTGCCATGTTGCTATTCCGTTCTATCAGTTTGCTTGTTGAGCACGCTCGTGTAACAGTGTCTTCATCCGCGCGATGTCCTTGCGCAGGATCTTGATGCTGCCCGAATCGTGCAGCTGGCCCAGTGCGAGCTGGAAACGCAGCTTGGTGATGTTCTCTTCGCTTTCCTTGAGGAACGACTCCAGCTCCTGCGTGGAGAGGCTCCGCATGTCAGATGCCTTGCGTGCTTTCATGATTAACCTTCCAAGTCAACGCGTTGCACAAACTTGCACTTCACCGGAAGCTTGTGCGAGGCAAGGCGGATGGCCTCCTGCGCACGCTCCTTCGTCACACCGTCGATCTCGAACAGGATACGTCCTGCCTTGACCACGGCTACCCAGAGCTCAGGATTACCCTTTCCGGAACCCATTCGCGTTTCCGCCGGCTTCTTCGTCACGGGCTTGTCAGGGTAGATCCGGATCCACACCTTACCATCACGACGCAGATAGCGATTGATGGCAATACGAGCAGATTCGATCTGGCGATTCGTGATCCAAGCGCCCTCGAGCGACTTCAGACCGAACGAACCGAAGGCTACTTGTGATCCGCGATAGGCCTTTCCGCGGCGACGGCCGCGTTGGGTCTTGCGATGTTTGACACGTTTGGGGATGAGCATTGTCGTCTTCCGTCAGCTACTGGTGTTCGATCAATCCTTGCTTGCCTGCTTGCCGATGACTTCGCCACGGCAGATCCATACTTTGATGCCCAGCGATCCGTAGACCGTTTCGGCACGCGATTGCGCATAGTCGATGTCCGCACGCAGCGTATGCAGCGGCACACGACCTTCCTTGTACTGCTCCGTACGGCTCATATCGGCACCACCAAGACGTCCCGAGCACTTCACGCGGATGCCCTCGGCGCCAACACGCATGGTGCTGCTGACGGCGTTCTTCATGGCACGACGAAACGAGATGCGTCCTTCAAGCTGCTGCGCGATGTTGTCGGCAACCAGCTGGGCGTCGAGCTCCGGACGCTTGATCTCGCTGATCAGGATCTTGACTTCCTTCTTCGTCAACTTCCGAAGCTCTTCCTCGAGCATCGAGATGTCCTTGCCCGAACGACCAATGATGACGCCCGGACGCGACGTGTTGATGGTGATGCGCAGCTGCTTTGCCGTGCGCTCGACGATCACACGCGCTACCCCGGCCTTCTTGAGACGGCTCTTGAGGTAGTTGCGGACCATGAGGTCTTCCTGCAGCTTTTCCGCGACGTTTTTCTCGTCGAACCAGTTCGCATCCCATTGACGGATGATGCCAAGGCGAATGCCGATCGGATTAGTTTTCTGACCCAAAGGAGTGGCTCCTGACTATTACTGTTTCACGGAAACAACGATGGTGAGATGGTGCGACCGCTTGCGGATGCGATAGGCCCGGCCCATCGGCGCAGGCGAGATCCGCTTCATGGTCGGCCCGGGATCGACAAAGGCGGCCTTGACGTAGATCGCCTCGGGATCGATCCCCGCGTCCTTCTGCTGAAGGTTGTTGATCGCCGACTTGAGCGTGAGCTCACAGGTGGCCGCTGCGTCCTTGTCGGAGAACTTGAGCAAACTCAAGGCCTCTCCGGCTGACTTTCCGCGGATGAGATCAACGACCAGTCGCATCTTGCGTGGTGACGATCGCGTATTTCGCTTGATAGCACGTGCTTCCATCGTAGGCGTCCGTTATTTCTTTCCTGACTTCATGTCTTTGCGA
Source organism: Candidatus Kapaibacterium sp. (assembly GCA_018882585.1). Lineage (GTDB taxonomy): Bacteria > Bacteroidota > Ignavibacteria > Kapaibacteriales > Kapaibacteriaceae > ZLKRG46. Next base: position 12,070 of record VFFB01000051.1, read on the forward strand.
TTTCCGGCATGACCACGGTAGGTACGCGTCGGCGCGAATTCGCCCAGCTTGTGTCCTACCATGTTTTCCGTCACGTAGACCGGAATGAACTTGTTGCCATTGTGCACTGCGAAGGTGTGACCCACAAAGTCCGGCGAGATCGTCGAAGCACGTGACCAGGTCTTGATCACGGTCTTCTTGCCGGCATTGTTCATGATGTCCACTTTCTTCAGCAGACTGTGATGCACAAAAGGCTCTTTTTTAAGGGAACGAGGCATGTGATTCTATCCTTCGTGTTCGCTTCTCGATTACTTACGGCGGCGGATGATGAGCTTGCTTGACGCCTTCTTGTTCTTGCGCGTCTTGAGACCCTTGGCCAACTGTCCCCACGGCGAGCGAGGATGCAGACGACCACCACCCGACTTCGAACGTCCTTCACCACCACCCATCGGGTGGTCGATCGGATTCATTGCCATACCGCGCGTCTGCGGACGCACTCCCAACCAGCGCATGCGGCCGGCCTTGCCGTACAGCACGTTCTCGTGGTCGGTGTTGCTGACCACGCCAAGCGTGCCCATGCAGTCTCCCGGCACCAGGCGAATCTCACCCGAAGGGAGCTTCAGCTGCGCCTTTCCTCCGTCCATACCCACCAGCTGAGCCGCCGTACCTGCCGCACGCACCATCTGTCCGCCCTTGCCGGGCTTGAGCTCGATGTTGTGCACGAACATACCGACAGGCACCTTGCGCAGCGGCATGGCATTGCCGTCACGCAGCTCCACACTCTCGCCACTCATCAGCACGTCTCCAACCTTGATCTTGGAGGGGGCAATGATGTAGCGCTTCTCGCCGTCGGCGTACGTCAACAATGCGATGCGACACGTACGATTCGGATCGTACTCGATGGTCGTAACCGTTGCGGCAACGCCCTTCTTGTCACGCTTGAAGTCGATGATGCGGTACAGACGCTTGTGTCCGCCGCCACGGTGACGTGACGTGATGCGACCCGTGTTGTTCCGTCCACCCGACTTCTTGATCGGTGTGGTCAGACTCTTTTCGGGCTTCGATGCCGTGATCTCGCTGAAGGCACTTACCGAGTAGAATCGGGTACCAGGCGTGATCGGTTTAAGGGTGCGGATGGCCATTGTTCAGTTCCTGAGCTTCGTCCGTTCTTAATCTTCCGTTCCACCCTCGCCGGAGACGATGTCGATCGTCTGTCCAGGCATGAGCGTTACATATGCCTTCTTGCGCAGATTGGTCTTGCCGGTCATCAGTCCACGACGCGTATAACGCTGCTTGACCTTGCCCTTTGTGCGGACCGTTCGGACGTCCTTGACGTCGACGTCGAACATCTGCTTGATGGCTGCCTTGATCTGGAGTTTGTTGCTGTTGGGATCAACTTCGAAGACGTACTGGCCGCTGTGTCCAACCTTCGTGGCCTTCTCCGTGATCAACGGTCGCTTGAGCACTGTGATCATGATGCCGCTCCTTCGTTGCTTCCAAACGATTGCTCGAGCGTCGAAAGCGCGCTCTTGAAGATGACGATCTTGCCGTGGCTAAGCACGTCGTAGGCCGAGATCTTGTCCGCCGGGAAGGTCGTTACACCCGGAATGTTCCGTGCCGACAGCACAATATTGCGCTCAGCACCCGGCAGCAGGATCAGGATCTTTGAACCGTCAAGGTTCAGCGCTTTGATCATCGACGAGATCTCCTTCGTCTTGGCTGCTGCCAATGCGAAATCTTCGACGACAACGACGTTCTGCTCCTGCGCACGCAGCGACAACGCCGACTTACGGGCAAGTCGCTTGACCTTCACCGGAAGGTCGACGGTGTACAAATGCGGCTTAGGTCCATGAATGGTACCACCACCAGGCAGCAATGGTGAACGGCTCGATCCACGGCGCGCTCCGCCAGTGCCTTTTTGCTTGAACGGCTTCTTACCACCACCACGTACTTCCGTGCGGGTCTTGGTCTTGTGCGTTCCCTGCCGACGATGGGCGAGGTATGCTCGCACCGCCAAGTACATGGCGTGCTCGCTTGGCTCGACGCCGAACACCGATACCGGTAGTTCGATCGTGCCTGCCTTCGCTCCGTCCTTTGTTACGACATCCAGGGTCATGATCTGTCTCGGGTTTACATCTTGACAATTTCAACCAGCGCATTGATTGCGCCGGGTACGCTGCCCTTGACGAGCAGCAGATTCGACTCGGGCATCACGCGCAGGATCTGCAGCCCGCGAACCGTGATGCGCTTTCCGCCCATTCGCCCGGCCATGCGCATGCCCTTGAAGACACGCGACGGATACGACGACGAGCCGATCGAACCAGGGGCGCGCGGACGATCGCTCTGACCGTGCGTCGTCATCCCGACACCGCCGAAGTGGTGCCTGCGAACAACACCCTGGAAGCCCTTGCCCTTGCTGGTCGACGAGACCTTGATCTTGTCGCCAACATTGAAGAGCTCGACCGTTACGATCTCGCCTTGGGCAACCTTATTGGCCAGCTGACGGAACTCCTTCAGGTAGCGCGTCGCTTCCACGTTGGCCTTGGCAAAGTGACCCGCCTTGGGACGGTTGACCTTGCGCTCGGCGATCTCGCCAAAGCCGATCTGTACCGCCTCGTAGCCGTCAGTATCCTTTGTCCGAACCTGTACGACGGGACACGGTCCGGCTTCGATCACCGTACACGGCACGAACGCACCGTCTTCGGTGAAGATGCTCGTCATTCCGAGCTTCCGTCCTAGAATTGCACTCATTGCTTGACTTTCCGGTTAGACTTTCACTTCGACATCAACGCCTGCCGGCAACTCCAGTCGCATGAGCGCATCGATCGTCTTCTGCGTCGAGCTGAAGATGTCGATGAGACGCTTGTGAACACGCGCCTCGAATTGCTCACGGGACTTCTTGTCAACGTGCGGCGAGCGAAGGACCGTGTAGATCGACTTCTCTGTAGGAAGAGGAATCGGTCCCGAAACGACGGCTCCCGTCTGCTTGACGGTCCGTACGATGCGCTCTGCCGAACGATCGATCAAATTGTGATCGTACGAGCGTAGCTTGATGCGAATGCGTTGCGTTGCCACTCGAATGTTCTCCTGGTAGGCGTTGTCTTGATCGGAGACAACAACGAGGGAAGGGGGCCTTCCCTCGTTGCACTCCGTCGTTGCGTTTCGTTATGCCAGCACCTGCGTCACGACGCCGGCACCCACCGTACGTCCACCCTCGCGGATGGCGAAGCGAAGTCCTTCTTCCATAGCGACCGGCGTGATGAGTTCAACCTCAAGGTTGTCAAGGTTGTCACCAGGCATGATCATCTCAACACCGGCCGGGCAGCTGAGCACACCCGTCACGTCCGTCGTACGGAAATAGAACTGAGGACGGTAACCGTTGAAGAACGGCGTGTGACGGCCGCCTTCGTCCTTCGTGAGGAACACGGCCTGTGCCTTGAACTTGTGGTGCGGGGTGATCGAACCCGGCTTGGCGATAACCATGCCACGCTCGAGCTCTTCCTTGTCGACACCACGAAGGAGCAGACCAACGTTGTCACCGGCACGTCCTTCGTCCAGCAGCTTACGGAACATTTCAATGCCCGTGACCGTGGACTTCTTGTGCAGGTTGAAGCCGACGATTTCGACTTCTTCGTTCACCTTGACAATACCTCGCTCAATACGGCCCGTGCCCACCGTTCCGCGACCCGTGATCGAGAACACGTCCTCGACCGGCATCAGGAAGGGCTTGTCAACATCACGCTGCGGCGTGGGGATGTACGAGTCAACAGCATTCATGAGTTCAAAGATGCACTGCATGTCAGGATGCGATGAGTCAGCACCCGACGAAGCTGCGTCCAGAGCCTTGAGTGCCGATCCCTTGATCACGGGGATGTCATCACCCGGGAATTCATACTTCGACAGCAGCTCACGGATCTCAAGCTCAACAAGGTCGACCAGCTCAGGGTCGGCAATGTCAATCTTGTTCATGAACACAACGATACGGGGCACGCCAACCTGACGAGCAAGCAGGATGTGCTCGCGCGTCTGCGGCATCGGTCCGTCCGTTGCGGCAACCACGAGAATGGCACCGTCCATCTGAGCGGCACCCGTGATCATGTTCTTCACATAGTCAGCGTGGCCAGGGCAGTCCACGTGTGCGTAGTGACGGTTCTCCGTCTCATACTCAACGTGTGCCGTGGCAATTGTGATTCCACGTGCCTTCTCTTCCGGAGCATTGTCGATAGAATCGAATGAACGCTTCTCGGAAAGACCCTTGGCTGCGAGACACATCGTGATCGAAGCCGTGAGCGTGGTCTTGCCGTGGTCAACGTGGCCAATCGTGCCAACGTTTACGTGCGGTTTATTCCGCTCAAATTTTTCCTTGGCCATCGTGCCAACTCCTAAAGATGCAAGTGGTTTGTGAAATTGAAACTGGTTGTCGTGAAGCGGTTCAGCTTGCGATCGTTTGTCCAGAGAGCCCCGAACTTACGAAAGAATGCTGACATGGCAATGAAAAAAAAGATGGCTTCGCCATGGCCACCCTGCATTCCCCTACAGGATGGTGTCACAACCCGAGCCCGTCACAGCGGGCGCTCTCAACG
>VFFB01000170.1 GCA_018882585.1 Candidatus Kapaibacterium sp.
TGCAGTGTTCTCACACACACACGAGTACACGCATGGTTCGGTGGATATCCGGTATTGGCATCCTTGTGGTTGCCGTCATTGCATGGTTCATGCTACGCCCGTCCGGCAGCGAGGGCCCGAAGGGTCCAATGGCCGGGCCGGGAGCGCCCGGGATGGCCGCACCGCCTGCGGTGTCGGTGATCGTGGCAGCGGCGACGCCGTTCACCGAGACGATGCGGCTGACCGGTAGCATTGTTGCGAACGAGTCGGTCGATGTGGTGAGCGAGATCGCCGGCCGCGTCGTGAAGATCGGTTTTGCCGAAGGCGGACGCGTCACCAAAGGACAACTCCTGGTGAAGCTGTGGGATGCCGACCTGCAGGCTCGGCTGGCAAAGGCCGAACGACAGTTGCGACTGGACGAGGACAGGCTGAAGCGCGTTGCCGCCCTGAAGCCCGTCGACGGTGTGAGTGCCCAAGATCTTGACGTGGCAACGGCTACGGCCGAGATGCGTCGCGCCGAGATCGATGAGCTCAAGGCCCAGATCTCTCGCACGGAACTCCGCGCCCCTTTTTCAGGACGTGTTGGTATTCGTACGGTGAGCGAGGGGGCAGTGATTGCACCGCAGACGCGGATCACAACACTGCAGGACGATGCCGGTGTGAAGGTTGATCTGAGCGTGCCTGAACGCGTTGCTACGATCGTACGTCCCGGTACGACGCTGCACGTGGCGTTACGTGGTATGGAAGGTACACGCCGTGCAACGATTACGGCCGTCGATCCCGGGCTGCGTTCTGACACACGCACGCTGCGCGTGCGCGCACGCCTTGCAGACGCCTCCGGCGTTGTGCCGGGGATGTTCGCCGATGTGGAGCTAACGCTTGATGCCGTGGCCAAGGCCATCATGATTCCCTCCGAAGCCGTAGTGCAGGATATCAATGGCGCGACGGTGTTTCTGGTGCAAGACGGAAAGGCCGTGAAGACGCCGGTAGAGCTTGGAGGTCGCACCGATACGCACGTGCGCGTGATGCATGGTGTGAAGGCGGGCGACACGGTGATCACAACCGGCCTGCTGTTCGTGAAGAAGAACATGCCCGTGAAGGTCCGCCCGTGAATCTGTCCATTCTGTCGATCCGACGTCCCGTCCTGTCGATCGTAATGAGCATTATGATCGTCCTGGTGGGCATTGTGGGCTTCACGTTCCTTGGCGTACGCCAGTTCCCGAACGTCGATCCGCCGATTGTGAATGTTACCACGACGTATGTAGGCGCTAATGCCGAGGTGATGGAGTCGCAGATCACCGAGCCGCTGGAAGAGAGTATCAATGGTATTGCCGGCATCCGGTCGCTGACGTCGACGTCGGCCGACGGACGCAGCACGATCGTGGTGGAGTTCGACCTTGGCGAGGACCTGGAGGCCGCAACGAATGACGTGCGCGACCGTGTGGCGCGCGCACAGCGTAACCTGCCGCCAGACTGCGATCCGCCCATTGTGGCTAAGCAGGATGCCAACTCGAATGCCATTATCGTGGCCACGGTGCAGAGCGACACACGCAAGCTGAACGAGCTGAGCGAGATCGCCAATAATGTGTTCAAGGAGCGGCTGCAGACGATTCCGGGCGTTGCCAACATTGTGATCTGGGGTGAACGAAAGTTCGCCATTCGCATCATCATGGATGCCGATAAGCTGGCAGCCTACGGCATGACGGCGGCCGACGTGCGCGCTGCGCTCGCACGCGAGAACGTCGAACTGCCCGCCGGACGCCTTGAAGGACTGAGCACCGAACTGTCGCTGCGTACCGTTGGACGCTTGACCACGCCAGAGTCGTTCGAGCAGGTTATTCTTCGGTCCAACGAAGGGTCGGTGGTACGTCTGCGCGACGTAGCCCGCGTCTACCTCGGCGCCGAAAACGAGCGGACGATCCTGAAGCGCGAGGGACGTCCGATGGTGGGGCTTGCCATCTCGCCGCAACCCGGCGCAAACCAGATCGAGATCGCCGATGCGTTCTACCGTCGTATCGACGGACTTCGCGCTGCCGCACCCAAGGACATTCGTCTGGATGTTGCATTCGACAACACGAGCTTTATCCGCTCGGCTATTCTCGAGGTAGAAGAGACGCTTGTGATCGCCTTCGGTCTGGTCGTGCTGATCATCTTCCTGTTCCTGCGCTCGTGGCGCGCCACGATCATTCCCGTGGTTGCCATTCCCGCGTCGCTCGTCAGCGCCTTCTTCTTCATGTGGGTCTTTGGGTTCTCGATCAACGTGCTGACGCTGCTCGGCATCGTGCTTGCCACGGGTCTGGTCGTCGATGACGCCATCGTGGTGATGGAGAACATCTTCAAGAAGATCGAACACGGCATGGAGCCTCGCGAGGCGGGAGAGACGGGCTCGACCGAGATCTACTTTGCCATCATTTCGACGACAATCACGCTTGCCGTGGTCTTCATCCCCGTGATCTTTTTGTCGGGCATCACCGGTGCGCTCTTCCGCGAATTCGGTCTTGTGGTTGCCACGTCTGTCTTGGTCTCGGCCTTCGTCTCGCTCACGCTCACACCCATGATGAGCACGCGCATCCTGCGTCGGTCGCTCGACGAGTCGTGGCTGGTGCGTGTGACCGAGCCGTTCTTTGTGTGGCTGAACAACGGCTACCGCAACGGTCTGTCCTTCGTGCTTCGCCATCGGTCTATCGCTACGGCGTCGATCCTTGTAGCCATCGTCGGCATTGTCGTTATCGGTGGCTCGCTCAAGAACGAACTTGCGCCCCTTGAAGACCGAAGTGCCATGACGATGATGGTGACGGGGCCGGAAGGGTATTCGTACGACCGGATGGATGCGGTGATGGATACGCTGGCGTCGACGATGATGCGTACGGTGCCGGAGCGGAGTATGGTGCTGACGGTGACGTCGCCGTTCTTTATGAGCGGTGGCTCGAATGCGGGCTTTTCGCGCCTGTTCCTGACCGATCCGGAGACACGCAAACGGTCGCAGATGCAGGTTGCGACGGCACTGACAAAGACGATGCGCGATATGACGGATGTTCGCACGATTGTGATTCAGGAACAGACGATTTCGACCGGACAGCGTGCCGGCCTGCCCGTGCAGGTTGTGGTGATGACGGCCGAGCTTGATGATCTGCGCGAAAAGCTCCCTGATCTGCTCGACCGCGCTGCCAAGCATCCGGCACTGAGTGTGGTGGATGTGAATCTGAAGTTCACCAAGCCCGAAGTCACGATCGAGATCAACCGCGATAGGGCACGCGAACTGGGTGTGTCCGTCATGGACATCGGAGATGCCATCCAGGCGGGGTTCTCCGGTCAGCGCTTCGGCTTCTTTATCCGAAATGGCAAGCAGTACCAAGTCATCGGCGAATTCGAGCGCATGGAGCGCACCACACCCGAGCGTCTGCGCATGCTTGCCGTCCGATCCAATTCCGGCACCATGGTACCTCTTGCCGATGTGATCACGCTTACCGAGCAGAGTACGCCGCCACAGCTGTATCGCTACAATCGTGCCGTGGCTGCCACGATCTCGGCCGGCCTTGCACCAGGGGCCACCATTGCCGATGGTATCAAGGCGATGGAAAGCATTGCGGCGCAGACGCTCGACGACCGGTTCTCGACCGAGCTGGCAGGTGCCTCGCGCGATTTTGCCGAAAGCTCGTCGAGTTTATTGTTTGCGTTCTTGCTTGCCCTTGCCTTGGTATACCTGATCCTGGCGGCGCAGTTCGAGAGTTTTGTAGACCCGCTTACCATCATGCTTACCGTGCCGCTTGCTCTTGCCGGTGCCGTTGTTTCGTTGTGGGTAACGAACGAAACCCTGAACATCTTCTCGCAGATCGGCGTGATCGTCCTCATCGGCCTCGTTACCAAGAACGGTATCC
>VFFB01000171.1 GCA_018882585.1 Candidatus Kapaibacterium sp.
GCTGGATGCCGTTCCGTATGTCGATGCCGGTTAGGCAGACCGTCACACACTGATGACAGTCGACGCAGTCGCCACTTCCCTGCGGTCGCGCGAAGCTCTCGCCCGACGCTGCTTGCCGCTTGGCGTCATTGTCGGCTTTGGTCCATTTCGACCTGTGCTCACCCCGCTTGAAGTCATACGTCACAGCTACGGTGTTCTGATCGACCAGCGCCGACATGTAGCGTCCGTATGGGCAGGCGATCACGCAAGCTTGTTCGCGGAAGCGGTAGAAGACGGCGAAGAAGACCAATGTGAACACGACGAGAGACACGAACAGCGAGCCATGAGCCAGCGGCCCATCGCTGATGTACAGTCGCAGCGTGTCGCTCGAGATCACGTAGGCAAGGAACGTATTCGCAATGGCGAATGAGATGCCGAAGAAGATGGCGATCTTCACCACGGCTCGCCATGCACGATCAAATGTCCACGGACCAGCCGCCCGTTGTGCCTGCTCCTTGGGACCACCCTCGATCCACCATTCGATGCGGCGGAAGATCATCTCCATGAAGACGGTCTGCGGACACAGCCAGCCGCACCACAGCCGACCCAGCGTAGCGGTAAAGACGACGATGGAGATAACGGCCGTCAGGAATAGCAAGACGACCAGATAGAAATCATTTGGCCAGAACGGAACGCCGAAAAACACGAACTGCCGGTCGATGATATTCAGCAGCAGGAACTGATGACCGTGAACCTTGACATGCGGGGCAATGAAAAGGAATGCGAGCAGGATAACGGCAACGACCGAACGCCAGCGATAGAATCTTCCCGAAGGTTTTCGGGCATAGATCCATCGCCGGCGTCCATCGCGCGTTATGCTTGCCAGTTCCGAACGGAACCGTTCATGATCTTCGACAAGATCGAGGTCAATAATGGACATGGTCCGGGAACATAGTGCGTGGAACACTGCGGCACGAGGCCGCACCGACCTTACTGGGCTGCTTGCGCAGCAGGCGTCGTCGAACAGAGTACGTCACGTCCCTCCTCGATAGGCTTCGGCTCGGGCGGATTCGTACCGTGTTTCGACACGACGTATGATGCAACCTTCAGCAGATCCTCGTCGCTAAGCTTGTTGTTCATGCCATAGGGCAGCATGCCTTTCTCCGGATACCCCGTTCTGATGCTCGTCATGATCTCCTCAAGCGAGCAGCCGTGGATCCAGTGGTCGTCCGTCAGATTCGGACCCACCTGACCGCCAAGGTCATTCCGATGGCATGTCCAGCAGGCATTATCCATGCCGTCAAAGATCTCTTGGCCACGCTTGAGCGAGGCCTCATCCTTGAGTAGCACCACCTTGATGGCGGCCTTTTTGGGAGCATTCGCCAGGGCAGCTTTCGCGTCTGCCATCTCGGCCTGATACTCGGCATCAGCGGTACGCTGCGTGTACCACAGCACGTTCCAATCGCCGCCTTGATGCACGTGGTAATAGTACATGTAGATCACACCGGAGATGATCGTGAAGTAGAACATATACAGCCACCAGCGCGGTAGACTGTTGTCATACTCCTGAATACCATCCGCATCATGTTCAAGCAGTCTGTTTTCGTCTTTCGTTGCCATAATGTCTCCAGTTCACGATTGCTGTTGGTGGGTTGATACAACCGTCCGCTCACCATCGTGCAGCGGCAGCTGCGCCACTTCGTCCATGCGACGCCTGTCCACACGGACGTACCATACGATGAGTCCGATGAAGAATCCGAAGAATAGCAGCAGGGCCACGATCGGATAGACTTCGATGCCGGGAATACCTGTCAGAACGTTCTTGTACATCGCATCCTCACTGCATTCCTGCCGTTGACGGCTGCTTCTTGATGTCGGTACCAAGTCGCTGCAGATACGCGATCAGCGCGATGATCTCCTTATCGGCCGTTGCTTCCTTGAAGCCGGCCTTCTGCAGATCGGCTGCGATTTCGTCAGCCTGAGCCTTAAGGTCGGCCACGGCCTTGAACTCATAGCCTTCGTCGTACGGAACACCAAGCTTCCGCATGGTAATGATCTTGCCCTCTGTATGCGTCAGGTCAAGCGGCGCCTCGAGCAGCCACGGGAACGGAGGCATGATGGACTTCTCGACCATGTCCTTCGGCCGCTTCATGTGCTTGTAGTGCCAAGCATTCGGATACTTCTTTCCAACGCGGTGCAGGTCGGGTCCGGTACGCTTTGATCCCCACTGGAACGGGTGGTCGTACACAAACTCGCCGGGCTTGGAGTATTCGCCATAGCGCTCTGTCTCGCTGCGGAACGGACGAACCATCTGCGAGTGACAGGTGTAGCAGCCTTCGCGAACATAGATGTCGCGACCTTCAAGCTCCAGCGGCGTGTATGGCGTGACCGAGGCGATCGTTGGCACATTGGATTTCACCAGGGCTGTCGGGACGTATTCGACGATCCCCCCGATAAGAACGGCGACGAAGACGTAGATGCTGAAACGCAGCGGACGGGCTTCCAGCAGGCGGTGCCAATGCGACTTTTCCTCTGACGTTGCGGGAGCCAGACGATGATTGACGACCTGAACTTCTTCGTTGGCAACCAGCTTGCCGGACTTTGCCGTCTTGAACAGGTTCCAAGCCCCAATGATGGCACCAATCAGGTAGAACGAACCACCGATGGAACGCATGATGTACATCGGGACGATCTGCGTGACGGTATCGATGAAGTTCGGGTACCGCAGAGAACCATCAGGCAGGAATTCCTTCCACATCAGCGACTGCGTGATACCGCCCCAGTACAACGGCACAGCATAGATGATCACGCCCAGCGTCATCAGCCAGAAATGCCAGTTCGCCATCGACTTCGAGTACAACTCCGTGCGATAGATGCGCGGGAAGATGTAGTACAACATTGCAAAGGTCAGACCACCATTCCAGAGCAGTGCTCCAAGGTGCACGTGACCAATGATGTAGTCTGTGTAGTGCGTCAGAGCATTGATGTTCTTCAGCGACATCATGGGACCTTCAAAGGTCGACATGCCGTATGCCGTGATACCGACAACAAGGAACTTCAGCACGGGGTCTGTGCGGACCTTATCCCATGCACCGCGGAGCGTCAACAATCCGTTGATCATGCCACCCCATGATGGTGCGATCAGCATGAAGCTGAAGACAGCACCCAGCGACTGAGCCCAGTCCGGCAGGGCCGTGTACAGAAGGTGGTGCGGACCAGCCCAGATGTACAGGAAGATCAGCGCCCAAAAGTGGATGATGGAGAGCCGGTACGAGAAGACCGGACGCTCGGCCGCCTTCGGGATGAAGTAGTACATGATGCCCAGGAAGGGCGTCGTAAGGAAGAAGGCTACGGCATTGTGACCATACCACCACTGAACGAGCGCATCCTGCACACCGGCATAGACCGAGTAGCTCTTGAGCATCGAGACCGGCAGTTCAAGCGAGTTCACCACGTGCAGCAGGGCAACGGTCAGGAATGTGGCGATGTAGAACCAGATCGCCACGTACATGTGCTTTTCGCGACGGCGGGCAATGGTTCCCATCATGTTCCAGCCGAACACTACCCACACAAGCGTGATCGCAATGTCGATCGGCCACTCAAGTTCGGCGTATTCCTTGCTTGTCGTGATTCCGAGCGGTAATGTCAGTGCAGCCGATACGATGATGAGCTGCCATCCCCAGAAATGGATCTTGCTAAGGAGGTCGCTGAACATCCGTGCTTTGCACAACCGCTGCAGGGAGTAATAGACGCCAAAAAAGATCGCATTACCAGCAAATGCGAAGATGACGGCATTGGTATGAAGGGGGCGAAGACGGCCGTAGGT
>VFFB01000172.1 GCA_018882585.1 Candidatus Kapaibacterium sp.
GGCAGGAAACGGTCGGTGATGTACCGGTTCGACAACTGCGCGGCGGCAACGATGGCTGCGTCGGTGATGCGCACGCCGTGGTGGACTTCGTACCGTTCCTTCAGGCCGCGCAGGATCGAGATCGTATCGTCGACCGTTGGTTCGGCAACGTAGACCTTCTGGAAGCGCCGCTCCAACGCCGGATCCTTTTCGATGTGCTTCTGAAATTCGTCGAGCGTGGTCGCGCCGATGGCGCGTAACTCGCCACGGGCGAGCGCCGGCTTTAAGATGTTTGCCGCATCCATGGAACCACCCGTGGCGCCGGCACCGATGATCGTGTGGAGCTCGTCGATGAAGAGGATGAACTCACCGTTCGACTCCGCTACTTCTTTCACGACGGCCTTCAGACGCTCTTCGAACTGACCGCGGTACTGCGTTCCGGCAATCAACGCCCCCATGTCGAGAGAGTAGACGACCTTGCTGCGGAGCGATTCCGGGACGTCCTGCGACACAATACGCTGGGCAATGCCCTCGACGATGGCTGTCTTGCCAACACCCGGTTCGCCGATCAGGACGGGATTGTTTTTGGTTCGACGTGAAAGGACCTGAAGCACTCGACGAATCTCGTCTTCCCGGCCGATCACCGGATCGATCTTGCCCTTGCGTGCCTCGTCGTTCAGGTTGCGCGCGTAGCGCTGCAGCGCCTGGTACTTGTCTTCCGGATTTTGGTCGGTCACGCGCCGGTTCCCGCGCACCTCGGCCAAGACCTTCAGGATGGCGTCGCGGGTTACGCCCTGATCTTTCAGGATCTGTCCGGCAGCCGTTCGTGCCTCGGCAATGGCGATCAGCAGATGCTCCGTGCTTACGAACTCGTCCTGCAGCGCCTGCGCCTCGGTAAAGGCCTTCTGGAAGATCTGCTGTATGTCGTTCGTCAGGTGCGTTCCCGTAAGGCCCGACACCTTCGGCAGAGACGCCAACTGCTGCTCGGTTCTTGAGCGCACGTACTCGAGGTTGGCACCAACCTTGTTCAGGATGGGCGAGACAATGCCCTGGGCATCGTTGACCATGGCAGACAACAGGTGGAGTGGCTCAATGGCGGCGTGCTGCATGGTGGCAGCAGCCTCCTGGGCGTTCTGGACGACTTCCTGTGCCTTGAGCGTGAGTTTGTTGAAGTTCATGTCGAACTACTCGAACAGGTTGATAAGCGAATCGTGGCAGATGACGAAACACGCGCTGTTTCCATGTGCCTTCATTCATGCCGGCTTCTGCGACTTCCCGTCGATGATAATGTCTGAAATCCACGGCATCATCGGTAGTTTCGCCCCATGGAACTGCGCACCAAGAACCCTCACTTCCGAGAAACCATCCTGAAGCATCTCGAGCGACAGGAGTTCATGAAGCATATCGGTTGTCGGCTGACCGTGATCGAGGTCGGACATGTCGAAGCCGTGATCGACCTTGACGTCATGCACCAGCAGCAGATCGGTCTCGTACATGGCGGCGTCACGGCCACCATTGCGGACGTGGCAGCCGGTTTTGCAGGATTCACGCTCGTTGGTCCAGACGAGCACACGGTCACGGCCGAGATCAAGGTCTCCTATTTTGCCAAGGGGCAGGGAAGTCGGCTTCGAGCCGTCGGCCGCGTGGTGAAACCCGGCAGGTCGCTCCACTTCTGCGAAGCCGATGTGTACTGCATGGATGACGCTGGCGTCGAGACGTTGATCGCGCGTGCCACGACAACCATGGCCGTGATACGGCCGTAAACAAAGGCAATTTTCCGCGGCTTGATCGTCGTACCCCGCTGCCCCCTGCATCGGCAACCATTCACCCAATATTCTGCACACATACCATTATGCCAGAAGCAAAGCGCATCCTGTGGGTTGACGACGAGATCGAACTGCTGCGTCCGCACATCATCCTGCTGCAGAATCGTGGCTACGACGTGACCACGGCCACCAACGGCGAGGATGCGATCGAACTGGCACAGCAGCAACGGTTCGACCTGGTCTTTCTTGACGAGACGATGGTGGGCATCTCCGGACTGGAAACGCTCAGCGTCCTGAAGGATATCGATCAGTCCGTTCCTGTCGTCATGGTCACCAAGAACGAGCAGGAGTCGCTGATGGAAGACGCCATCGGCCGACAGATCAATGACTACCTGACCAAGCCGGTGAATCCCACGCAGATCCTGGCCGCGTGCAAGAAGTTCCTCGAAACACAGCGCATCACCGAGCAGCGCATCACACAGGGATTTCAGCAGGACTACAGCACCATCGTGCGGCGTCTGATGGACCGTATGTCGTGGAGTGAGTGGCTCGACGTCTACCTGAAACTCGTCCAGCATTCGATGGGCCTTGACGAACACCCCGACGTTGGCCTGGAACAGTCGTTGCGCGATCAGTTCCGCGAGTGTAATGCCGCATTCTCGAAGTACATCGAGCATGAATACCAGGGTTGGCTTAGCGATCGCGTCAAGCGCGACGAAGACGTCCCGCTGCTGTCGCCTCACATCGTTGACACCTACGTTGTACCGCGTCTTGCCAACGGACGTCCGACGTTCTTCGTCGTGGTCGACTGCATGCGCATGGACCAGTGGCTGGTCTTCGAAGAGATGCTGCGTCCGCACTTCGCCATTCAACGCGAGTATTACTGCTCGATCCTGCCTACGGCCACGCCGTACGCGCGGAATGCCATCTTTGCAGGACTCTTCCCGACAGAGATCAACAAGCGCTATCCACAGTTCACGATCGACGAGCGGGGGAAGGACGAACACACGCTTAACCGCAACGAGAAGGAACTGCTGAACCTGCTGCTGCAGCGGCGTCGCGTCACGCTGAAAAACGAACTGCAGTACATCAAGATCATCGACACTGATTTTGGAAAGCGCGTCGAGGCCGACATCATGCGCTATGCCAAGAACCACCTGACGGCCATCGTGGTCAACGCCGTCGACATGATCGCCCACTCCCGGTCGGACTATCCCATCCTGAAGGAGATCGCCCCGGACGAGTCCGCCTACCGGTCGCTTACACGGTCGTGGTTCCGACATTCGAGTCTGTACGGCATTCTGAAAACACTCTCGACCGTCCCCGGAGCACAGATCGTGCTGACCACCGACCACGGAAGCGTGCGCTGCATGCACGGCAGCAAGGTGATGGGGGATCGGGATACAACGACAAATCTGCGGTACAAGATCGGACGCAATGTCAAGGCCGAACCACGTGATGCGATGATCATTCGCGATCCCGAGGCGTTCCGCATTCCGGCGCCGGGAATCGCAACATCGGTGGTCATCGCCAAAGACGACAACTACTTTGTGTATCCGACCGACTACAACCACTACCTGAACAAGTACAGGGACAGTTTCCAACATGGGGGCATCTCCCTTGAAGAAATGATCCTGCCCGTGGTAATTTTGGAGTCACGCAGTTAACCAGACTGCACCATGTCTCCCATTCAGGGGCCTACATGGACGCAATGTCCCTCCGGTCGATGAGCGAAGACGAAACCATTGCCATCGGCCAGCAGTTTGCCACCAACCTACACGTTGGTGACGTTGTTGCGTTGTACGGTGAACTCGGTGCCGGCAAGACGGAATTCGTCAAGGGCATCTGTGCTCACTTCAACGTTTCCGATATCGTGACAAGTCCAACCTTCACGATCATCAATCAGTATGGCGGGCAGACCTCGGATGGAATGCCGATGCGTCTGTATCACGTCGAGCTGTACCGTATCGAATCAGACCGGGAGCTTGCCGAGGTAGGCTTTGACGACTGTGTGTTCGCGCATGACGCCGTCAAGCTGGTGGAGTGGCACGACAAGG
>VFFB01000173.1 GCA_018882585.1 Candidatus Kapaibacterium sp.
AGATGTGTAAAAGAGCAAGCAACTGCACCGCCTGTATCGATGCTTGCGACGAAGTGATGGACAAGGTTGGACTGCGACGAGGGCTTATCCGCTACACCAGTGCAACTGCCGTCCAACAAGGTAAGACCACATGGCTGACCACGCGTATCAAGGCATACGTGGGTGTCTGGTTGGTGCTGGTTGCGATCGTCGTTACACTGTTTGCCCTGCGCGGTGAGTTGGATATACAGATCGTGCGACAGTCGGGATCCTTGTGGACGACGACTGCCGACGGCGTAGCCAACTTTTACAACATACAGGTCATCAACAAGTCTGATGACATGCACGACATCCAGGTTTCGGTGGCATCGCCCGCAGGTGCAACGTTGCGTACGCTTGGTCCGATCCGCGAGATTGGCCCCAATGCGATCGCAAAGGGACGTCTGCTGGTGATCGTCCCGGACAGTATCCGGTCGACCGAAAACAGCACGGTCACACTTGTCGTCACGTCGAATGGCGCCGAGGTAACGCGCACCAACGTCTCGTTCGTCGCGCCGACGAAGGGTCAATGATGCGAAGGAGAACAGCATGAAACTCAATTGGGGATGGCGCATTGCCATCGTGTACACCACGTTTGCGCTTGGCACATTGTCGTTCGTGGGCTTTGCGCTTACGAAGGACGTCGACCTTGTGCGTCCTGACTACTACGAGCAGGGGCTACGGCATGACGATTATGCAGCGGCAACAGCGCGTGCACAGACACTGAATCCGCTGCCAACGGCAAACATCGACCACGCATCACGCAAGCTGATGCTGTCGTTGCCACCATCCATGGCAGGCGCGGAAGTGTCGGTCGAGATGTACTGCCCGTCGCAGCTGAATGCCGACAGGCAGGCGACTATTACGATCAACGCCGATGGTCAGTCCGAGTTATCACTCAGTGGCTACGCTGCTGCACCATACGTACTGACGGCAACCTGGACATTTGGTGGTCAGACATATCGCTTCCAACATTCGCTAACACTTCGATAACGATGCACATGGATGTCGCTGCGGCATTGGCATTAGGATTGGCTGGGAGCTTGCATTGTGCCGGCATGTGCGGACCGATTGCAGCTAGCCTGCCCGCCACGTCGGCATCGCATATGCGCTATCTGGCGGGCAGAGCGGCATACAACGTCGGACGAGTGATGACGTATGCTGCACTGGGCTCGATCGTCGGTCTTGGCGGAAGTGCCATTTCGCTTGCAGGGTACGGCCGTGTACTGAGCATCGTCTCGGGCGTTATGATGATCGGTCTGGCCGTTGCACAGCTTGTGTTTCATCGCAGTGTACCGGTACCTGCCATGGTGTTGCGTCTTACCATGCCACTACGCCAGAAGCTGGGGCACCTGCTACAGCGTCATGGAATCCTGGCCCTGTTCGGCATTGGTCTTCTGAATGGCATGCTGCCGTGCGGTCTGGTGACGGCCGCACTGGCCGGTGCTGCCGGAGCGGGGTCGGTGCTGTCTGCAGCGACGTTTATGGCAGTGTTCGGACTTGGAACGACACCCATGATGGCTGCGCTGGCAGTTGGTATTCCTTTGGCAACTGACCGGTGGCGCTCGCGATTGCGTGTCGCTGCACCCGTGATCGCTCTCGTGATGGGAACCATCATCACGATCCGCGGCATGGGGCTTGGCATTCCGATGTTGTCGCCGGCCGTTCCCAAGGTGGCCACGACGTCTGCATGCTGCTCCGGACATTGATCATCAAACCTCACGCGCATCGTAAGTTGCGTCTGATTTCATCCCTCATTTCACAAAGGTTTCACACCATGAACACACTGCAGAAGGTCGCAGTGCTCCTGCTCACCGCCGTCATTACGTTCGGTACGGTGTCGGCCTCGGACAAGGTAAAAGGCAAGAAGGTCTACGACGAGTACTGCAAGACGTGCCATCAGGCAAATGGTCAGGGACTCGGGACTGTCTACCCTCCGCTGGCAAAGAGCGACTATCTGAAGAGCACGCCGAAAGCCCAGATCATCAAACAGGTGGTCAACGGCAAGACCGGCAAGATCAAGGTCAACGGCAAGGAGTATAACGGCGTTATGGCCCCTCTGCCCGAGAAGTATACGGCCGATGACATCGCCAACGTTCTGACCTACGTGTACGGATCGTGGGGCAATCCCGGCACGGTTGTAACCGCCGCCGAGGTCAAGAAGGTCGCTCCCAAGCGCAAGTGAGACACGCGCAGCATCTACCATGTGGAAAAGATCACGGAACCGGCGAATGCCGGTTCCGTATCTTGTTAGCTTGTAACACCTTATAGAGTGCAACGCACGTCATGAGCAAGGTTCTCTTCCGCGTTTCGTACAGCATACCGGACGGAAAGCGTCCGGAATATCTGGCCGCCGTGAGCAAGCTTCAGCAGCATTATCGCGGAACGAACATCGACTACGCCGTGTACGAAACAAAAGGAAAGCACAACCACTTTCAGGAAGTGTATGTGTACCCGGGCATCGAGGCGTACGAAGCTTCGGACGATCCCGAGACGCTTGCCGGCGTATCGCAGTACGTAGATAAGATCTACGCCCTTGCAACGAACGTCAGCTATGACGTCTCGTTCGAGATCGTCTGATGATCACGTCCCGGTGACACGCGTCAATGGTCATTGCCTATGATGCAAGCCAGTTCGCTGGCCAGAGCGGCATCGAACGGTATTCGCGCGAGCTGATCCGTGCCATGCTGCACACGTACCCCGACGATCGGATTCGACTGATAGGGGATACCACACAGGAAGTCGAGATCAGGGGCATTATTGGCAAGGGTACCGCCGTTGATGTGCGTCCCGCAATGACATCAGAGCATCGCGTTGCGCTTCCGTTCCGCCGTCTTGTACGCATGGTACGAGAGCGTCAGCTGACGTCCGCAGCCCGCGGCGCCGACATCGTTCACCTGCTTGGTCCGCAGAAGATCGTGCCGAAGGCGACGCGCCTTGCGGTAACGATTCACGACCTGTTTCCGATGGACGAGGGCATGGAACTGGATCCGATCCTTGCTCGGCGCTTTCCCGCCAGGGTTACGCAGCAGCTGCGTTCGGCGAACGTCGTGCTCACGCCCTCTGCCTACGTTGCTGGTACCATCCGCGAGCGTTTCCCTTGGTACCACGGGCCGATCCGCGTAACGCCGCTGGCGGCCAGCGACGCCTTCAGGCCCATGACCCTTGATGACGCGACACGTTCACGCTACGGCATCGAACGGTCCTTTCTGCTGTTCATCGGCCGCGTGGATGGCCGCAAGAATCTGCGCCGCATCCTTGCGGCGTGGATGTCACTGCCCCCTTCAATGCGATCCGAACACGACCTGGTGCTGCTTGTACCGGGTACCGACGATGCATTGCAGCGTCTGCGCCAGGAGCATGCCGCCACATTTCGAGATGCCTCGGTTCGGTTGCTCTCCAACATACCCTCTGCCGACATGGTAGGCCTGCTGTCTGCTGCCCGGGCCCTTGTCTTTACGACGCTTGGTGAAGGGTTCGGTCTGCCAGTCGTCGAAGCCATGCGATGTGGATGTCCGGTCATCACCTCCAACATCACGGCCCTTCCGGAAGTAGGGGGCAATGCGGTACTCTATGTCGATCCTCGGCGCGAGGACGAGATCGCCGATGCTATGGCGAAATGCCTGTTGGATGATGCCCTTGTCGACGAGCTTCGCCAGCGGGGGCTGGAACGGGGCAGGTCCTTCACCTGGGAGGCAACTGCCCGCGCTACGCATGATGC
>VFFB01000174.1 GCA_018882585.1 Candidatus Kapaibacterium sp.
GTTTTCGGCGGTGAAAGTATGAGAACAATCGTACTCTGGCAAGGAGTTCATTTCGTTATACTTGCATTCTTATGAGCGATCAAGCACCTCGACCCGGATCTACGGGTACCGCGTCCGCACAGCAGGAGGCGGGACAGGCCGACAAAGGAGTGTTCGAAAACGCCCGCGGAACGGCCGTCAAACTGTTGAGTCGCTACGAGAGCAGCGACTCGTTTATCGACAAATTGTTGGAGGGTGAGCTGCGACGCAGCGAGCTGTCTCCGGCAGATAAAGCTCTGGTGACCGAACTGGTGAATGGCACCGTGCGATGGCAGTCCCGGCTGGACTGGATCCTGACGGGCTTCTACCACGGAGAGTTCACCAAGTGCTTGCCGCTGGTCAGGAATGCCATGCGCATCGCCCTGTATCAAATGCTGTTCCTGTCAAAGATCCCTCCCCCGGCGGCGATCAATGAATCGGTCGACCTGGTCAAGCGCGTCAAGGGCGACCGTCATGCAGGCATCGTGAACGGCGTTCTTCGCAACATCCTGCGCAACATCACGAGCATTCGGTATCCGGCCAAGGACGATAACGTCGTGCTGTACGACAGCATCGTCTACGCCCATCCGCAGTGGATGGTACGCCGATATCACGAGCGCTTCGGAGCACAGGCGGCCGAACAATTGCTGCAAGCCAATAATCAGCGTCCGATGCTGACGCTCCGCGTGAATACGCTTACGACAAACAAGGAAACAGTGGAGCGTGAGCTGCAGGAAGCCGATATCAAGTATGAGCAGTCGCCCATCCACGATAACAGCCTGCTGATCAACTCGCTCCGTGAGATCCGCAATCTGCCGCTGTTCGAAGCAGGACACGTTTCCGTGCAGGACGCCAGCGCGTCGCTCGCAATACAGCTTGCCGATCCCAAGCCGGGCATGACCGTCTATGACCTGTGCGCAGCACCCGGAGGCAAGGCCATGTATGCGGCAGAACGGATGCAGAACAAGGGCCAGATCGTTGCCCTTGAAATGTACGAGTCAAAGCTGCGCTTCATTTCCGAGAATGCAGAGCGTTGCAAGGTGTCGATCGTGAAACCCGTCCACGGCGATGCACGCGAGTTCACGCCCGACCACGAGGCAGATCTGGTGCTGGTTGATGCACCCTGTACGGGCCTTGGTACGGTATCGAAAAAGCCCGACGTGAAGTGGCGACGCACACTCGACGATGTTCGGCGCATGTCGGCAAAACAAAAAGAGATCCTTCAGCATGCAGCGCTGCTCGTCAAGAAGGGTGGCGTACTTGTGTATTCCACGTGTACGATCGAACCGGAAGAGAACGGCGAGGTTGTCCGGTGGTTTCTGCAGCAGCATCCCGAGTTCGAACTTGATGATGCGGCGAAGTATGTGAACGAAAGCGTCGTACTGGATGGATTTGTACAAACCTTCCAGCACAGACACCGGTCTGACGGAGCCTTTGCCGCACGCCTGGTGCGACGTTCGTGATAATTGCATGAGAAGTTGTTCATATGCAGCCCAGCCGGCAATGCCCAGCACATGCCGGCGTCTGCACACCCACAAAGACCTATCTCACATCACTCACAATTGGAGGTATCCATGACACGCTCACTGTTTGCCGGTACGGCAATGGCTGCCCTGCTCGTCATCGGCTGCGGCAATAAGGAAGAAGTTCAACAAGCTCCCGCCGAGGCACCCGCTCCGGTCGAAGCTCCCGCTGCGCCGGCAGTAGACAGCGCTGCGATCAAGGACTCGATCGCGAAGGCCGAAGCAGCCGCGAAGGAGGCCGCCGAGGAAGCCGCCGAGAAGGCCACAAAGAAGAAGTCGGTAAAGACGCAGAAGGTTGCCGAAACTCCGAAGACCGAACCTGCAAAGCCGGCCGAAGTCAAGAAGGAAGAAGCACCGACACAGCAGATCCGCAAGAGCCGCTGATCGGCTGAGCGCGTCGTCGACACCTGGACGACGACCTTCATCTGAACCAGAAACGACAACGGGCGTCCATTTGGACGCCCGTTGTCGTTGTAATCAATCGATAGCTACGTTATTCACCAGCCGGCTTGCGGGGCGTGGTACGAGCGCTTTGCAGCAGCTGATCGAACTTGGCCTTGACGGCATAGGGTACATCATTGACCGTCTGGTAGGAGATCTGAACTTCGACGTATGACGAGGCGCCGGATCCCTGGATATAGCCACCGGTTGCCTGCTTCTTGAGAAGGACCTTGGCAAAGTTGTACTTCTTGGTCGTCTCGTCACGGGTTCCCATGACGAAGGCAATGCCCGATTCACTGTCGGGCAGCGCGTTGATCGGGAACATCTTCTCGCCATTTGATCCCGGCAGCGTCAATGCTTCTGATTCGTAGATGTCATCGAGGCTCGAGGCGTTGACGTACACAGCATCGCTGAAATACACCGTCTTGGCTACCTGGCCATTGGGGAATGCGTAGTTGGCGTCAACGTAGTTGCTCTGTCCCGGCGAGCCGATCTTGGGATTGCCGGACTCCTTGTCGTCAAAGCAGAGGTCCCACTCGCCGCCGCTGGAGATGGTGAGGACGGACGGCGCACCGACGGCGCGGAAGATACCAAGACCTGAACCCTGCGAGCTGCTTGCCGACGAGTACAAGCGATAAGGGGGTACATTCTCGCCACGACGTGCCGGTGCCCACTGTACCTTGGGCGATGCGGGCGACTTGACGGTGTCGTTCAAGGCATAGACGACGAACTCATAGATGGTTCCCTCGGTCAGACCCGTGATCGTGACGGTACGAGCTGCCGTGTCGGTAACGGGCAGCGTCAACTTCGTCATGCTGCCAACAGCATTGTACTCGATCAGGAACGACGTCTGCTTCACGGTATCGGCACCGCTGCGCGTCCACTTCAGACCGATGGATGTTTCGTTGTTCGACTTGGCCGCAAGGGCCGTCGGTGCAAGCGGCGATGGGAGCGTCGGCTCGGTAGGCTCTGTGGTTGTCTCGCAGCCGATCACGGCAATGGCTGCAAGAGCTACCATCAACATATTGATGTTCAGCCGGTTGTGCATGTATTCCTCCAGTGTGAAAATGTGTGAGTAGGATTTGATGTTGTGCCGTACTTGCTGTGTCAGCGATCTTGGACTTGGTTTACTCCACCATATGATCGCATCAGGGCTTGGTCGATCTGCATCTTGAGCGCATGCGGAACGGCTTTCGTCGTTTGATACGAGATCTCGACTTCGATGTACGCACCGGCACCCGAGCCATTGACGAAGCCACCATTCTTCTGCTTCTTGAGAAGCACCTTGGCAAAGTTGTATTGCTTCGTTACCACGTCCATCGTGGCAACAACGAAGGCGATTCCGTTCGAGCTGAGGGGCAGACTGTGAATGTTCAGCGGGAACAACTTATCGCCATCGCTTTCCAGTACAGACAGGGCGGTCGACTCGTAGATGTCGTCCAGGCTGTTGACGTTGATGTAGACAATGTCGTTGATGAGCACCATCCGAGCCTTTTGTCCGTTCGGAAACAGCGAGCTCGAATCGACATAACCGCTCTGTCCAGGAGCGCCAAACCTTGGATTGGTCGGGTCAGTATCGTCGAAGCAGACGTCCCACTCGCCGCCGTTTGCCGTTGAAAGCACTGCCGGTAAACCTGCCGTTCTGAAGATGGCAAGACCCTGGCCCTGTGACGTGTCTGCCGTTTGCGAGGAATACAGTCGGTAGACCCCGCTGCCGCGGCGGGCCGGCGCCCACTGCACTGCCGACGATGCGGCCGACGTATCGGAGAGGACGACCGAGCCGGTGGC
>VFFB01000052.1 GCA_018882585.1 Candidatus Kapaibacterium sp.
CTATGCCGTGGGCTCACGCTATGCCGTGGGCTCGTGCGATGCATGGGCTCGTGCGATGCATGGGCTCGGGCGATGCGTTGGCTCGGGCGGGCCAGCCGTAAAACAACAACAGCCCCCCAATGAATTGGGGGGCTGTTGTCCGGAATTTTCGTGCACGTTCGAATCGTGAAGAGTGCCGCCTTAGCGCCACTGACGCAGGAACTCCAGACGTTCCTGGAGTTGGGCGACGGGGATCAGCAGACGATCCTTGCCGAGGATACCTTCTTCCTGTGAGCCGAAGACGAGTTCGTAGTCCTTGCTCATCACGATGGCCTCTTCGGGACATACCTCTTCGCAGAAGCCGCAGTAGATGCAACGAAGCATGTTGATCTCGAACTTCTCGGGATAGCGTTCTTTGTCTTTGTCCGTCTCGGCAGCGCGCACCTCGATGGCAAGGGCCGGGCAGACGCGTGAGCACAGGCCGCAGGCTACGCAGCGCTCGCCGTCCTCCTCGAGCACCAGCACCGGCCGACCACGGTAGGAACCTTCCGGTTCCCAACGCTCCTCGGGGTATTGCCGCGTGAACTTGGGCTTGAACATCTGCTTAAGCGTGAGGCCCAACCCACGGGCCACTTCGGGGAGATAGATTCTCTCCCAAAAGGTCATACGCTGTGCTTCGGTGTTTGTCTTGACGTTCGCCATGGTGCTTCGGTGGGGTTACTTCATGAGCAGAAGAACAATGCCGGTGATGGTGATGTTGGCCAGCGAAAGCGGCAACAGGACCTTCCAGCCAAGATTCATGAGTTGATCGTAGCGGAACCGCGGGAGCGACCAGCGGATCCAGATGAAAACGAAGACCAGCAATGCGGCCTTGCCGGCAAGCGCCGCATGGCCGATCAGGACGGCCGGCAGCGAGTCGGGTGCCAGCCCCATCAATGCGATCTCGTCAACAAACGGAATAAGATCCCAGCCCCCTAAGAACAATACGGCCATGATGGCACTCGAGGCAAGGATGTTGGCGTATTCGGCAAGGTACAGAAGACCGAATTTCATGGACGCATATTCAGTGTGGTAGCCACCAACCAATTCAGGCTCGGCTTCCGGAAGGTCAAATGGCGCACGATTGGTCTCGGCAAGGGCCGTCACAAGGAAGATGACGAAGGCCAACGGCTGATAGAAGACGTTCCAGCCATGCTCCGTCTGATAGCGGATGATGTCGACCAGATTCAGCGAACCGCAGATCATCAGAACGCCGACCGCCGAAAGGCCCATCGAGAGTTCGTACGAGATCATCTGCGCCGTCGAACGAAGACCGCCCATAAGCGAGTACTTGTTGTTCGAGGACCAACCGGCCAGAGCGATGCCGTAGACGCCAACCGACGTCATGGCCAGCATCACCAGCAAGGCAACATCCATGTTGGGCGCCATCGACAGCGTATAGGTCGTACCACCGATGTTCACGTTGTCCATCCACGGGATGATGGCATAGGCCGTAATGGCAACGGCGATCGAGATCACCGGAGCCATTGAATGAAAGGTCTTATCAGCTGCAGCAGGAACGATGTCCTCTTTGAGATACAGCTTGAACACGTCGGCAAACGACTGGAACAGTCCCCAGGGGCCAACGCGGTTCGGACCAATACGATTTTGGATCCAGGCAGCTACCTTGCGCTCGGCAAGGACCATGTATGCAGCACCGATCAACATGACGTTGACCAGGATGGCAGCCTGAATGACTGGTGTGATCAGGATGGATAGGTTCATGCTTAGTTCGGTTTGAGGACGTGCGATTCGTAGATGACGCCAACCGGCTCGGGCTTGTCGGCCTTACCAAGAACGAGTCCGTGATATGCATCAAGGAGCTCGTACGACATGTGACGGAATTCCGATACGTGCTTGACGATGTCGTTGAAGACGTCTTCACTGCTGCGATAGGCCCATGCAGCACCCATGGCATTCGCCAGGTCACGGATGATGGCCCAGCCGGAACGGGCATCGCGGCGCACACCGTTGCTCCAGCGGTCGTTCGGCGCACCGAACTTGTCCCAGCGGCTCATCTTCATGCCCATGTACCGCTCGTTCTCCTTGGTGACCACGGCCGGCGTGAACCGCTGCACACGATGGAGCGTGTTGGTGAAGGTACCCGTAGACTCGGCAAACGAGGCTAACGGGAAGAGCACGGTGGCAGCGTTGGCCGTAGACGTCATGCGCGTCGACAACACGATGAGTGTGTCGACATCCGCCAACGCCTGGGCCGTCGTGGCATCGTAGGTATCAAGCGAGTCTTCAAGGACGACAAGTGCCTTGACGTGGCGGTTGCGGATGCGTTCCACGAGTTGGTCGACCGAGTGGCCTCCCTGCCCGGGCTTCACACCCACTGCATGCGCACCAATGGCATTCGGCGACACGTCGTTCACACGAAGCATGTTGTCGCCAAAGCTATGATCGTTGTGCTTGATCAGATCGATGTTCGTGGTCTTGAGCACCTCGGCGGCAAAGCGCGACAGCGCAAAGTTATCTTCGTTGCTGGCATGTGCCGAGCCAAGGACGACGATGTCCTGATGCTTCACCGCACCAAGGGCTGATGCAGCAGCGGCGACGGCCTCGTCCCACGTAGCGGCCACAAGCGCGCCATTGCGACGCACCATCGGTCCGTCCGTCCGGTGCTCGTTGATCTTGGCCGGCGTCGAGATACGACCATGGTCGCACATCCAGTACGTGTTCACGTGCATGTTCGTCCGCGGGTCGATACGCAGCACTTCGTTGTTCATCACACCGATCTTGATGTTGCAACCGCGGGCACAACCCGGACAGATGCTGTCGGTGAACGACATTTCCCACACCCGGGCCTTGAAGCGGAAGTCGATGCTGGTAAGGGCACCTACCGGACAGATGTCGATGACGTTCATCGAGTAGGGACTGTCGAAGGTCGTGTCCGGGAAGGTCTCGATCGTGACCTTGTCGCCCCGACGCACAAACGACAGTACCGGCTGATGCGCAACTTCGTCGGCAAACCGAATACAGCGCGAGCACGAAATGCAACGCTCGCCGTCGAACATGATCTCGGGTCCGAGCTGCACACGCTTTGGCTTGTGCGTCTTTTCCTCGTCGAAGCGGCTCGTGCCCTTCGAATGCGTGAAGCCGTACTCCTGCAGCTTGCACTGCCCTGCCTCGTCGCAGATCGGACAATCCAGCGGGTGGTTGATCAGCAGGAATTCCATCACGGCTTCCTGTGCTCCAAC
The DNA here is from genome assembly GCA_018882585.1 of Candidatus Kapaibacterium sp. Taxonomy (GTDB): domain Bacteria; phylum Bacteroidota; class Ignavibacteria; order Kapaibacteriales; family Kapaibacteriaceae; genus ZLKRG46. The sequence goes on from VFFB01000052.1 coordinate 3,222, forward strand.
CGTCTTGGGTCCGGACGTATCAACGATCATGCCCTCGCCTACCGGCGTGGCACAGGCGATCTGCATCTTCGGGATCCAGTTCACAACGGGCGCACCCGAATCGTCGAACATCAGCGCACCGTCGGCGTCCTTCTTGTGCATGCCAACGTTGACAAGGCACATGCGGCAATTTCCTGCTACCGACAGCGCCGGATGCCAGCAGAAATGCGGAATTGTGATGCCATTGTCAAGCGCAGCTTCGATGATCGTTTTGCCGGCTGCGGCTTCGATCTTCTGTCCGTCAATGATGATCTGAGGCATGATATCGGTTCCTGCTGAAGAGAATGCACAAAACGTGCGCTCAAAACAGCGTCAAAATACAACGTTTCGGTTTTATGTCATGCCTGGGTATGTTCGCTCATGCTACAGCTTACGCGATACCACCGCCCCCTGGCTATCATCACGGTGTTGATGGTGCACGGGTTGACGGTCGTGGCAGGGCCCCGCGACCACGAAGTTCCGATCTCCATTTCGTACGGTGTGGCGTCAAACACGCTGGCAACCACGCTTGATGCTTCCGGCGGATTCGGTATCTCGCTGGGATATCGATACCTGCTCAACCGCAACTTCGCCATCGGACTCACCGGCGTGGTCGAACGCGCCAGTATCACAAAACCTTCCGGTAACGTGCTTAGCCTGTATCACATGCTGGCCACCATCCGCTACCGTCCACTCAAACACGGCTGGTCGCCATACGTGCAGGTTGAAGGGGGCCTTGTCCTGCCTGATGCAGATGCCACAAGTGATGCGCTGCGAGCCGCCATGGCTGACGTTGGATCGTCGGTACTAAGCTATGGCGCCCGCCTTGGAGCAACATTTCCCGTCTCTGCCAGAGTTGATGTCGACGTGCATGCCCGGCTGGGCCTGACGGCCACGGAAAATCCCCTGACCATGCTCGGGCTGCATGCGGGCATTGTGCTACGGCAGTAACAGATCAGCACGACATTGCGCAAGCCGCCAGGTGCTGGCGGTACCGTGGCTTCACAGACGCGAGATCGACGATTGCTGGACGACGTCGGTCGAATGAATCACCGGCTCCAGCACGGCCTCGGCATGACGCCAGATGGCCTGACATGGAAAGCGGTTCTCGTACAGTGCCCTGCCAATGACGACGCTGTCGACATTCGGCGGAGCGGCCGCCTGGATCTCCCATAAATGCTGCGGCGAGGCGATACCGCCGGCCATGGTGAAACGCACGGGAGCGGCCGACGCAATGCGGCGGATCGTCTGCAGATCCTCGCCCGTCAGGTTCCCCTCCCAGTCCACCTCGGTATAGACCACGCGCCGACCACCAAGGTCGTACACGCGGCGGATGTAGTCGGTATCGGTCATCACGCCGTGCTCATTGCCAAGATCGACGTCGCCGTTGTGAGCACGCAAACCAAAGATCACCCGCGATGAGCCGAACTCGTCCAGCAAGGCCCGTACGGCGTCGGCATCGGTAACGGCAAGCGTGTTCACGGCCACACGGTAGATGCCTGCCATGAGCAGACGACGATAGGCGTCGACATCGTTCTGCTTCGTGACCACCTGCAGCGGAATATCAACGGCACGCTGCATCTCGACCACCATGTCGAGCACGTCCGCGTTCACCTCGCCTCGGAACGAGTCGATATCCGTCACCTGGATGCACTTGGCGTTCTCGCGACGCCACAGCTGGGCCAGTTCGACCGGATGATCCGACATCTCGGCATAGAGCTGCTCGGTGCCGACCTCGCCCTTGATACAGCGTAGGCAATGACCGTGGGTAAGATCGATGGACGGGATGACGAGAACGTTGGGCACGGTGGTGGCGTGGTTATGGTGCGGTTGCCATACGCAGGGCCCTGCGCAGCAGATCCTCTGACGATGCGGCAACGGATGGTTCCGCCTGAATGACGGCTTTGACGGACTTTTCAGCTACTGCCCGGGCATAGCCAAGGGCGACGAGTGCTGCCACGGCTTCGTCGGCAACGGCAGACATCGCCGGCATTGCGCTCGCACTGGCCTCGGGAACAACGCCGATGATCTTCTCTCGCAGCTCCACCACCATACGTTCGGCCGTTTTCCGGCCTACGCCAGGAAGGCGCTGCAGGGCGACAAGGTTGCCGCTGACAAGGTACTGCCGCAGATCGGCCAGCGGCATGGCCGACAATATGCCGAGTGCCGTGCGGCCGCCGATGCCCGTGATGCTGGTAAGCAGCTTGAAGGCCTCGCGCTCGGCCGTGGTGGCAAAGCCAAACAACTGCATGGCATCCTCGCGCACATGCATAACGGTGTGCAGCGTCACACGCTCGCCCACTCCGGGCATGATATCCGTGGTGGAGATCGGAACGCTGACGGCATAGCCAACGCCGCCGCAATCGATCACGACGTCCATGGCGTCTGCCAACACGAGAATACCTGAGAGTTGTGCAATCATGAGAACAACAAAACTATGGCGAATACACGGGACATCGGCGCAATCGCCGAAGAACGGGCCGCAGATTTTCTTGTCGACCAGGGCTACCTGATCGTCGAACGGAACTGGCGGTACAAGAACATGGGCGAGATCGACATCATCGCCATGGAGGGCGACACCCTGGTCTTCGTCGAAGTGCGCTACCGCCACAGCCGTGCCTACGGTCTGCCCGAATCAACGGTCAACCACGCCAAGCTGCGCACCATCCGTACCACGGCCACCATGTGGCTGATGCTTCACGGGTCGCTCAATGCCCCCTGCCGTATCGATGTGATCGGCATGGACATGATCGATGATACGGTCGAGATCAGACACTACCGGAACGTGATGTAATGCCGTCGGTGGCGTATCTTGACGCCCATGTGGACGTACATCCTGAAGCGTGTGCTGCTGTTCATCCCGACGCTGGTGGTCATCACGGCGATCTCGTTCGGTGTGAGCCGTCTTGCGCCCGGTGATCCTGCGGCGGCAAAGGTCGGCGTTGGCGCCGAGGGCGGCATGTCGGGCAAATCGACGATCAACGAGAAGACCATCGAGTTGATCCGCAAGCAGTGGCATCTTGACAAGCCAGTGTGGCAGCAGTATTTGATTTGGACCGGAGGCATCCTATGCTTCGACGTGTCGACGGTGTTCTCGGCCGATGGCACGGACTGGTCGGCCATCACCTTCACCGGCGTGCCGAACTTCGGAACGTCATTCCAGGACAACCGTCCCGTCTTCGAGAAGATGCTTGAGCGGGTGCCCGTGACCCTGCTGATGAACATCCTGGCCATCATTATCGCCTACTCGATCGCCGTGCCGCTGGGCATCTACTCTTCGACACATCCGGGAACATGGCTTGACCGCGGTTCGACGCTGTTCCTCTTTGCCCTGTACTCGCTGCCGGTTTTTTGGGTCGGCACCCTTGCGGTGAATTTCCTTGCCAATCCTGAATATGCGGCCCTGTTTCCGTCGGGCGGCCTGCGTTCGCCGGCCTTTGCCCAAGACTGGTCGCTGTGGCGTAAGATCGTCGACTATTCGTCACACCTCGTACTGCCGATGCTGGTCTACGTCTATGCCGACTTCGCCTTCATCTCGCGTCAGATGCGCAGTTCAATGCTCGAGGTGATCCGGCAGGACTACATCCGCACGGCCCGCGCCAAGGGTCTGGCAGAGCGCGCCGTTGTCTACCGTCATGCCCTGCGCAATGCCCTTATCCCGCTCATTACCATCGTGGCAGCACTGGTGCCGAACCTGATCGGTGGCTCGGTGATCATCGAGTCCATCTTCAGCATTCCGGGCATGGGCGAGCTTTCCTACAAGGCACTGCTGGCACGTGATTACCCCATGATCATGGCCGTGTTCACGATCTCGGCCGTGCTCACACTTGTAGGCATGCTGCTTGCCGACATCCTGTATTCCGTGGCCGATCCCAGAATCTCGTACGACAAGAAGGCGGGCTGACACATGGCACGTGCATCAACTCCGGCCCAACAGCACGAAGGCGAAACCTACACGCAGTTCGTGCGACGTCAATTCCGCAAGAACACCTTTGGTGTGATCAGCGTCTACGTCGTGATGACACTGGCGGCGATCGCCGTCTTTGCCGACTTCCTTGCCAACGATAAGCCTATCATCGCCAGGCATAACGGACGGATCATCGCACCGGTCCTGCTTGAATATGCGGTTGATCTCGGCATCACCCAATGGGACAGCGAATTCACGTCGGTGGATTGGAAAACCATTCCATTCGACTGGGCTGTCTTCCCCATTGTTCCGTATGCTGCATCGACAACAGACAAGGAACTGCTCTCCTTGAAGGATCGCGCACCGTCGTCAGCGCACTGGCTGGGTACGGACGATATTGGGCGCGACGTACTTGCGGGCATCATCCACGGGTCTCGCTACGCGCTGTCCATCGGCTTCGTCGCCATGGGCATCGCCCTGCTCATCGGTATCATCTTGGGCGCCGTCGCCGGCTACTTCGGCGGTGCTGTCGATATCGCCATCTCGCGCATCATCGAGATCTTCATCACTTTTCCGCGGTTCTTTCTGATCATCACCATCGTGGCAATGGTCGAGGAGGGTTCCCTCTTCCTGATCATGGCCATCATTGGATTGACGGGCTGGACGAATATCGCTCGCTTCATGCGGGGCGAAGTGCTTCGCGTGCGCAACCTGGACTACGTGAGTGCGGCCCGTGCATTTGGCTTCTCGACGCCGCGCATCATCGCGCGCCACGTCATGCCCAATGCCATCGCACCGGTCCTGATCTATGCTGCCTTCGGTATCGTGGGCGCCATCCTGCTCGAGAGTGCTCTGTCGTTCCTTGGATTCGGTGTTCCACCCACCGTGGTAACGTGGGGCTCCGTCCTGTTCAAAGCACGCAGCAGCGCTTCATCTTGGTGGCTGGCCATCTTCCCGGGCCTGATGATCTTCCTTACGGTCTCGGCCTTCAACCTGATCGGTGACGCATTGCGCGATGCCACCGACCCCCGGCTACGCACATAACGGTCAGGGCGACAGCCGTTCAATCACCCAGGCGTCGCCGTCGTGACGGTATCGGATGCGGTCGTGCAGGCGCGACGGACGCCCCTGCCAGAATTCAAAGGTCACCGGTACCAATCTGAAGCCTCCCCATGTAAGGGGCAACGGCACATCTCCGTCGGCAAACTTCCTGCCGAACTCGTCGAACTTCGCCGCAAGCGCTTCGCGCGAGGCGATGACGGAACTTTGCTGCGACGCCCATGCGCCGACCTTGCTGCCAAGCGGACGGGAGGCGAAGTAGCGCTGCGACTCCTCGGGCGAGACCTTTTCGACCCTGCCTTCGATGCGGATCTGCCGCTCAAGCTCGGGCCAGAAAAAGAGCATGGCCGCCTGCGGATTGGCCGCAAGCTGGCGTCCCTTTGCGCTGTCGTAGTTCGTGTAGAACACGAATCCGTGATCGACGCCCTTCAGCAGCACGACGCGGGCCGAAGGCCGTCCATCGGCATCGGCCGTCGCAAGCGTCATCGCCGTCGGTTCCGCCAACGCGGCCGCCATGGCTTCGTCGAACCACGATGCGAACTGCGCAAACGGTTCGCGAGCAACGGACTGCTCCGTGAGCTCCTCGAGTGTGTACTCTTTGCGTAACGCCGCAAGGTCGTGCTGTGTCATGTCAACGCCCAATCACGGGAACAGTGAACGCAGCCGTCGAACCAAACCGCGTCAGACGGATCATTACCAGGCCAGCATCACCCGTCAGCGACACCTGATGCAATCCGGGCGACAACGTTTGCGTGCGCAGCAGACGTCCCTGCATGTCGGTGATCGACATGGCTGCATCGCCCTGATCGTCGACCTGCAGCAGCACGTGATCGCTGGCTGGAATGGGGCCGACGAGGCGACACCATGCAGTCTTGCGTTGCTCATCAACGCCGGTTGCGACCTGTACCGACGACTCGCACAGGATCTCTTCGTTCGGATCGACGGTAACCTCGGTGGGCTCCGTCGGCATCGTCATGGCCACGGTGATCGTGCGGCTTGTCATCACGACGACGGTATCCTTGGTCGATGACGACGACCGGAACCGCAGTCGAACCGGCACGTGAAAGACCTCGGGAACCTTGGCAGCGGACTGCACCTGGGCAAGCGTCAGCGTCACCGTGCGCTGCGGCTCGGCGGTTGCCGGCAGGTCGAGCGTGCCGCGGAACACGGGATGTCCGGCTTGGACCAGCCATTGGTCAAAGAAGACGTCCCAGTCGACAACAGGCGACGGCGCAACACGCTTCATGTGTGCATGCAGGTCTGCTGTCTGGGCTGCGTTACGGCCAAATGCTTCGAGATACCCGCGCATGTGGCCGAAGAATACGCTGTCGTTGGCCACGTGGGTACGCATCATGTGATAGACCCATGCGGACTTGCAATATGTCGTGGCCTCGTTGAACAAGTTGGAAAGTGGAATGTCGTAGACGGGCGGCTCGGCAAGGCCGTTGCGCAGATAGCGATCGCGGCGCTGGCGCATCCGCAGGCGATAGCCGTCGGTGTTGCCGTCGCGGCCCGCAAAGAGTGCCTCGGTCCACGAGGCTGCGCCTTCGTTCAACCAGATATCGCCCCACGTGGCACACGTCACCCAGTCGCCAAACCACTGATGTCCAAGCTCGTGCATGTATCCCAACTCGGCGGTGCCCTTGAGCCACTCCCGGTTGACCATTGACATGCTTTGATGTTCCATGCCGCCGAATTGGATGGGATAGACGGACACGTGGCCGTACGTCTCATAGGGATACGGTCCGAAGAACCCTTCCATCACGCGAAACATTTCGGGAATGTTCCGAATCGCACGTTTGGCGCTGTAGGTGGCGCTGTCCTCGTCGATCGCCCACTGATAATTCTCCATCGGAATGGTATCGCCGTTCGGACGAACGTAGACCTGCGGTACCATCGTGAAGCGCGATGCATTCATGTTGAACAAATACGTTGCCATCGGCTGCTCATGTCGCCAGGTTTCCATCACGACAGAGTCGTTGACGTCTGTGCGGCTGATGCGGCGACCGTTCGACACACCGACGAAGTCCTTCGGGATCAGCATGTGGGCCGTGAACATCGCTTTGTCATACGCCACATCATTACAGGGATACCACGTGCGGGCCCCTTCGGGCTGGTTGAACGTGAACGTGATGGCCAGCGGACGTCCCGACTGACTGATATCCGTGTTCGCGTAGGATTGGAACCCGAGATCATCGCGCATGATGGCATAGTGCATCACCACGTGCAGCGTATCGCCTTGACGCACCGTCGACGGAAGAGCGATGCGCACGCGTTGCGATGCCAGTTGATGTGCACACGGGCTTCCATTCACACTGATCGAATCAAAGACAAGTTCCTGGGCGTACAGCACCAGCGTGTCCATGGACGATGCGTTCACCACGATAGATGCGGCAACGCGGGCCGTGCACTTGCGTGGCTGACGTTCGGCGCGCGGAATGCTCATCACAGTGGACCAGTCCATGAGCACGTCGTACGACAGGACATCGATCGTCGTGTCGAGCTGCTTGGCCGTAACGCTCATCGGCATCACCATGGGTGGATGCCGCGGTGCAGCTTGTTCGCGGAAGGTGGGATCCAGAACGGCGTCCATCAGTACGGACGGATGTGGTGCATCGACATACTGTGCCGACATCGTCAGCGACCAGAACAGCAATGCACATAGTAGAGTTGTTGCTCGCATGATTATGCTCCGTGCGGTCCCACGCGTGGCAGCGGTCCGCGATTCATGACGTAGTGGGTAAGCCAGGCCCGAATATCAGCATTCGATTCGTTGCGTCGTCCCGCAAGGACGTGGTCGGCATTGTCATACATGATCAACTTGTACGGATGCTGACAGTGTTGCAGCGCCAGCCCAAGCTGCAGGGCATGGTCGGGCGACACGCGTCGGTCACCGGTCCCGTGCAGCACAAGAAGCGGCGTCGTCTTGCTTAGTCGGTCGGCCCACAGGACGGCGCTGCGGCGCTCTGCCTCGACATGTTCAACGCTGCCTGCAGGCAGGTGCTTCTGCATGGTCCGACGAATGTAGGCCGTTGGCTCGCAGGCGTGGATCATCGTCGGTGCACCGAAGGTGACTGCCGCCCTGAAGCGGTCCGTCCTGGCAAGCATCATCAGCGCCATCATGCCACCGCGACTGCCTCCTACAAGACCGATCCTTTCGGGATCGACGTAGCCAAGTCCATCCAGGAGCGGTAACAGGTTCATGGCATCATCCACGTCACCTGCACCCCATTCCTCGGTTTCTCCTTCGCTGCCGCCAAGCCCCCTGTAATTGGATGCCACGCATACAAATCCCCATGCGGCATATTGACAGGCAAACATCACGGCACCTTCGGGCGTTAACGCACCGCGTTCGGTACTTCCGCCACGATTGAAGATCACGGCAGGATAGGAGGACTGTCCGCCTGGGGGCAGCGCCATATAGCCCTTGATGCGGCGGTTGGCGCTGGCATACGTAATGGCATGCAGGGTAACGCCATCAAACACCATGCGGTCCGCTTCCGACATGGACCGTCGCACCACGTTGCGGGCGCTCTGCGGCATGTCGACGGACGTGGCGTCGAGCAGCGTACCGTCGATCACCGTGTATACCGTTCCCGGTACTTCTTGGTGAGCTTGACATGGCGGTTTGAAAGATCGACGGTGCGTCCGTCGATGAAGGCCGCCTCGAGTTTATTTGTCAGGCCGTCAAGGGCGTTGCCGGCACTCACAAAAAGCGTAGCGCTCTTGCCGACCTCGAGCGAACCGTATTGGGCCTGCACGCCAAGCATCGTTGCCGGCTCGATCGTCAGGGCACGCTCGGCGATCTGTTCGCTCAGACCGAAGGCGACGGCCGTTCCGGCATTGAACGGCAGATTGCGCTGCTGCCATGCTCCACCCTCCGAGAATGCAAACGGAATACCGGCTGCAGCAAGTTTCGATGGCAGCGTGAAGGCCTCGTCATATGGGGCTTCTGCCGCCGAGGGCAGCGAATGGACGCGTTGGACAATCACCGAAACACCCGCCGCCTTGATCTCGGCAAGCATGTAGGGGGCCTCGGTGGCGCCGTTCAGGATCACACGGATGCCAAACGCCTTCGCGAAGTTCAGGACAGCCTCGATCTGGCGGCGCGAAGAGGCGGAGACGATTACCGGAAGCTTGTCGGTGAAGACACGACGGAACTCGTCATGCCGGACATCGCGCTTCGAGGAATCGACTGCCGAGAGTGCCGCATAGGCGCGAGCCTCGGTGAACAGATCGTAGATCGTACGAATGGCTTCCTCGGATGCCTTCCGCTGCTCTTCGGGTGATTCGCGCATCCACCATGCTGTAATGACATCCATCGAGGGCCAGTTCAGGACGATCGCGCTGCGCGGCAGGACGGCGATGTCTTCGCGGGTCCAGCCATCGAGTCGCATCAACGAAGCAAGACCCGAAACGATACCACCCTGCGGAAGCACATTGGCCAGAAGGATGCCATTGTATCGGATGGTCGGAATGATCTCGCTGTCGGGATTGTATGCCGTCTCTGCACGGGCATTCGGATTTACGTCGCCAACCTCGGCCATGTCGCGCGTTGAGCGGACGGCATCAACCTCGGTCAGACCGATCGTCGTACTCGGTGCGATAAACCCGGGGTAGACGTGTTTGCCTGTACCGTCAATGACGCGTGCGCCGCCGGGAACAACCACCGAAGACGTGGGGCCGACGGCCGTGATGACGCCCTTGTCGAACACGATGGTAGCACGTTCGAGCGTACCCTTCGTGACCGTATGCACGGTCGCATTCGTGATCGCGATGGGCGTTGCTTGGGCAGCACCGGGGATCTCGTCGCCGGCACGCGCAGGAACGACAGTAAGGACTGTCGCAAGAAGAGCGAGAAGCAGTTTCATGGACCGCAAGATACGAGGTCCGAATGGTCTTCCGATGCGTTGGCACCGGCCAGATGTGAGATACCCCAAGACGTCACCACTCGTCTTGGGGCACTCCCCTTCTCACCTTTCATCGCCACTGCGCCCGTTAACGTGGGCTGTGACGCTGCGGTGATCGTTGCGTTGAGGTCGCAACCGAAAGCAAGATACGCCCAAGACAAGCTCTACTTCAAGGTGTTTCCACGGAGAAAAGTTGGGTAGAAACATGTGATTCCGCATCTTTGTAGGCAATCTATTTCGGGGCGTAGCGCAGCCCGGTTAGCGCGTCTGCTTTGGGAGCAGAAGGTCGCGAGTTCGAATCCCGCCGCCCCGACCACGATGGCTACGTCAATCACGTGTCGCTGATTGACGTAGTTGTTCGGCTGGTTTGAGACCCATAATAGCCCGATCGTTGTAGCACATGATGTTGCTACCGATGTCACGATCATTCCTCCCCGCGGTCTCGTCAACGTTTCTCTCCGTGTTGCTGTGCGCTTTGCTTTTTGCTGCGCCGAAGGAGTGCGTTGCATCCGACACGCAATGGCATCCGCTGCGGTGGAGACCATGCGATCAGATCGTCGTCCCATGGAGGGCGTCCTTGCAGACGACAATGTCTTCGCTTCGTCGATATGGCATCATGGGTGTGCAACGTCGCGGCGAAGCTCAGCGCGGAACGCTGTCCCTGACATTTCGAGACGTGGGTAGGGCCGAGGCGATCGAGATGGTATTCGACACGGCCGGGGCCTTCATCGGTGCATCAACGGAACACCGAACAACGTCGATCGAGAACACCCGCGCCTTCGTAGCAAATACGGTGGGCCGACTGGTCGTTGACGGCGGACGCATCCTTCGTCGATCATCGTCATCAGCCGACGTACGGCTGTCCTGCAACGGCCTTGATCTGACCTTGACGATCGGCATTGTCGATGACCGACCGCTTGTGGCCTTCATGAGCGTGATGATCGAACCCGGTCACGCGGCACCGCAGGCTGACTGAGAGCTCCTACCTGATCCGGTTTACCTGGGTTGTCAACGGCGGCCGCCACTCGTGGTGGCCGTTGTTGCATCTATGGTGTAACTTTCCGACCTGATCTCGTGTTTGCGATCGAGTTCTTACCCCACTCAGCCCTTTCATAGCCATGTCACTTCGACTCTGCATCCTTGCCTTCCTGCTTTCGATATCTGCAGCGACCGCCCAGACAGAAACGGCCATGCAGCCGGCATCCTACCTCGAGCACACGTCCATGCTGGTTCGCAGTCCGTTCGAGGCAAATGCACTGTTACCGCAGACGGCCATGGCTGCCGCCATCGACCCTGAGGTTCCGACCATCCTGGTGCGGTACCTGGGATACCGCTGCGCGCATTGCGTGCGACAGCTGACATATCTGCATCAACACCGTGCGGTCCTGCAGCAGCACGGTATCCGCGTCGTGGCCATGTCGGAAGATGATGCCGCAACCAACGATAGGCTGATGCAGCGCATGGGCTATGACCCGACGGCCATCACACTTGTGTCAGACCCCGACAATGCCTCGGCCCGTACCATCGGAGCCCTGCGTGCTATTGGCGATTCTGTCCTTGACCTGCATGCTTCCCTTGTTGTGCATCGCGGTCGAGTGCTGACCTCGGTTTATGGCACGGAACCCTACATGGACGTCGAGCACCTTGTTCAAACAGCCGTACGAGCCGCCAAGCCTGTCGAAACACCCCAGGACTTCGATCCGCAGTACCTGCGGCGCTACCTCGACCGTCCGGTGACAGCCGCCGTGATCGCCGGCCCTGATGACGGGATCAAAGAACCTCTTGATCTTGACTTCAACAAGGGCGTACTGCATTCCAACGACCTCTGGGTGGTAACCACCGATCGTCGTGGCCATGGCATCGTCATCGTCCACGACGCGGCTACGCCACAGCAGTCTGTACGGCTGAAGAAGGATTCTCGCGCATCACACTTCATGTGGCGGAGCACCGGCATAGCCTTTGGTGGCAACGGCACCTTTGCAACGTCACAAAGCGGTTGGCCCGGAAATGGCGACGCCAACTACATGTTCATGGGCCCCACGCTCTGGTCGGCCGATACGGCCATCTTCGCGTCGAAGTATCAGGAGTCGAATGACTTTCTGGCGTCGCACCTCGACATGCTGCACCAGAGCCCGTATGGCATGGGCGTTGCCCACGAAACGGATAACGTGTTCTGGATCAGCGATGCCAAGTACAACGACGTAACGCGGTATGACTTCCGCGATCCGCACGAAGTTGGCGGCACGGACCACCGCGACGGTGTCATCCGGCGTTACAGCCAAGTGGTCCTTACGCCGGTCGATCGCAATCGTCCGGCACACCTGGCCTACGACGCTTCAACATCATGGCTCTACATCGTTGACCCCGGCGCGAAGCGCGTCCTGCGTCTGGACACTCGCACAGGACGTCCGGTCGAGGGACTACGGCCACCCGACGAAAGCCTCGAGAATTTCGAAGAGTTCTCTCGTATGGACGAGGCCGTCATTGAAACGGTCATTGATACCGGCCTTGTTGATCCCGTTGGCATCGACGTCAAGGGCGGCCGCCTGCTTGTAGGCGACCGCGCAACGGGCGCCATCCGCATGTACGATCTTGCAACTGGACGTCCCGTCTTCATGGGCAGTATTGCCACGGGGGCGACAGAGCTCTTGGGGATCTGCATCGGCCCCGACGATCACATTTGGGCTGCAGATCGTGCGGCCAACAGCATTCTTCGACTGCAGACCGCCGCCAACATCGTCATGCGACCGCTCGAGCGCGTCGTCCTCGCCGGCACAGCGTCGGCCCGAACGGCCACACTGCGCTTTTCGCATGATGGCCGTGGCGACCGTACGTTGCGGCTCCAGCTTCGTGACGCACCCGATGGATGGAACGTCGAGCTGGCAAGCCAGCAGATCACGATTGGCGAAGGTGGCACGCGTGACGTCGAGCTGCGCATCAAGTCTGATAGCGGTTCCCGTCCGATCACGATCGAGATCGATGCCTTCGAAATTGGTGTCAACGGCGCTGCCGTACTCCGTACGAGCGTGCTTGCCGTGCCCGACGATCTGCGTCGCGTCGTCGTCAACGATGGCACGACAGAGACG
>VFFB01000175.1 GCA_018882585.1 Candidatus Kapaibacterium sp.
CTGCCGAATATTCAATCGGAATCCCAGTGATGGGCGTGGTCCGGAGCGAGATCGTCATGGCGCCATCGGTCACGTCGATCGACGGAGTATCGCCAAAGGCCTGGTCCAGCACAAGCAATCCCATCGCCTCGCATCGGCGTTTGCACGCATCAAGATCATCGACGTGCACTGCGAGGTGATCAAAGAAGCCAAGCCATGAACTCTCTTCGCCACTGCTATGCAAGGCCGCTCGGGTGGGCATCTCACGCAGGAAGACCTGCAGTAGACCAATGCCCCCAAACTGCACCTCGCCCGAAGCTGTCATGGTCGAGGCAGCGCCGCGATCCTTGCATTGCTGGGCAGTGCGTGCGGGCGATGCATTGCCGTAGACGATCGACGGCAGGCCGCGTTCGCCGGGAACCAGCTCGATGATGCGCTGGCCGTCGGTGCAAAAGGCAGACGCTTCGCCTTCCATCGGTTCGAAGCCAATGGCATACCACGCTTCGGCCGAGGCCGCCATGTCCGGACAGGGAATGCGAATCCACGCCGAGTGTCCAAGCTGTGCCACGATAACCTCATTGTTCGGGATAAACGACGTCGATGATGACGGCGCGGTTATACATTCTGCCTTCGGGTGTTTCGGGACGCATGACGCCATCGGCTGCGTCCTCGCCGTGACCGACCGTCAGGAGTTCAACGTTCTGCAGACCGCGGCTGTCGATGATCCGTTGGATCATCATGGCGACGCGCTCTGCCTGCTGGTATGAAAGTTTACGGTTCACGTCGGCAAGACCGATATCGTCTGTATGTCCGTGTACGATCACACGGCATCCGTTACGAAGATGCTTGCTCAGGTTGGCCTCGACGTAGCTCTTCCACCGCGTTGTCGGATCAGCCTCGCCCATCGTCATGGTCAGCACATGCCGTTCTGACGCGAGGTTGGCCGCAGGATCGGTACCAAGAGAAACGGTCTTTGAATCCGAAAGCTGTTTTCCTTCGACGGTCTGGGCCTTCACGGCAACCTTGATGCGGTTGGAAGAACCGCGCGGCACCTCGGCTTCGGCGATCACGGCACGGCGTCCGTCGAATGGACCGAAGGTTCGCGTGTTCGGCAGATCATCGGCCGAGATGTTCACACTCCATGGCTGCAGCACATCGCTCGAGACAACATCCACAACCATGTTGCTTTCTATCGTGGCCGCTCGTTGGGTGACGTTGATGATGGATGGCCACTTCTGGGGATCGCTGCACAGGATATCGACCCGACGATTCTCCTCCATGGCAGCTGCCTGCTCGGAGCCCATAAGACCCGTCGTCGGCGTCGCGGCCGGTGGCATCCGTTCGCCTCTGATCACGATCCGAGCCGAATCAACAAAGGCAAGATCAAGGATGCGGGTCTTGACGATCTGCGCCATTGCCAGCCCATTACCTCCCTCGGGGTCGTAGCCCACCAGAGTCAGCGTCACATTCGGGACGGCATTCAGCAGTCCTGCCGCAACCGAGATCACGTCGTAGTACGACGAAGCACTGTCGTAGGCACGCAGCTTGCGCAAGCGATATCGCGGCGGCAGGCGTTTGTCGCTTGTTGCGAAGAACACCGATGGCAGCATGGGCATGTGTTCAACCGACTGCACCTGCGAACCTGCCGAAGCCGATGGCCTGACCTTGATGTAAAACTCATCTTCGTCGGGGTCAGGAGCCAATGCCTCGTTCACGGCCCCACGCGTGATGGCAATGCCAATGCGAGCCGATATTGATTGCAGTGCATTTGTTGTGGCATTCTGTGCGCGTTGGTCCACGCCCCGCATGGCCATCATCCACGACACGTCAACGAAGGGTGTCAGCGTAAATCTGGTTGCCGACGTAACGCTGATCGGCACGTCGTATGTCAGTCCGCCGTTGACGGACAGTGCTACGCGGTTTGCCGACGGAATGTCGTACGTCACAGGCGCCGCCGTCCCATCGGCCAGGTAGGCCACGGAACTCTGCAACGCCATGCTTGCACCAAGTCCAAGGGTGAATGCCAAGGGGCTTTGCGGTACCGGTGCGATACGCAGACGCGGATCGATGGTGATGTATCTGGCCGTGAATGCAAACTCGTCTGCAAGGTATCGATCACCAACCTGGTACGACCGATCGTCGATCGCCGTCAGTGATCGATCGTCAAAGGCAAGACGGGCATGCAGTCCCCACCACGACGGAGAGATATACTCGGCAAGTAACCCGGCATACGGAGCAATACCGGAGCCGTCGATACCGACATCGGCAATGAACTGTCCGTTCGCACGATCGGGATTTGTCGAACCATCCGGCCCCCACAGTGCGTAGCCAACGCCGGATGTATTGAGCGATACGCCGCCGGCAAGACCGAATCTCCACGGTGCAACACTCTGTGCTCCAAGCGGCGAAGCGGCAACGGCCATAAGCAGGGCGATCAAACGGAATCGAAGGAGCATGCGCAGAGATCGTGAGTGGTTCGTCATGCAAAGATACCCACGGCTGTTACGCATCGGCGTCGACGACGATGGATGACCTGTGCAGCGCCACATCCGAGTGCGAACTCGTATGTTCGTGGCCTTGATGACAAACTCCGATGCCGAACGTGCCCTCCATGTGCTGGCTGCAGCCCTGCAGCGCGAGCGCGACACCCATGCCGAGCGATTTCGAACGCTGACGTCCCAGGCCCCAGTCCGGCAACGCGTTGCCGAAGGGGTAGCGTGGTATCCCGTCCGCATTCGCGACACGGGGTATGGCTTTGGAGAGTATCCATTCCTCACGGTCGAGCGCGTTGGTCCGTCAATGCCCCATCAGCTTGGCGGCGGCAAGCCATGTCAGATCTTCTCACAGGCAGGTACGGAGCAACGTACCGCCAATGGCACGCTGCACTGGGTGAACGGCAACGTTGCCCATGTGATCCTGCGTGACAATGAACATCCGGATTGGCTGGACGATGGACGCATTGGCGTGCAGTTGACGTTCGACGCATCGGGCTTTGCCGAGATGACCGAGGCCTTGCGGCGCATGCGCACGGCCGACGAAGGACGTCTGGCCAGGTTGCGCGACGTGCTCTACGGTGGCACGACGCCGACCTTCGCTCCCGCAGGAATCATCGAAGACATCCCCTCGTTGAACCCCTCGCAATGCCGAGCTGTCGATCTTGCCTTGCGTGCTTCCGACGTTGCCGTCATTCATGGTCCACCCGGCACGGGCAAGACCACGACGCTCGTCGAGGTGATCCGCCGCTGCGCCGCACGCACACGCCCGGTTCTTGTCTGCGCCCCTTCCAACGCTGCCGTTGATGTGCTCACCGAGCGCTGTGCCGCTGCAGGACTGGATGTTGTACGTCTTGGCAATCTGGCACGTGTCGACCCATCCGTGATGCGCCATACGCTGGCTGAGCGCTGGAAGCGCCATGGCCTGTCCGACGATATCGATGCGATGCGCAAGCGCGCCAACGAATTCCGTCGGATGGCAACGAAGTACAAACGTTCTTTCGGCCGAGCCGAGATGGAACAACGTAAGCTGCTGCTGAAGGAAGCTCGCTCGATCATCGACGACGTACGACGCATGGAGCGGCAGACGACAGAGATGATCATCGGTCAGGCCGATGTGATCGCCTGTACGCTGGTCGCGTCGCGCAACGAGGAGATCGCCGATCGAATGTTCGACACGGTGGTGATCGACGAGGCGGGACAGGCCCTCGACCCGGCCA
>VFFB01000053.1 GCA_018882585.1 Candidatus Kapaibacterium sp.
TTCTCGTACTACACGGCTAAGGCAGGAGCACTGGTCTAATGGCAATCATCAACGATTTTGTTGTTCGTTTTGCGAACGTCAACGGTACGGGGTCTGCAAGCGCGAACTACCTGTTCGCCAAGAGCATCTTCCGAATGGGCATTCCCGTCTCGCCAAAGAACATCTTTCCGTCGAACATCCAAGGCCTGCCAACGTGGTACGAGGTACGCATCAGCGAGAAGGGCTACCTTGGCCGACGCGACGGCGTCGACATCATGGTGAGCGTCAACCCACAGAGTCTTGCCAAGGATATCCAAAGCGTCAAGCCCGGCGGCTATTTCATCTACGACAGCACGAAGCTGCTGCACGAGGAGATGATGCGCGATGACATCACGTTCCTGGGCATTCCGCTGATGGAAACGTGTACGCGCGAGTTCAGCGATCCGCGCCAACGTCAGCTCTTCAAGAACGTGATGTACGTAGGCGCGCTCTCGGCACTCATCGAGATCGAGTATGCCGCACTCGAACAACTGATCACAGAACAGTTCCAGGGCAAGGAGAAACTCATTGCCCCGAACCTTAAGGCACTGCAGCTTGGTATCGACTACGTCAAGGAACACCTCGAGCATCCGCTGCCATTTCGTCTTGAGCGTCGCGACCTTGTGGGCGACCGCATCATGACCGACGGCAATTCTGCCTGTGCGCTCGGCGCCGTGTACGGCGGAGCGACGTTTGTTGCGTGGTATCCCATCACACCGTCGACATCAGTGGCCGAAGCCTTTGCCGAGTACGCCCACGAAATGCGGGTCGATGAACACGGCAAGAACAACTACGCCATCGTACAGGCCGAAGACGAGCTGGCCGCCATCGGCATGGTGATCGGCGCCGGCTGGAACGGTGCCCGCTCGTTCACCGCTACCAGCGGTCCCGGCGTGTCGCTTATGAACGAGTTTCTTGGCCTTGCCTATTTCTCCGAGATTCCCGCCGTGCTTATCGACGTACAGCGCACGGGCCCAAGTACCGGCATGCCAACACGGACGCAGCAGTCTGACATCATGCTGGCCGCCTACGCCTCGCACGGTGATACCAAGCATCCGTTGCTCTTTCCGGCAACGCCCAAGGAGTGCTTCGACCACACAGCGCTCGCACTTGACCTTGCCGAACGACTACAGACGCCCATCATGGTCATGACCGACCTTGACCTTGGCATGAACGATCACATGAGCCCGCCCTTCGCATGGGATGATACGCGCGTTTATGATCGGGGCAAGGTGCTGACGGCCGCCGAGCTCGACGCCATGCCCAAGTTCGGCAGATATCTAGACATCGACGGCGACGGCATCCCGTATCGCACCATTCCCGGCGTCCACCCCTCGAAGGGTGCCTATGTCGCCCGCGGTACGTCGCGCGACGAGTATGCGGCCTATACAGAGGAGTCGCCGGCATATCAACGCAACATGGACCGTCTGTCACGCAAATGGCAGACCATCCGCACGTGCGTCCCGGCACCCGAGATCATCAAGGGGCAGGGAGGTACAAAGACGGCCATGCTCTTCTTTGGCACATCAACGGATGCTGCCCTTGAGGCGCGCGACATGTTGCGCGACCAGGGCATCGACCTTGATGCATGCAGGTTGACGTCCTTCCCGTTCCACGCCGACGTGGAAGCCTTCATGCAGGACTATGACGTGGTCTACGTCATCGAGCAGAATCGCGATGCCCAGATGCATGCGCTGCTCATCCTTGAGCTGCAGATCGACCCGAAGCGCCTTCGGTCGGTATTGAATTACGACGGCATGCCCATCACGGCAGACCGCATCGTGGCCAGCATTGTTCACCAACACGCGCACATCACAACAGCATCATGAGTTACGTACGCCCGGCCTTCCGCCACCCGCATCTGCCGAAGAATGCTCTCGGATATACCGCCAAGGACTACGAAGGATCGCTCTCGACCCTGTGTGCCGGATGCGGACACGACAGTATCGGCGCCGCCATTGTTCATGCCTGTTTCGAGTTGAATCTCGAGCCGCATCGCATCGCCAAGATGTCGGGCATCGGCTGCTCGTCCAAGACGCCGGCCTACTTCCTTGGGAAGTCGCACGGCTTCAACTCCGTCCACGGACGTATGCCGTCGGTGACCACCGGTGCCAACATGGTCAACAAGGATCTTATCTACCTTGGTGTGTCCGGCGACGGAGATACCGCGTCGATCGGCATGGGACAGTTCGTCCACGTCGTGCGTCGCAACCTGAACATGGTCTACATCGTGATGAATAACGGCTGCTACGGCCTCACCAAGGGCCAGGACTCGGCAACGGCCGATGCCGGCAGCAAGAGCAAGGCCGGCAGCGTGAATCCCTTCGAGGCTATCGACCTGGCCGGACTGGCGCTCGAGCTTGGAGCCACCTTCGTGGGACAGAGCTTCAGTGGCGACAAGCACCAGTTGATACCGCTCATTAAGGCCGCCATGGCGCACAAGGGCTTTGCCTTTTTGAACGTCATCTCGCCCTGCGTGACGTTCAACAACAACCCCGGCAGTACGAAGTCGTATGACTACGTGCGTGAGCATATCGAGGCGACGTCAACGGTTGACTTTGTACCGATGATGACGGAGATCACCACTTCGTACGACGAAGGCACGGCCACAGCGGTACGCATGCACGACGGAAGCAGTCTGCTCCTGAACAAGCTTGCTCCAACCTGGGATCCGTGCGATCGCACGTCGGCCGTACAGGCCCTGCATGCAGCTCGAGCAAAGGGCGAAGTGCTGACGGGTCTGCTCTATGTCGACACCGATTCGACCGACCTGCATGCCACGCTCAATACCAGCGATACGCCCCTGAACGCGCTGTCGCAGCACATGCTGTGTCCGGGTAGTGCACGTCTGGCCGATATCAACTCCTCACTGCGATGAAGTTCATTGTTCTGCTGTTCCTTCTTGGGTTGACATCGGCTTCGGCACAACAGGTTGTTACGGAAGTCGAGACCTTCGACGAGGTTCCGAAGTTTTGGTTCGAAGCCAACCCGATGCGCGAGCGCGGGTTTGAGCGCAGCTATGATCGGGGCGTCATGAACGTCCGCATGAGCAACGAGAGCGTCTTCTGGACCTACAAGTCGCACCCAATCGATAATGCCAGCGACTGGTCGGTGACGGTGCGTTGCATCTCCCGCTCGTCGTTCGCCGGCGGCGGCCCGGGTATCCATGTGTGGGCTCCGGAGGAGCATTACGTGTTCAACATTGCCCCTTCCATGCAGGCCTACTGGGTTGGAAGCATGAACACAAACACACGGACATGGAAGGTCTACGGTGCAACGGAGGAGAACAACAATCGAAATGTGCGGACGGATGCCGTGAAGCCCGATGGCGACACCAACGTGCTGACGGTTGCCCGACGTGGAAAGAAGCTGCAGTATGTGATCAACGGTACGGTTGTCGAGGAGCTGCCGGTCGCTGATCTTGGTCCGATCGGAACCTCGGTGCTTGGTCTTGGTGTCAATACATCGCAACGTGTCAACGTGGACTTCCTAGACGTAGCAGTCACGTATCGACGCGCAGAATTCAACGTCAACCCGCAAGCCCTTGCCGGTGCTACAAAAACGTACGTCGAGAACCTTAACTCCGGACAATCGGACCGATACGCGATCATCGCACCGAACGGTGCTTCGATGTATTTCGTGCGGAGCATACCGTTCAGCGGAGACGACATCTACTATGCCACGCGCGAAACGGATTCGACGTGGTCTACACCGCGTCCGATCCCGGGCGTGATCAACAATCAGAATCACAACAGCGTGATTGCCGTATCGCAGGACGACAACGAATTGTTCTTGTGGGGAAAGTACGATGAGATGGGCCTGCATGCAGGCTTCGGCTTTTCCAAGACGCGTCGAACGGCTGACGGATGGGACATTCCAACGAATGTCGAGATCAACGACTATCGCAACAAGGCCTCCACGCGCGAAGAATGCGTCTCGGCAGATCGCACGGTCGTCATCCTGGCCGGCGAGATGGATTCAAGCGTTGGTAAGAAGGACCTGTATGCAAGTTTCCTGCAGGATGACGGTACATATTCGACGCCAAAGAATCTTGGGGCGACGCTGAATTCACCATTCAACGAAGGCATGCCGTATCTGGCTGCCGACAATCGGACGCTCTACTTCGGCTCGTCTCGACCCGGCTACGGCGATGACGACATCTGGGTCAGTAAACGTCTTGACGATACATGGCTCAATTGGTCTGTGCCCGTCAACATGGGCCCATACGTGAACACCAATGCCTGGGACGGCTACTTCAGCATTCATCCGTCTGGCATCTATGCCTACATGAATTCGTCGGACGGAGTCCGCAACGGCATCATGCGTCTGCGTCTTCCGCAGACAAAGGAGAGTGCCAAGCTGCTTCCGGAACCCACCGTCTTGGTGCGAGGGGCAGTGACCGACGCCAAGAGCGGACAACCGATCGCGACCGACGTGATCGTCCGCGATCTGAAGACGAATGCCAAGGTTGCCGTTGCGCGCAGCGAGCCCGCCAAGGGCAAGTATTCGATCATCCTGCCTTCGGGACGGTCGTATGCCTTCTTTGCATCCGACGAGGAGTACTATCCTGTAAGCGAGAACATCGATCTGCGTACGCTGAAGACGTATCGCGAGATCGACCGGAATCTGGACCTATGGCCCATCGAGGTAGGTGCGACCGTACGGCTGAACAACGTCTTCTTTGCTTCGGGCAAGGCGACGATCGATGCCGAGAGTCGTGACGAGCTGCAGCGACTGATCGAGCTGATGCGTTCGCGTCCGGCAATGCGCATCGAGATCGGCGGACACACGGATGACCGTGGCACGGACGAGCAGAACATGAAGCTCTCGCAGGACCGTGCCGACAACGTGATGAAGTACCTTATCCAGAACGGCATCTCGTCTGACCGCTTGCGCGCGGCAGGCTATGGCAAGCAGCGTCCGCTCACGACAGAGCGGACATCCGAAGCGCTGCAGCGCAATCGTCGCGTCGAGTTTACGATCACCGGTCTGTAACGGACTGGTCTCCGCGACGCGCCTCAGCCTTGCAGGCGCGTCCGCAGTTCCGCGTCGATGGCATCCAGGAACTCTTCGGTGTACAGGTAGTGCTGTCCATGCGACACGTTGTTGCCGTGAATGCAGACTGCCAGGTCCTTCGTCATGCGGCCTGACTCAACCACATCGACGCAGACACGTTCCAGCGTGTGGCAGAACGACACGAGCTCGTCGTTCCCGTCCAACTTGCCGCGGAACTCGAGGCCCCTTGTCCAGGCAAAGATCGATGCGATAGGATTCGTGGACGTAGGCTTGCCGGCCTGATGGTCACGATAGTGTCGGGTAACGGTGCCGTGTGCAGCTTCGGCTTCCATCGTGCCGCCATCGGGTGTGACAAGGGTTGACGTCATCAGTCCCAGCGATCCGAATCCCTGGGCCACAGTGTCGCTCTGCACGTCGCCGTCGTAGTTCTTACAGGCCCACACAAAGTTACCATTCCACTTCAGGGCCGAGGCCACCATGTCGTCGATAAGGCGGTGTTCGTACGTGATACCAAGGGACGCGAAGGCATCTTTGAATTCCTGCTCGTACACCTCTTCGAAGATGTCCTTGAATCGACCATCGTACTTCTTCAGGATGGTGTTCTTGGTGCTGAGATAGAGCGGCCATTGCTTCATCACGGCCTGATTCATGCAGGCGCGGGCAAAGCCGCGGATCGACTCATCGGTGTTGTACATGGCCATGGCAACACCATCGCCCCTGAAATCATAGACGTCGAATGACTGGGCTTCGCTGCCGTCATCGGGTGTATACGTGATCGTGAGTTTGCCGCTGCCCTTGGTACGGAAGTCGGTTGCGCGGTACTGGTCGCCATGGGCATGACGACCGATACAGATCGGCGCCGTCCAGTTGGGCACCAGACGCGGCACATTGCTGCACACGATCGGCTCGCGGAACACCGTACCATCCAGGATGTTCCGGATGGTACCGTTCGGCGACTTCCACATTTTCTTCAGTCCGAACTCCTTGACGCGTGCTTCGTCGGGCGTGATGGTGGCGCACTTGATACCAACGCGATGCTCCTTGATGGCATTCGCTGCATCAATGGTCACCTGGTCTTCCGTCTGGTCGCGATACTCGATCCCCAGGTCGTAATACCTGATGTCGAGATCAAGGTAGGGCAGGATCAGCTTCTGCTTGATGAAGGCCCAAATGATACGTGTCATCTCGTCGCCGTCGAGTTCGACGACCGGATTGGCAACCTTGATCTTTTCCATAGGGGGCAATGCGCAACGTTGTGAAAGATGTAGCGAAGATATAGCGAACGATATGATTCGAACAATGACGAATCACTAGTTGGTCTTGCGGTAGTTCAGCACGGCGACGCCATTGAGGACGACACCCATGACGGCGATCACCAGCAGGTGGTGCCGGATGTCGTAAAGGGTGCTGCCCTTGAGGACGACCATGCGCATGACGTCGATGAAGTACCGCACTGGGTTCAGGATGGTAATCGTTTGCGCCCATGCGGGCATACTGTCGATGGACGTGAACAGGCCGCCCATCATGATGAAAATCATCATGAAGAAGAACGACATGAACATGGCTTGCTGCTGCGTGCGGGAGATGGTCGAGATCAACAGGCCAAGGCCAAGGACGGTGATCAGGTAGACGCCGGCAAACAGGTAGATGGTGACAATGCTGCCCTGCGGGATTACGCCGTAGACGACGCGTGCAAGGAGCATGCCGATCGAGAATACGACCAGGCCGAGGATCCAGAATGGGATCAGCTTGCCGGCGATGAACTGGACCTTGGTGATGGGGGTGACGTTGATCTGCTCGATGGTGCCGATCTCCTGCTCGCGCACGATGTTGAGCGCCGACAGGTAGACGGCAATCATGGTAAGCAACAATGCAAGGATGCCCGGTACCATGTAGGTACGATAGTTCAGGGCA
Source organism: Candidatus Kapaibacterium sp. (assembly GCA_018882585.1). Taxonomy (GTDB): domain Bacteria; phylum Bacteroidota; class Ignavibacteria; order Kapaibacteriales; family Kapaibacteriaceae; genus ZLKRG46. The sequence continues at coordinate 6,949 of VFFB01000053.1, forward strand.
GGGTTGAAACGGTCGATGGTGCGGATCTCGATGCCACGACGCTGGAGTCCGTCCGCAGACGCGGCAATGTACTGCTCGTCGGAAAAGCGCTGCAGCACATGCCCCAGATAGACCGTACCGATGTTGGCCTTCATGCCGTTGATGGCATTGGCAGCCAGCACGATGCGCGGTGACTCGCCGCGCACCATGCGCCGGTCGAAGTCGTGCGGGATCTCGAGCGCTACGTCGATCGTGTTGGCAGCCATCATGTTCATGGCCGAACGCATGGAGGGCACAACATCGACCAGCGTGAAGTAGGAACTGCGCGAGATCGACTCGGTTAGACGTCGCGATGCCGTCGAATGGTCATGATCTACCACGCACACGTTGATGTTGCGTACTTCGAAGTTGGCTGCCAGCGGCAGAACGATTAACTGTCCGGCCGGCATCACCATCATCATCGCAAGGATGATGCGATCCCGAAAGATCTGTCGGAACTCTTTCGCCAGCAGATGCAGCAGAACACTCATCCCAGTCGCTCCTTGAAACGTCGCACGCTGATCGCGGTGAAGACCGTGGTCATCAGCAGAAGAATGAGCGTTTCCTTTATCACACCGTCGAAACCTAGCCCCTTGATCATAACACCCTTGACGATCTCGTAATACCAGCGGGCCGGCACAAGATTGCTGAAGAGTTGCATGGGAAGGGGCATGTTCTCGATCGGGAACATGAAGCCCGAGAATAACAGCGTGGGCAGCAGCATGCCCATCAGCGACACAAGCATGGCTGCGGCCTGCGTGGCGGCAATGGTCGACACCAGCATGCCAAGTGCCAGACAAGTGATGATGAACAACATGCTTAGCCCATACAAGAGCGGAACGCTGCCAACGATAGGCAGGTCAAGAACAACGACGCTCAGCAACAGGATAGAGGCGATGTTGACCAGCGAAAGCAGGAAGTAGGGGATGACCTTGGAAATGATGACCATGAATGGATTCATGGGCGATACCAGCAGCACCTCCATGGTGCCAAGTTCTTTCTCGCGAACAATGGCGATGGACGTCATCATGACGCAGACCAGCATGAGCACCAGCGACATCACGCCCGGCACAAAGTTGGGTGCACCGTGCAGCTGCGGATTGTAAACGAAGCGCGTGGTGACGTCGATACGGGCCGGCTGCTGCGCTCCTGCAAGAAGGTCCAACTGCGCCGTTGCGACTGCCTGCGACAGGTACGCTGTGACCGTCGATGATCGGTTAGGGTCGGACGCGTCGACAATGGCCTGCAGTTGCGCCGTACGACCATGGTGCAACTCGGACTCGATATTGGCCGGAATGATCAGCACGACACGATTGTCGGCATGCCGAAGCAAGCCGTCTGCCCACGGTGCACGGTCCAGCACAGACGTCACGTCGAAGTATCGACTGGCATCGATCCGCTGCGTCAGCTGCTGCGAGAATGCATCGTTTGCCTGGTCTATGATCGCAATGCGTGTGTTCTTCACCTCGTTCGACAGGGCAAAGCCAAAAATCAGGATCTGCACCACAGGCATGCCGAACAGGATCAGCAACGTCTTGCGGTCGCGCAGGACGTGCAGGAATTCCTTCCGCACAAAGCTTCGTAGCTGGCGCATATCAGTCCTGGCCTCGCGTTGCGCCACGCGCAAGCATGGTGAAAACATCGTCCATCGATCGGGCATTGAGCGAGGTGCGTACGTCATACGGACGTCCCATGGCGGCAATGCGTCCGTCAACCATGATCGACAGGCGGTGACAATACTCAGCCTCGTCCATGTAATGCGTTGTCACGAACATCGTGATGCCATCGGCCGCTGCCGCATAGATCATGTCCCAGAACTGTCGCCGCGTAACCGGGTCGACGCCTCCGGTAGGTTCGTCCAGAAACACGATCTGCGGGTCGTGCAGCATGGCCACCGAGAATGCGATCTTCTGCTTCCATCCAAGGGGCAGCGAGCGAACAAGGGCGTTGGCTTCATGCTGCAACCCTAGACGGTCGATGAGCTGGCTGCTCTTGCTGCGGATCTGCTGTGACGTCAGCCCATAGATGCCGGCATAGAAGCGGATGTTCTCGATCACCGTAAGGTCGTCGTACAGCGAGAACTTCTGGCTCATGTATCCGATGCTGCGCTTGATGGCTTCGGTTTGCGTGAAGAGGTCGAAGCCGGCTACACGTGCCGTGCCCGACGTTGGCCGCAGCAGGCCGCACAGCATGCGCATGGCCGTGGTCTTGCCGGCACCATTGGCACCAAGAAACCCGAAGATCTCGCCCCGCTGAATGTCAAGGTCGATGGCATCGACGGCAACGAAGTCGCCAAATCGCTTCGTCAGCGCACGTGTACTGATGATCGGTTCACTCATGACACGCCATTCGTCATGCGGATGAAACAGTCTTCGACGGTAGGCTCCATCGAGATGAGTTCGAACTCGGGATGTCGCTGCAGCAGGTTGTCCGAAAGCGTCTGCACTGCCCCTTGCGAGCTGTCAATCAGGGTAACGTGCAGATACTCGCCGAACGTATAGCAGGATTCGACATTTCGATGTGCCAGCAGGTCCAGATGCAGGGCATACATGTTGGCAGACCTTGCGGCAAAGAGTGCGGTCGTAAACCCGGCAACGATCTCGTCGGGCGTTGCCGTCTGCATGATCCGTCCATGTTGCATCAGGGCTATCCGGTCGCACAGCCGTGCTTCGTCCATGTATGGCGTCGACACAATGGTGGTGATGCCCTGTTCCTTGAAACGTCGGAGCATGGCCCAGAACTCTTTGCGGGAGACGGGGTCGACGCCTGTTGTGGGTTCGTCCAACACCAGGAGCGTGGGCGAATGGATGAGGGCGCAGCACAGCGCAAGTTTTTGCTTCATGCCGCCGGACAGGTTGCCTGCACGACGCTGTTTGAACGGTTCGAGTTGGACGTAGATATCGCGGATCAGGTCGTAGTTCTCTTCGACGGTCGTGCCAAAGAGCGTGGCAAAGAAGTCGAGGTTTTCCTGCACGCTCAGGTCCTGATACAGCGAAAAGCGTCCGGGCATATAGCCAACCATGGATCGTATCGTGCGGTAGTCCCGTACCACGTCGTGGCCGTCAACGGATGCGGCGCCATCGTCGGCCAGCAGTACCGTTGTGATGATGCGCAGCAGCGACGTCTTGCCGGCCCCGTCAGGTCCGATCAGGCCGAAGAGCTCTCCGCGGGCCACGTCGAAGTGCACGTCGGCAACGGCCTGCACCGCACCATAGCGCTTGGATATGCCTCGAACCGAAACCATGGTCAGTGCTTGTCCTGTGCGGCAAAGCGCACGTCGCCGTACATGCCGATCTTCAGGCGTCCGTCATTCGGCACGGCGATCTTTACGGCATAGACAAGGTTGGCGCGTTCATCCTTGGTCTGGATGGTCTTTGGCGTGAACTCGGCCTTGGAGCTGATCCACTGGATGGTGCCGGTATAGGGTGTCTGCGATTCCTCGTCGCGGTCAACCAGCACCGTCACGCGTTGTCCGATGCGCAGCGACGGATACTGACCGCCGCTTACGTAGGCGCGCAGCGTCATCGTCGTCATGTTGGCCATCAGCAGCATCGGGCGTCCGGGTGCCGTTACCTCATACCGTTCGGCATAGGTTGCCAGCACGGTCCCTTGCATGGGTGCCGTGATGCGGCTTCGACGCAGTTGATCGTCGATCTGTTCGATTTGCACGGAAAGGGGCTGGGCATCACCTTCAAGGCTTTGCACGGTAAGGCCGAGCGACGCGCGAAGCGCGTCGAGCTGGCGCTGCAGCACGTCGACGGCCGAGGTTGCATCGTCAAGTTGTTTCGGCGTAGCAGCGTCGGCTGCACGCAGGCGCTGCACACGGTCGCGCTCGCGCTGCGCCGCACGCAGCTGCTCCTGTACGGCAGCGATCTGCGTGGCCACGTCGGGACGTCGTCGCAGCACGGCACCGATCTGCGCTTCGAGCTGACGTTTGCGCAGGGCAAGCTGCACGGTGTCGATCACGGCAAGTAGCTGATTCGAATCGACCTCTTGGCCTTCGCGGACGTCAAACCATTCGATGCGACCGGCCGTTTCGGCCGAGATGGTGGTTTCGACGGCTTCGAAGACGCCCGACGCGTCAGGCGCATCGGCGTTGCCGCTGCATGCTCCAAGGGCTACGGCTGCGGCGATACCAAGGACAATGGCTGCACGATGGATCATGACGTCAGTTCCCTGAAATGTAATCGTGGGTGAGAATCGCCAGCGACCGCTGCAGGCGGTGCATGGTACGGTCACGGATGGCCATGTCAAGACTGTTGGCATCGCGCAGGTAGTCGTGGGCACGTACGGTACCGGCTTCGAACTGTGCCTTGGTTACGTTGCGCACGGCTGTGCGCTTGGCAATGATGTCGTCGTCAAGAGCCAACACCTTGTCGAATGCTTGGATCTGGCGTTCAAGCTGCGTCAGCGTCAGCTGAGCATTCATGTCGAACGTTGCGCGTTGCACGTCGATCTGCTGTTGTTCCACCTGCAGCAGCTCGCGCTCGTCTGCTGACGCATATAGGTCCGTCAGCGTCCACATCATTCGCACACCCATCACGTAGTACGGGTCGAATTCGTTGCGAAGCATGTTCAGCCCCGGTCGGCCGTAGCCCCCTTGCACAAAGGCCGAGAAACGGGGCAGTGAGCGGGCGTCAATGGCGCGTTCGCGGGCTTGTACAAGGTTGCTCTGCGCGTCGAAGGCCGCAAGCTCCGGACGCTGCAGTGTGTGTCGTTGTTCGAATGATGGTGCAAGCATGAAGGATGTCGAGGTGTCGATGGTGGTGCCGGTGAGCATCGAGAGCATGCCTACGTAGGCAAGGCGCTCGGACATCAGGGTGGCTTCGCGCTGTCGGGCGGTCAGCAGTTCTGCATCCAGCATGTCGATGTCGGACCGAAGGGCTGCGCCCGCATCGACGGCGCCGCGGATGGCTGCACGCGTTGCCTGCACGTCCGACATTCGCGTACGTACCTGGTCGATCTGTTCATGCAGCATCACGATGCCGGCCACCAGCTGCTGGACGCGGTCGCGGAGCTTGTACAGCTCGACGTCGAGTTGGCGGCCCTGCAGGGCAGACGCTGCCCGTGCGATGGATTCCATGTTGGACATCATGCCGCCGTCGTACATGGTCTGCGACACCTCGGCCTGCAGCCGGTATTGGTCATTCGACAGTGGCGTGATGGACATGGACGGAAGGGAGAACGGTACGGCGGTCACGTCGGACTGATACGTTGCCTGCGCGGTGACGGATACCTGCGGATAGTAGCCTTTGTAGGCTTGCGCAACCGAGTATGATGCAGCCTTGTTGATAAGGTCCGTTTGACGGCTCAGCGGATATGCAGCGCGTGCACGCTCGACTGCCTGTGTCACAGACATGGTGTCTGCGGCTGACATCGCACCATGACAGAGGCACGCAAGGACGGCGAACACCATGCATCGAGCGGGACGTGGGAAGCGCATCATTCAACCTTTCGCATCAAGGAGGGTCGTCATCCACAGGGGGATGAGCGCCCGGCGTTGTTCCATCATGGCGTGGAAGGATTCGTCGGTTACACCACTTGCAGCCTGCAGCAGTGGTTGTGCGATGAACGGGAATACCGTCATGGCCATCAGCGTCATGAAGTACTGCATTGGATCGATACGGCGTCGTCCGATACGACGCTTCAGCTGCTGCAACAGCACGGACTCAAACAGGATCGGCTTCATGCCAACCTGTGTTGCCAGCGCTTCGGGGTCACGGCGGATCTCGCTTAGAATGAAGATCAACAGGTCGGGATTTGCCTGCAACATTGTGATGTAGGCATCAACAAACGACGTAATCTTCTGCTCAAGTGATGTCGACGTGTCGTTCACCATGTCGCGCATGCCCATCATGAATGCGCGTAGATGCTCGATCATGACGGTGGCAAACAGATCCTGCTTGCTGCGGTAGTAGTAGTTCACAAGGGCAACGTTGCATCCGGCCGCTGCAGCGATGTCGCGTGTGGTCGTTGCCGTAAAGCCCTTCTGCACAAACAGCTGTCGAGCTGCAGTCCGGATCCGTGTCTCGGTCGAGACATCAGCGATAGCAGATGATTGCTTCGGTGTGCGCATGACGCAAACCTACTTAAACAATCGTTTGAAACAAATGATCAAGGGTCAGAGCGCAGACGGAAAACACTGCTCAGCGGAGCAATCGATACGCGGGCCCGGTCGGTGTCTGCACGCTTTGGTAGCAGTTGACACCATCAACCGTAAAGTGGCCGGCATCAAAGTCATGGTAACGTCGGCACCAGGCACGGACGTCATTCAATGAAGCCTTCGGGCACCTGCCTACTGTCACATGAGCATGAAAGGGGCGAGGGTCCGGCCTGAGGCCGCAGGCGGTGAGTGCGTGGTTGACGTCTGCTACCAAACGTGCCAATGGCTCAGATTGTTCGATGCCTACCCACAGCACGTCTGGTGCTGCCGCCGTAGCATGCAACGGAAAGTGTCCAACCCCGCGCACGTGTACCGTAAATGGCCGCAAACTGATGGCACGCACGATATCGATTGCCGATCGAGCCACAACGTCGTCGACCTCGCCAATGAAGCGCACGGTGCAATGCATATTCTCGGGCGGCACCCAGCGTACGTTTGGCAGACCCTGGCAGACCGGCGTCAGACGCGAACGAATTGCCTCGGGCATGCCGATGGCGACGAAGATGCGCATTGGAAGCGGGGAAGAAACATCAGTGACGTGAGTGACGTGAAAGATAACGGTGGTAGCTGCGCTGTCCAACAGGGCCCCTGTCATCGTGGGAAAATGGTAGTCCGCGTTTCGGAGGCGGTCAGGCAAAACCTTTACGGATTGCATGATACACTACCCAGTCCGTCTTGCAGTTTCTTCAGGTTGGCCTATGTTCGCTGACGTGGTATAGCACGGAGCGGTATCAAAAGCAGCATTCAACATCGAAATATTCCCTCGGCGTTACAACGCAGGAGATACCGCAGTCACCGCGTGAACTCGGCGGATATCGCAACATGCTAGACTGAGATGATCCCCGAGGTTACTTCATCAAACGTACAGGTGGATTAATGCCCAAGTATACAAGTACAGTTCGCGTTCCCGGCCGAGATGCGGCTACACTGCAAGCTCTCTGTCTTGCCACCCTGAAGGAACTCGGTTGGCCCGTCGACCTGGTGACAGATACGGCGCTGGTGGGGCGCACACTCCGTCGCTGGAACCGCGCTGACAACCGGATTATTCTTGATGTTAGGGACGAGGAGTTCACTATTACCAGCGAGCTGATTCACGGAGAGCTGATGGATCTCGCCGGTCGCGCGGAAGAGGACGTAGATCAGTATTGCGAGGCCTTTGAGAACGTACATCAGGATACTTCCGTCGACATCTCCGAACTCAGAGACACATTACTTCAACACCAGGAAACGACCATCAAGGATGTAGCTCGGCAAGAAGAAGAGATCCGAGAGGTGGAAAACGTCATGCATCTCTCCCATGGCAGTCGTTGGCTTACCTACGGCATCATAGCTGTCAATGTGTTGGTATTCTTGCTCATGGCCCTGGCGGGCGCCGGAATCTTTGAGCCTGAGCCAACGGTACATATCAGCTGGGGAAGCAATTTCAGTGTACTTACAAGCACGGGAGATTACTGGCGTCTGTTCACCAACACCTTCCTGCATTTTGGCATTCTTCATCTTGTCTTGAACCTGTATGCTCTTGTTATGGTTGGCATGTACCTTGAACCCATGCTTGGTAAAGTCCGGTTCGTTGCTGCATACCTGAGCACGGGTCTATTGGCGAGTATCACTAGTCTATGGTGGCATACTGATGGTGTGAATAGTGCTGGCGCCTCGGGTGCAATCTTCGGATTGTACGGCCTATTCCTTGCGTTGCTGTCAGCCAAGCTGATTCCGGATCTTGTTCGACGTAGTCTGCTTGCATCGACCACGATGTTTATCGGTTACAACCTTTTCTTCGGTAGCCTTGAAGGTGGAGTGGACAATGCCGCGCACATCAGCGGACTATTCAGTGGCTTTCTCATCGGAATGTTCTACTTGCCCGCGCTGCGGCACGAAAGGGAGCGTAATCACCTAGCACACTGGCAAGGCTTACCGGTCTTGGCTGCGGCAGTAGTCATCTGCTTCTACTATCTGCAGCAGCACCCAGGTAGTATGGAGGAGCGCAAAGCAGTAGAGAAGGAACTTTATCATCTCAGCTTTCCGGATCAGGAATTATTCAACCAGAAGGTGAACGAGTTCAACAAATGGAATAGCTATGGACTGTCATTGGTGTCGGGTGTGATTCCCGGTGATAAGGACCAGATGAGGATGATGCTCATGCCGAGCCGTCGCTACTGGCAGCAAGCAGATCGGACACTTGCGGTATCCGCCCGAGCAACTACATGTTGCGTGTTAGGCCTGCGTGCTGAGGTCGATCTTGTGCGGCAGCAGGGTGTGGTAGCGAGCTGGTGCCGTTGAGTTGATGCGTAGCAGGACCGTGCGGAGCCATTCGTAGGGGTTGACGCCGTTGGCATGGCACGTGGCAAAGAACGAGCGGTACATGGCGATGTTCTCGGCAGCGGCATGCGATCCGGCAAAGAGCCAGTTCTTGCGGCCGAGTGCAACGGGCCGGATGGCATTCTCCATCAGGTTGTTGTCGATCTCCAGATGTCCGTTGTGCAGGTATGCCATGAGCTCGTCCCACAGGCGCACGCAATACTGCATGGCCTTGCCGATGGGTGAACGCGGCACGGTGTTCTTAATCTCGGCCACCAGCCAGGCGCTGATGGTATTGAGCACCGGCAGCGACTTCTGCAGACGCAGCTCCTTGCGCTCGTCGGCCGACATGCCAACGTCGCGGGCTTCACGCTCGACGGCATAGAGCTTCTGGATCAGCTGCAATGCCACAGAGGCACGCTGCCGATCGG
>VFFB01000054.1 GCA_018882585.1 Candidatus Kapaibacterium sp.
TGGTGCTGACGATCGTGCATCATGTTATGACGAAAACGGATCGACCCGATGCGTATCGACGAACGTTCCGCCAATCGATCGTCGGCCCATATTAGCCCACGGCCTCAGCCGTGGGTGCACATGGGTGTCCGTGCGTGAACGTGTGTCTCCGTGCATACACGTGTGTGGGATGTCCGTGCATGTTCGCGATTGTGTACGCATCGATGATGAGCCCCGAAGGGGCGTAACGATGCAAGCCCCGGGCGGCAGCCCGGGGTAGGTAAATGCGCGAACGCGTCGTCATCCTCGCGAAAGCGAGGACCTTAACACTATACCATTTCGATTCCCGCTTTCGCGGGAATGACGAATGCTTCACGCAAGCGTCGTCATCCTCGCTTGCACGAGGATGACGGCAATCAACAGTGCAGCACGCCGCGCATTAACAAACGCCCCGTGCAATGGATGCGACACGCTTTGGCAGCCCTCTCCGTCCGTCAGGATGGTGAGGGGCTGGGGGTGAGGTGCGCCCTGCCTCACCGCCGCACGCAAAGCACGATCGACGACGTACCGTCGGTGACGACGTAGGTGCCGGCGGGTAGATTGGCGATGTCGAGCGCGGAGGTGGCAGCATCGCGTATAACGACAGCGTACGCACGACCAGTGACGTCCGTGATGCGGATGCTGCCGTCGGAGACAGTAAGCTCCGATACAGTGATAACGTCGGACGCGGTGAGGATGGCACGCGAGGCACGCTCCTGTACCATCGTTGTGGCGACACTCGTGGCGTCGTTAAGCTGATAGATGTTGACGTTGCGCTCCGCCGCATAGCCGCCCGCAACGTAGGTGCGGGTAACCCAGAGCGTACCGTCAACAATGGCAAGAGATTCGGGCTTGGCGTCGACGGTAATGCGACCGACACGGCTACCCGTAGCGATGTCGAATACCAAGACGTCGCCGGTAAAGGTTGTGACGAAGCAGTGCCCGTCGTAGATCACGGCCTCGCGAGGTCCATCGTAACCGGTTGTGCCGGTACTCAACCTACTGATGATGCTGCGAGTGGCAAGGTCGACGACGACGATTTCGTGTGAGCCATTCATGACCACGAATGCCTTGCCGTCGTGTACCGTGAAGTGGTTGGGCGTGCCGCCTGTACAGAGTACCGTCGACTTCCACGTGGTTCCGCTTCGCTCGGCGATGGCCAGCGTTCCGTCGGCGGCGCCGAAGTTACCCTCGGAGAGTATCAGCACGGTAGAGTCGTTCAACGCTTTTGTCATCTGCACGTTCACGCCGGCCTCGATCTGCATGGGCATAGACACCCCTGTAAACGCATGCACAAAGCGCACAACGCCAGGGTCGGTGTAGCCGTTGCGAACAGCAATCATTGCCGTCGTGTCATTCATCAGCGAGACAGCAACGCCCCCTTCACTCCATCCTTCCCGCACCATCGGTACCATGAAGGCCGTGTTCAGGGCGTACAAACTGTCGCCCACGATCACATACATCAACTCGTTTACGGAGTCGACAGCGGGACGATTCGTATAGGCATTAGCCCAAGGGAAAGCATACGTGCCGTTATCCAGTCCGGCACGATTGAACCGATGCCATACGGCCACCGTATCGCCCGCATCCTGCGTGCCGTTGAAGTTCACGTCCACGGCACGGGTGAGCACATGCACCCATCCACGATCGGGGACGATGGCCACTGGTTGCGGTGAGGTTGGTAAGGGGCCCTGTGCAAGCAAGGGCGTGGACGTTGCCAAGAAGGCAACGACAAACCATGCGGGGATGCGCATGTGGGTACTCCGATAGACCGCCGTTCAGCGCAGCGGTGCGGCATGCAGCCGCATCTGTGAAAAACCGTTGCAAGGTATTCCGGCTTCGGCGTCATCCTTACCGTCCGTCTTCCCAGGCTGGTGCCCAGTGACTGTCGTCCGTACTGACCTCGGAACGACGTGGACGGTTCGTCTGCCGTTACGGCGGCGCGACCGCGCGGGAGTTTCACCCGTCTTCCCTTGTGGCTGCGAAGATAGCGGTTCTATCTTTGCCGCATGACACCTCGCAGCATCCTCTACCTCATCGCCTGGCTGGCCACGGTTGGCGCCGGCGTTGCAAGCTCGCTCTTCAGCACCTACCTGCCCATGATCGTGGCCGATATCGTCGGCTCGACCGATCGCGCCGACATCGCCCGAGTGGGCTCGTGGGCCGGAGCCGCCTTCCTCCTGGGATGGGCCTTCGGGGCCATGGGGTTTGGCGCTATGGCCGACCGTGTGGGACGCAAGCGGGCGCTTTTTATCGGTTCGTTGACGTGTGCCCTTGGCATCCTTGGGACGGCCTTTGTAACGTCCATTCCCATGCTTGTACTAGTACGTATTGCCACGGGTGCCGGCGCAGGCAGCATCCTGCTGCTTACGGCGGTGATGGTGAGCGAGGCGTGGGCGACGGGCGACCGAGCCAAGATGGTTGGCATTCTTATCAATGCCTTTCCCGGTGGTATGGTAGTTGCCGGGGTGATCGCCAGCATGCAGCCGGACTTCCGTGTTGCCTATCTGATGGGCAGCTCGATGCTTGTCCTTCCCGTTGCCGTGTGGTTCCTGGTGCCCGAGAGTGCGTGGTGGCAACGCAGCGGTGACCTGCATGCCGAACGTCATATTGCCCGTGAACGTCTGTTCAGCGCCGAGCATCGCAAGGATCTTGTTGTAGGACTGACGTTGTTCGGTACCATGCTGATAGGACTGTGGGCCGTCTTCGTCTGGGCTCCGACGTGGGTTGGCACCCTGGGCGATGCAGCCGATGCGCAGCGACATCGCGCCCTGACAAACGTGATGCTTGGCATTGGCAGTATGCTCGGCGGCGTGCTGAGCGGACCGCTCAGCAATGCCATCGGACGTAGGAAGGCGGCTGTTGCCGGCTACCTTGGGTGCATCGTCCTATCGTTGGCGACCTTTGTGCCGACCCAGCAGCCCAACACGATACTTTTTGTGTTGATATTTGCCTTGGCAACGTTCATCGGTATCAATCAGGGCGTTCTGTCGGGATACATTCCCGAGCTCTTCCCCACGTTGATACGGGCAGCAGCCACAGGACTGTGTTTCAATGTAGGACGCTTCGTAACCACGGCTACGGTTTTCTTCATTGGCGTCTTGGTGCCGATGTTCGGCGGATACGACAACGCCATCGTCACCTTTGCCCTCGCCTATGTGGTAGGTCTGTTGGCCTTGCGCAACGCGCGTGAAACGCGCGGCGTTATGCTCCCCGAGTGATCTGTATCACGCGCATGCCAAGCCCCCTTGCCGATGCGCAGTTGGCTGTTGAATCATCCAGCAACATGCTTCGGTCAGGGTGTACGCCCATGGTTTGTGTTACGTGCAGAAAACATGCCGGATCGGGCTTGCGCAATCCCATCGTGCACGAATAAAAGGCGCGCTGCATCGGTGCGATGATGGGCTCGATATGGGGCAATGCATGACGCAGATGCGGATGGCTGATGTTGGACAGGAGCACTACCGGACGAAGTGCACTGACGGATTCTACCCATGCTACGGCATTTGCAAACGGACCGATCAAAATGGCGCACCAGGCAGCCTCGATGTCCGCATCGGAGCAGGTGAAGCCATAGCGCTCTCGCAACGCTTGATAGAAGGCCTGATCGGATAACTCGCCACGGTCGACACGGAAAAAGACGTCGTCCTGCTCGTCCACGCCAAAGGCGATAGGCATGCCGTTATAGCCTGGTAGTGCAGCAAAAGCAGAGCGTGTTCGCTCGAAGTCGATGTCGTACAATACGCCACCAAGATCGAAGATCACCAAGTCGACATCGTCTAGTAGTTGAAGTACATCCATCGGTTATCGGTGATCGTTGCGCGTTGTTCAAGATCGTAGAGATACTTCTGCCAGGCCGCTTCGCGGTAGATCTCGACCATGTCTTTCCCAGTCGACGAGGCGAGCCATGTGGCGAAGCCCTGCGGTGATTCCCTTACGATGGACTGGATGTTCACGACGTACCAGCCGCGACTGCCCATGACGGGTCCGATAAGTCCGGGCCGCTGTTCCTTGTACACGGCGGCAGCAAGTGTCGTGTCCATGACCTCGCCGGCGATCGTACCGGCACGCTCGATCGTCACGTCGCGCTGCACCGTCATGCCCTGCATCTGCTCCGCGATCACCATCAGTCCGTCGTCGAGGCGTGTGCACAAGGCCTTCATCGACGCGGCAGCCCTGGCCCTGTCGATGCAGGCGCGGTCGCGCAGCACCTCGGCGCGCACGTCGTCGATCACCTTTTCGAAGGGGATCTGGCCCGCGTCGACGGAGTCTGCCACGACGGCCACAACGATCGATTGCTCCGGCGTCTCGACGGGGTCGCAGGCGGCCCCTATCTGTGTGGCAAAGGCAAGGTCGACGATCTTGTATGACCCGCGGATCGAGTCGGCGGCGGTAAGCCAGCGCGTCACGGTAAGCGCGGCCTTGTGCCTCGCTGCCACTTCGCCCAACTCGGCACCGCCTTCGTACATGCGCATGGCTTCGTCGACGGCACGCATCACACTGTCCTTGCGCTGTGGCGACATCTGTGTTGGCATGCGCAGCATGCGCACGTCGATGGACGGACGCTGTTTCGTGGCAGCCTTGTCCAGGATGACGTAATACGAACTTGCCCCGATGAAGATCGGTCCGAACATGTCACCTTCGCGATGCGTTGTTGCGGCTTCGAAGATCGCTGCAAGTTGGGCGTCATCTTTGGCGATGGTTGCCGTGCGGACACCGGATTGCTTGGTAAAGCCGTCGACAATGCCCTTGCGAATCTGCGGCGAAGCCTTCTTCCACATGGCCGTCATATCGCTGGCGATCTTCATGAAGTCGGCCGTGTCCATGGCCGAAGGTCGCAGCGAAAACGTAAGCAGGGCGAGCTTACGCATCGGTCGCTGTGCTATGTATCGATGCTGTTCGCGCGTGTACCAAGCCCGCAACTCAAGGTCGGATGCCTGCGTGGTCGACGCAGCACAAGGCAGGTAAACGACGTCAGCCGTACAAGACGATGACACTTCGGCATGCGTACGGCGCAGAGCATTTGAATCCACAGGCAGACTATCGATCACGGCGTTGCGCAGGCGCTGTTCAAGCATGATGCTTTGGACCTGTGCGCGCAGTTCGTTCATGGTTTGCCGCAGCTCGGCCGTCTGCATTCGAATCTCACCGGCCGACGCCTTCGGATTCTGCGCGCGCAGCAGAGAGTCCGGATTCGACAACGTCGCACGGAGGACATCGGGTAGAAACTTCCCCTTCTCGTCGGCAAAGCCCTGCCGGACAAAGGCAGGCGGATCCGACAGCAGCATGTTGTCGACGTCGGTGGCGGTCACCACGATCTTGCGTGCTGCTGCCTCCTGCCGAATTAGTGACTGACGAACGTAATCGTTCCATGCTCGCTCGATCACCTGCGCCTCGGTAGTCGAACCGGCCATCGAGGCCAGTTCAAGGCGTCTGCCAACATCTTGCGAAAATGTCTCAAGCTTGATGGTATCATTGTTGACGGATCCGACATGGTATGTTGGACGTCGTTGTGCCGACATCACCGAGGTGAGGGTCAGCATGACTATCAGGAATCGCTTCATCATTCTGCAATTTAGGGTATGATTCACCGAAGAGCCCTTCTCGCTTCAGTCGCTGCCGCAGGTGCCGCCGTAGCTACGTCGCGTATGCGGGCCGCCTTGCCCCTTTCCGGAGGCCCCGTGATCTTGTCAACATGGGATCATGGCATCCCTGCCAATGTTGCTGCCATGGAGGCATTGCGGTCGGGCGGCACTGCCCTGGACGCAGCCGAGCGCGGCGTAATGGTGACCGAGGCAGACGTGACCAACCGCAGTGTGGGATTGACGGGCTATCCCGATCGGGACGGTATCGTCACGCTTGATGCCTGTATCATGGACGGCGACGGTCGTGCGGGCTCCGTCTGCTTTGTCCAGGGCATCAAACACCCTGTCTCACTGGCCCGCAAGGTGATGGAGAATACACCACACGTGATGATGGTTGGCAAGGGGGCAGAGCAATACGCTCGCGAGCTGGGAATCGAACAACTCCCGAATGTGCTACCTGACGACGTACAGAAGGCGTGGGAGAACTGGAAGAAGGAGTCGAGGTATCAGCCCGTGATCAACATTGAGAATCATGATACCATCGGACTGCTTGTGCTTGATGCCAATGGACGTCTTGCCGGTGCATGCACCACAAGCGGTCTTGCGTGGAAGATGCATGGTCGTGTAGGTGATTCGCCGATCATCGGTGCAGGACTGTACGTCGACAACGAAGTCGGTGGAGCTACATGCACCGGCGTTGGCGAATACGTGCTGCGGACGCTTGCGAGCTTCCTTGCAGTTGAACGTATGCGCATGGGTGACACGCCGCAACAGGCATGTGAAGAAGCGATCCGACGCATAAAGGCAAGACATGCCGACGTGCGCAACGTACAGGTTGGCATTCTTGCGCTCGATACACATGGTCGTCATGGCGCGGCAAGTATACATGACGGGTTTACTTTCGCCTTGCACAAAGACGGCAAGAACCAGCTACGCAAGGCCTGACGAACGTATACGTGGAAAACCTTTACGTGCACAAATCGACATCGGTGCTATTATTGGCCGAGGCTGGTAGATAGCAAGCCGGATATCAATCACTTATCTTCCATGGAGACAACCATGACCAAGCAGGAACTGTACGAAGAAATGGTACGCCTGTTCAATGAATTCCAGGCAGCGCACAATTCAAAGTTCAAGAAGGACGCTGCTGCTGCCCGCAAGGCTGCCGGTGCACTCAAGAAACTTGTAACACCCTACAACCAGGCATCGATTGCCGAGGGTAAGCAGTAAGGCTTTAACGTCTGATAAACGCCGTTGCATAGGCTCACGTCCCACGTGGGCCTATGCTGTTTTTCGGGGGGGGGGCAGCGTCTTGGCCGTAGCAAGACGGAGCTAAGCACAGCGCGATCGACACATCGCCCGCCCGAAACCTTTCCTTCAAGTGGACAGTTCGCTATCTTCGTTCATAACCCATGCAAGCATCGGCCCCCATTGTCACCACTTCGAACGGCTACTTCGTCATCGCCGACGTCTCGGGCTACACGCAGTTTCTGGCCCGGAACGACTTCGAACACGCACAAGGAATCTTACAAGAGGTCACAGACCTTGTAATCTCCAAGCTGACGGCGCCGCTGCAATTCGTCGAGCTTGAAGGCGATGCCGTCTTCGTGTTCGCTCCGGATGCGGCAGTGGCTGATGCTGAGCGCCTGCTCGATATCATGGAGGCATGCTATGCGGCGTTTCGGATGCGCGTCGATCAGATGAAGTTGAACACGACCTGCACATGCTCGGCGTGCCGGGCGCTGCCTTCATTGGATCTGAAGTTTGTTGGCCATCGCGGACAGTATGTGCGTCAAAGGACCCCCACGGGAACGCAGCTTGTGGGTCCTGGGGTGACAATAGCACATCTCCTGTTGAAGAACCGTGTCATTGCATCGACGGGTGTGCAAGCCTATGCATTCGTCAGTGATGACTTCCTTGCGTCGTCGTCCAACAATCGTTTGGCCAGCGCTGAAGATCTATCGCTGCGGTCCGACGGAGGGGCCGTACGGCATGTCGAGGACGTGAATCAGTTTGGTCAGATCGAGGGGTGGGTGTTTGACCTTGCTCAATGCGTGGATCGACACCGACAGCGCCTCCGCAACGAAGTAGCTGAACAGCCAATCGACATGGAGTTCATCACTCCACTGGAAGTCCCTGCAAGTTTTGCGTGGGGCTATGTAACCCAGCCAAGCGAGCGATTACGCTGGCAGGTGGACGTGCGCTCAGCCTACAACATTCCGTCCGAGAATGGTCGTACGGAGGTAGGATGGGTGGGGCACTGTGATCACGGTAGCTATACAATGCAGCATCGGATCGTTGACTGGAAGCCGTTCCATTACGTTACCATGCAGACCACTACGAAGGGGCTTTCGCCAACAAAGCCGCCTCCATCCCAGGTCGATTTCATTTTTGAAGAGGGTCCAACGGGTGTCGTCCTGCGATTCATCGTTCGTTTGTACAACTGCAACGCTCTGCAACGATGGATGTTCCGGCTTGCCTACAAGTGGGTCTATCGAGAGTGGGAGGATCATTTCCGACGGTTCCGAGAGATCACAGCTGCAGATTATCGACGTGCACTCGAAGAACAGGAGGATACTGCATGACATATCGCTACGAGCAACTCGACGACGACGTATCTCGCGTGTTCTTACAGCCCGAGTTTTCTTTGTACTCCTATCACAATGCCGAGCACACATCCTATGTGGTACGCATGGCCGAGGAGATTGCGCGCCGCGAGCAGCTTGACGATGCCTCGGTGACGCTTGTGAAGACGGCAGCGCTGCTGCATGACATCGGCTATGTCGGAGGTTCTGAGGGCCACGAGGAACGATCTTGCGCCTGGGCAGTGCAGCACTTGGCGTTGTATGGCTACGATGAAGCCGACATCGCGCATGTATGCATGATGATCCGCGCAACGAAGATGCCGCAGTCGCCAACAGATCTCATGAGTCGCATCGTCTGTGATGCCGACCTCGCACACCTTGGCAGCCCGGACTACAAGTCCAGTGCCGAACGAATGTATCGCGAGTATCTAGCTTCAGGCCGTACGAGATCGACCGAAGCGTGGTTGCAGCAACAGATCGACTTCATCGCATCACAATCCTATCACACGGAGTCGGCACGACAGATGTTTGAATCGCAAAAGCAACAACACCTCGCGCATCTGCGGGTAGAGGCAGCAGCGACCGAAGCAGCCGAAGCAGGCGCAACGGCTACGGCCAAGGATACACATCGGCAGGATCCGATGCAGATGCTACGCGATGCTGCGCTGGTGATCGCAGGCGTGCTGATGGCAAGTGTGGCGCTGAAGGACTTTCTGGTGCCAAACCGATTCTTCGACGGTGGCGTGACCGGTTTATCGCTGCTGGTGCACGAGTTGAACCACTGGAGTCTTGGTATCCTGATCGTGGTGTTCAACATTCCTGCCATCATCGCGGCATATTATTCGGCGGGACGTCGGTTTGCAACGCGGATGCTGGTCGGCGTACTGCTGCTGGGCGTGAGCCTGGAAGTACTGCCTTCGTTTCCTGCCACGGGCGATAAGCTGTTGGTAGCTGTGTTCGGCGGTGCATTTCTTGGTGTTGGTATCGGCCTTGTGATGCGCGCCGGAGCTGCTCTCGATGGCATCGAAGTGCTTGCGCTGTACACGCTGCGTCGGACGAGCTTCACCATCTCCGAGATCATTCTTGGCATCAACATCATCCTGTTTACGATAGCCGCCTTTGCCTTTGGTGTCGAGACGGCCCTGTACTCCATTCTGACCTACTTTACCGCATCGCGCTGCATCGACTACGTTGTCGAGGGACTTCAGGCCTATACTGGCGTCACCATCATCTCGAGTCGTAGCGAAGCGATCAAGCATATCCTGGTGAACAACCTTGGTCGCGGCATCACGGTATACAAGGGCGAACGCGGATTTCTTCCAGGCTCGTATCACGTGAGCTCCGAGTGCGACATCATCTTTACTGTGATCACGCGGCTGGAGCTGCGAAAGCTGCAAAACCTTATCAGCGATGTCGACCCCAAGGCCTTCGTCTTTGCCAGTGCCATCAAGGACGCCTCGGGCGGCATCATATCGCGACGTCACGAGCACTGACGTATGCATGTCGACGACATCGTCTTTCGACGTGCACAGGGATAGCCTGAAGCAAGCTCTGTCACACATGCTCGCTACGTCTCGCAGCGCCTTACACAGCAGCGTGATTCTCTTGCGGACCGACGAAAGACCTTCTGTTACCACACCACCTGGTACTGCATGACAACCTGTGTGCGGCGAGCGCCTTCGACGAGTTCGCCGAAGGGTGATTCCGTGGTCGAGATGCCGTAGGTAGGACGATTCTGAATGTCGAGCGTCAGGCGACTGCGCAGTCCGTCCAGCAGCAGCGAGCAGCCCAGGTTGTACACGTCGGTGGTGCGTCCGTCTAGTCGGTCGAATGTTGCCTGCGACGTGCTGACGTAGGGCATGAGCCCGGCCCCTGCGACGACATTTGGGAAGTAGACGCCAAGGTGGGCGTAGAAGACCGTGCCAGTGCCGAACATCGGAAAGGCATTGCCAAAGCTTGGACCAAACGCCGTCAGCGGTCGTACCTGTGTACTGTCCAACCCGGTCTGATTGGCCGTGCCGGGATTCATGATGCCGTTGTAGCGTAAGTAGTTGCGACCGTAGTCGTTGCGGAACAGACCGGCATAGGCGCTGAGCGTTGTGCCGTTGCCATCGATGGGAGCATCGTACATCGACTCGACGGCCATCAGCAGCATGTCTTCGAAGAGCGTGTCGGCTCCGAGCGTGCGCCACATGGCTCGTGGCTGATGCATGAAGCCGGCGCCGATGTTGAAGACATGACGCTTTCCGTAGTACGTGCCGGCCATGTTGGGCAGCTGGTGCGGCTCGTGATCCATAAACTGGTAGATCACGTAGGCCTGCCGCTGCAGCTCGTGTCCAACCTGGGCAAAGTTGGCAGCACTGCCAAGCGGTTGCTGTGCGTTGCCGTTTGTGGTAATCGGAAAGGGGTCCGACAATGCAATGCGGTAATCGATCGGTCCGATCTGACCGCGGGCGGTCAGACTGAGCTTTCTACCGAAGATGTCGATCTGCTCGACGGTGGCCTGTCCGAAAACGGGAATATCGGCCGTCGGCATGGCGATCACCGCGGGTTGCGAGAATCGGCTCAGGCCATTCACAAAAGCAAGGCCGGCCCCAAGCTTCAGCGCATTGTCATCGCTGACCCTGTATTCCGCAAACACGTCGTGAAAGAAGCCCTGGATCTTGCGGTTTCCCGACGACTGAAAGTTGGTGTTCATGTTGTTGAACCCGTAGTGCAGGAAGAGCGTCGTCCGGTCATTGACCGTACACAATGCCTGCACTCGCGCCCGGCGGATGCCGATGTCGAACGTGTTGCCAACTGCCACGCCCTGTTGCATCGTGGCCGGATTGCTCTCGTTATACCGTGCCCAGAACTGCCCAAAGATTTGCATCTTCACAGCCTTGGACGAGTCAGCCGCGTCCTGTGCAACCATCGCCCCCTGCATCATGATCACAAGCAGGCTGAAACGAATGATGCCGATGGCGGTTAGTTGCATGTCGAAAAATAGGAAGAACCGTGTTCAAACTCCATGCTGCCGTGCTGATGCTGCTTCTGTCGTGTGCGCCCGCTCCTACGGGACGCGACATCTCGGTCGACGAGACAGCATCCATGATCCGTGCCGACACCAACGTCGTCTTGGTCGATGTGCGCACAGCAGATGAATACGCCAGCGGCCACCTGCACAACAGCCGTCTGATGGACTACTACAAACCGGGCTTTCACAGGGCGCTGCAGACGCTTCCGCGGAACAAGGACGTGATCCTGTACTGCCGCTCGGGACGTCGCAGCGCGGAGGCAAAACACTTCCTTGATTCGATAGGCTATACACGCGTGTACAACATGGCCGGAGGCATCATCGCATGGAACGAACATCACTATCCCGTCGAGAAATGACAATGCCACGTATGGTGATCATTGTCTGCATCGCCATGCTCGGTGTGGCATGCAGTCAGCAGCAGCCGGCCGAGACGCCGGCAGCTGAGAAGTCGACAGCCGCCGACTCCCTGTTTGTACCCCCGGATACGTCGACCATTCCCAAGAATGCTACCGGTGACCTTATCCGATACGGTCGTGAGCTTCTTGTAAACTTTCCATATTACCTCGGTCCAAAGGGCAAGATCGGTCAGTTTGGGGGCAATGGTCTAGGCTGTCAGAACTGTCACCTCGAAGCAGGTACACGGCCTTATGGCCTGAACTACTTCTCGGCTCATGCGCGGTACCCGCAGTATCGCGCCCGCGAGGGCAAGGTGCTGACGTTGGCAGACCGCGTGAATAACTGCGTCGAGCGACCGCTGAACGGGAAGCCGCTGCCCCTTGACAGCAAGGAAATGGTCGCGATGGTGACGTACATGCAGTGGCTTGGGAAGGGCGTGCCCGTCGGCGGCAACGTGCCCGGTGACAAACTGAAAGAGATTGCGTTGCTGGACCGTCCGGCCGATCCGAAAAAGGGGCGTGCCGTGTACGAACAACACTGCGTGCGCTGCCATGGCGATGATGGTCAGGGCGTGCTGAAGGAAGACGGCATTGCCTATGTCTATCCGCCACTCTGGGGCAAGCTTTCATACCAGCCAGGCTCGTCGATGCACCGCGTGATCAAAGCAGCCCAGTTTATCAAGTACAACATGCCGCAGGATCTTGCACGGTGGGACAAGCCGGTACTCACGGATGAAGAAGCGATTGATGTGGCGGCCTACGTGAACGACGATCATCTGCATGAGCGTCCGCAGCCTGATCTCACAAGCGAGTATCCGAAGTTGAAGGAAAAGCCGGTGGATTACTACTTCCCGCCGTTTGCTGACGTGTTCCCGCAGGAGCAGCATAAGTACGGCCCCTTCAAGCCCATCATGGAATGGCGCAAGAAGAACGGACATCCCACGGGATACTGAGGTCGGTCAGCGCTGGATGACGGCCTTGTGCGTGAAGGTGCGGCCCAGGTAGTCCTGCACGAGGACGATGTACGTGCCTGCCGCAAGTTGCTGCACATCGATGGTGCGACGTGTTCCGCTACACTGCTCGTCGATCACGAGTTCGCCGCTTGGTGCGAACATGCGTACATGTCTCAGGCCCGATCCAAGGTTGCTGACATGCAACACGTCGGTAGCCGGCAGGGGCAATACGTTTGCCGGTGATGGTACGGTTGCGGCTGCTACGGAGACAACAAACGTGATGATTTCGACGGTCGATGTCGACGATGTCGCAAGACCGGCATACTGCGCCTCGCGCGGCGTGATGCGAATGCGATAGTCACGTCCAACGGGTGTAGACACAGGCACCTTCCACAGGAATCCCTGGGCAGCGGCGGGGACGGAGTCCTTGATAGTTGCCACGACATTGCCGTCAAGTACGAGCTCGATGCGCACGCTGCCAAGCAGGTTGGTCTGCCAGGTGATGACGTAGGATGAGTCATGCATCCACGTCACATTGTCGGCAGGACGCAGATGCGTCAGAAATGCATCACCGACCATGAAACTGTCGATGGCTGACCAGTCGCTCCACGTGCTGCCGGTGCGGGCGCGGGCCCGCCAGTACTTGCGTCCATGCGGCGCCCCTGCAGGGAACCGCACCCGATCGTCCTGATTTGTACTGTCCATCACGATGACGTCAAATGCAGCTGATGTTGCCACCTGCACGTGCAGTGCATCGCTGCGTCCGGGTACGCTAACGCGCAGTGTTGCGGCCGAATCGGCCAGCACGCGTGTATCGGCGATCGGCATGCTCAGGCGTGGTGTACGCGGTTGGCCGGGATCGGGAGCAGGAACACCGAAGGCGAATTCGCCGGCTTGGGCATTCTCCACCACAAGCTCGCGTGTTACGGCATCGAACAGCGTTGGTAGCATCGTGAAGCGGCCGGTGTCGATGATCGGGCGGTAGTAGACCATGCAGGACTCACCGTGCCGACCAAGCTGCAGCGTATCGATGTTGAACCGCATGGTCATGCGATGGTTGCGGATGCCGTCGACGGTGAACTCCACGCGGGCCTGCTTCAGGTTGGGCGCTTCGCCGTCCCAGAGCGGATTCTTTGGTGACCACGCGAAGCGTTTCGCCGATGTCGTGTTATAGAAGTACGACTCCAGCGAGGTAAACTCGACGCGCAGTCCAACGTGCTGTGTGCCACGGTAGTAGCGGTATGCATCACCCTGCAGCACGTCGCGCGCCTCGCCTGTTGCACTGGCGCGACCGGTGGGCCAGGCGGGGACCTTGGTGGCACGGTAGACGTACATCTGCTTTGGGTAGAACGCCTCGAACACGACGTTGCCGAGTGAGTCTACTTCGGTAACGCCGGGCGCACCATTGGCTGCGGCACTGCCCCATCCCAGGATTCTGTGGCCACTATCAAGTGATTGCAGTCCGCCCTGGATGCTGACGTAGATATCGGGTGTGGGACGATACTCCCATACCATGCGGGCCGTCTTTGCGGCTTCGTCGATGGCATATTCGACGCCGCGCGAGTACTGCGGATTATGCTGCGTACCGTTGTCGAAGAGCGAGATATTCCCGTTGGGCAGACGTCGGGCATCGTGCTGATAGCTGAAGAACGTCGGTGCGTTCTCGGCATGGTCGCCGGTGATGGTAAACTGGTTGCTCTTTCCGCCAAGGATCCACATCACTTCGCCGGTTAGCCGGTTTACCTTGATCACCTGCGACATGTGGCGCATGGACACAAGCCAGTTCCCGTCGTCATCGATCCACAGCGCATTGTTATGGCAGTACCGGATGGCGGCGGCGGTAAGGTCTTCGTACGAATCGGTGATGGGCAGGTGGTCCAGCGCGCGCCATTGGACGACGACATTTCCCTCGGGATCAAGTTCCTGGATGATGGCTTGGACAACGTTCGCTGCGGGATGTCCGCCGGGAACGACCTTGCTCATGTCGACGGTCACATCTTCGGCGCCGAGCACAATTCGATGTCCATTCGGAAGCATCTGGATGTCGTGCTGCGTGGTAAGGTAACCGTCGCGCTGCTGCTTGATGGAATCCACTGTGTTGAAGAGCGTGTCGACGATATACACGCCGGCCGGCACCGACGCACCGGCGAATACAACCAGTTCGGAATAGGCCAGGCGTCCGTCGGGCAGCACTTTGAATTCGAACGGATAGTTCGTGGTCTTGCCGGTGCGCAGCACATTCCCATTTACGCCATAGGCGCCCAGATACGAACCATACGGCCGAGGTGTAATGCGGCAGTTCGGTGCCAGCAGCAGGAAGCCCGGTACAGGTGCAATGTTCGTTGTCACCTTGAAGGGGGCAAGGTCAGACTGTGCCATAACGGCGCTGTGCATCGACAGCGCCAGCACTGCGATCAGGATGGTGCGGAGCATCGGACGGAAAATACGGAGCAAAGACGAAGCAGGGACGACAGGCAGGTGGGCGTATCGATGACCCTGCCTGCATGTGCGGGCACCGGCGCTTGCGTGCTTGCAATCATTCTACGTCGGTCTTGACAAAGATCCGGACGGTACGGCAGAAGAAGCGTCCTTCCGGAGTCGCGTTGTCGAACAGCAGATCGGAGAAGCCAACGCCGCCCGACATTGACTGTGGAACCTGGATGGCGTCGGCGACGGCTGATGCACGTCGAGCAGACAGACGTCGATTGTAGTCGGCATTTCCTGTCCTATCTGCATAGCCGACGATCTTGATCTCGACGTTCGAGCCGAGCATACTCTTTACGCGACTGGTAATGCGGAGATGGTCATCCGTAAGATCTGCTGTATTGTAGCCAAAGACCACCAGATTGTACTGTTCCAGACGATCGCGAAGGCGTACATCGACGGAGGTCGGTAGCGATCGCTGTGCTTCGAGCCGTTGTCCATCCTGCGTCGTCACGCGCAGGCGCATGACCACAGGAATGCCGTCTTTGATGTGCAGCTTTCGGTGATCGATCAGGTTCCACGTCAGTCCCTCGGTTGGGAATGCACCTTGCCCCTTGAATGCATCAAGGTGGGTTGTATCCTGCATGATGTCGACGGTCCACGATTCCAGTTGCACGCTGTCGAGTGACATGGGTGCTCGAAGTTTCACAAGTGCCAGGTTGGATGACAGCACCGTGTCCTGGATCAGAAACGGTTCAAGGATCTCTGGAGTCGAGGAGAAGAATTCAGTACGTCGATTCTCCTGCCAACCAGCAGGAGTCTTGAGATTCGAGGGTTGTTGCGGCACGGTATAGGACTCTGTACGCAG
>VFFB01000176.1 GCA_018882585.1 Candidatus Kapaibacterium sp.
ACAATGCCCCTTGTAGATGATAGAAGCGGAACTTGTTGATCTGCTCGCCAAAGAATGACTCCATCCATGGCCAGGTTAGGAATTCCATGCCCATGGAGTGGATCTCGCAGGCTTCCATTGTGGGCCAGCGATACTCAGGCTGTTCGAAGTTGCGGCTGCGGTAGGCCTGGAAGGCGTGGCCGGCCTCGTGCGTCAGGACTTCGATGTCATGCGTGGTCTGGTTGAAGTTGGCAAAGATGAACGGCAGCCCGAACTCCGCGAAGCTCGTGCAGTAGCCTCCGGTGGCCTTGTTATCACGCGACTTGAGGTCCATCAGACCGCCCTGCAGCATCAGCTCGAAGAACTCGTGCGTTTCCGGCGAGAGTTCGGCATACATCGTCCGAGCACGATCGACGATCCAGTCATGATCGCCCTTGGCGATCGGGTTGCCGTCGGCAAAGTGGAGCTTTTCGTCGTAGAGGCGTACCGAGTCGATACCCAGGCGCTTGGCCTGTGCCGCACGGAGCGAGCTGACCAGGGGCACAACGTGTTCACGAACCTGGTCGCGAAACACGGCCACGTCGTGGCGGTTGTAGTCGTTCCGGCCAAACTCAATGTAGCGGAAGTCGATGTAGTCGGCATATCCCAGCTTCCGAGCCTTTTCGTCACGAAGGTGGACGAGCCGGTCATAGATCGATTCGATGGCTTCCTTGTTATCGGCCAGAAAGTCGTAGACAGCTGTGGAGGCCTTTTTCCGCGTGTCTCGATCGGGCGAGATGCTCAGTGCTGCGATAGTCGACAGGTTATACGTCTTGCCGTCGACCTCGATCTTGGCAGACGCGGTGATGTCGTTGTACTTGGTGCAAAGCTCAGCTTCTTCGACAAGCAGGTCCTTGATCTCGGGACGGAACACTTTGTCGCCTTCCTCGAGGCGAATCACGAAGAGTTCGCCGAAGACCGATGCGATGGCATCACGATGCGGCGACGCCAGGATCTCCTTCTGCACCAGCATGAAGAGCTCCGTGATCGTGGGACCCTGCTCATCAAGGAACTGCTTTTCACGCTTTGCGTCGTCGTCCTTGACGTTCTGCGTGAACTTCACTTCGGCCAGACTCTGCATGGTCCCGATGTGGGTGCGCATGGTATTCCAGTGTCGAATGAGCGCTATGGTCTCGTCGACAGATGGATGAGCATGAAATGCCGTAACCATGGATTCCATCTGTGCGCGCAGGTGATCGATGTCGGGGCGCACGTACTGCAGGT
This sequence comes from Candidatus Kapaibacterium sp., assembly GCA_018882585.1. Taxonomy (GTDB): domain Bacteria; phylum Bacteroidota; class Ignavibacteria; order Kapaibacteriales; family Kapaibacteriaceae; genus ZLKRG46. The sequence continues at coordinate 1,243 of VFFB01000176.1, forward strand.
CGCCGAATGTCGTGGGGGTTGCCATGCTGGTGTAGAGGTATTGATTGGGGAATTGTGATGTCGTCATTGTGTATCGCCACGCAACGAACGAAGGCGTTCGCGTGCATCTGGCAACAGGATGGACCTGGGATACTGCACAAGCAGGATCGTGAGGGCGTCGATGGCCGCAGAGGTGTCCTTACGACGCACGGCAATATCTGCTTTCAGCCACAGGGCGCGATCGCCGAAGATCGAGTCAGGTATGTCAACAAGTAACGACTCAAGTATGGGCAACGCCGCACTGTCTTGGTTCATCGCCACGTATTGCTCAGCGGCAGCGAACCGGCAACGATCTCGAAGTTCGGCGTCACGGGCGTTGGCCGCAGCCCGCACGTAGGCCTGCGCCGCAAGGTCGGGCTTGTTGGTTGCGCGAAGCTTGTCTGCACTTCGCAGCTCGGCCACGGCAACAGAATCCTGTTCGGCGAGTTGCAGAAGAAGCAGCCGGTCGAGCGCATCATTGGCGGCTGTCGAACCTGGCTTGGCGGCAACTTCGGCATAGAGCATTTGGGCTGAATCGAGCCGATCTCGCCAAGCGGCAAGATCGCCGCGAATGACCATGGCAAGATCACGTTGCGGCTGGGTCTCGGAACTCGTTGTACGCTGCAGCGTTCGCAGCATCTGATCGGCAATGTCGAACTTCTCAAGTCCGATGTAGAGCTGTGCCAGACGGATGGCACCCTCGGCGGCTGCCGGCGATCCTGCGAACTGATTGGTCAGACGTTGCAGATGGTCGCGACCCGCATCGATGTTCTTCAGCACATCCAGCTCGAGCAGGGCCATCTGGTACAGCGCATTGGAGGCATACCAATTGGTGGGATAGTCCCGCACAATGGCTGCGTAGCGGTCGATGATGCGCTGCGCATCGTCACGGTCAAAGGCTTTGCCAGATCGGAACTTGACGTCCAAGGTCCTTGCATAGGAGTAGATGGCCGTCAGACGGCGTTGTTCGTTGGGCGCGATGCTCAGCACGTATTCGTAGGCCTGCAGGGCCACGTCGTACGCGCCCTCCTTGCGGGCAGCATCACCAAAGTTGAGGGCTTCCTGGCCGAGGGCCTTCGTTCGCTTGTCGATATCGATCGTGATGGACAGTGCCGTTGGCCAATCGCGCATCTCACGGAAGTACCATTGCCGCAGCCGGGACCGTTCAATAGATGGCGTTTCGTCGTCGGTCAGAAGAAGATCCCGCAGAATGGTACGTCCTTTAGCCGAGGCCATGATGGCACCCATTCGCCCCTGTGCGCGCAGCAGTTCGCCCGAGGCGTCGTAGTCCTTCAGGGCTTCTGCCGCCCCCTGTTCAAGGTATCCGAGAGCGATGTACAAAGCACATAACTGTGATGCGTAGGCGCCTTCGTCATCGCCAAGTGAGCGTGCTTTCCGGAACGAGGCGGCGGCGCGAGCATTGGCAACGGATCCGGCCTGCGACGCGGCTACCTCGGCCCAGGCATCGGCGTCGCCACCGGCTCGGTCAGCAGCGTTATCCCAGGCGGTACCCGCATCGTCCTGACGTCCGAGCTTCCACAGTACCTCTGCAAGCCGGATCGACGACTCGGCGGTTGCAACCCGTTCATCATGTTGCTGAACGATCGGCAAAAGCGATGTGAACTGCCCAAGCGCCGTCAATGTTCGAACGACGCCTTCGTAGGCAGCGATGTCTGACGCACGAGCTTCGAGCACTTCAAGGTAGATGCGTGCTGCACTCCGCATGTCGCCAGTCCGCTCGTACGTCGCGGCAAGGCGCAGTTTGTCCTTGGTTGGGTCCTGCGCCAGTGCCGGCATACACAGCGTTGCCAGCACGACCATCATGAGCGTAACGTGCCTCAAACGCGGCATGGATCCTCTTCGGCTAGCAATGGCAGCACGGCCATCTGGACGGGCGCACTCGGAATGCTGACGCTTCCGTCGTGGTCAACGACAATGTCGATCTCCGTACGCAGTCCAAGAATGTCCTCCTCGTACACGCCCGGCTCGATCGAGAATGTCGTTCCCGGCAAGATCCTGCGGGTGTCGTGCGTTTCGAAATCGTCGATGTTCGTACCGGGACCATGGACTTCGTCAGTGATGCTGTGTCCCGTGCGGTGAATGAACAAGTGGCCAAGTCCCGCCTGCTCGATGACGTTTCGGCAGGCGCGATCAACTTCGTAGCCGTAGACGGGCGTCCCCGAGGCAAATCGGGACCGTACCAGATCGGCAGCAGCGTCCCGTCCTCGCACGATGACGTCGAACCTGTGTGCCACGTCATCCGGCACCACGTCGCCCGTATATCCTACCCATGTAATGTCGGCATAGATCGAGGCCGGTGTATGCGAACGTGCCCAGGCATCGATCAATACCACCATGCCCGGCTCAATGTCGGACTGCTCCTGCATGGTAGGGGCATAGTG
>VFFB01000006.1 GCA_018882585.1 Candidatus Kapaibacterium sp.
GATCAGAGCTACGGCCCGACGAATGCCACTGCGCTTGTCCATGCCATCAACGATATAGCCCATCGGCATGGCAAGGCCGATCGCCGGTATCGCCTCGGCCAACCCCACCATGCCCAACATGAGCGGATCCTTGGTGACCGCATAGATATACCAGCTTACCACAAGGGCCTGCATGTGCCAGCCCATGGCCAGAAAGAACCGCAACTGCAGGAAGGCAAGGAATTCCGGAGTCATACTGCAAAGATCGCCCACATTTCAACGCGCAGATCGGTCGGCGTGCGGCAGCGCATCCAACCGAAGATTGCTGCAGGTCGTTTGTAAATTGAGTCATGAAACTCTCTCTGACAAAACAGATCTTCCTCGGCCTGATCCTTGGCGGCGTCCTTGGCTACGTCGCCCCGGAGTTCAGCACAGGCATTGCCTGGCTGCGCGACATCTTCCTGCACCTCATCAAGGTGATCATTGCCCCCTTGGTATTCTCGACCGTGGTGGTGGGCATTGCCGGAGGGGGCAGTGCAAAGGCTGTTGGTAGAATGGGTGTGAAGTCGCTGGTCTACTTTGAAGTGGTCACAACCCTGGCGCTCTTCCTTGGCCTGCTGGTGGTGAACGTGGTGCAACCCGGCAATGGCATCACGCTGGTGGGCGACCCGGGAACGCTGGGGACGATCGCGCAGCATCATCCGAAAACGCTGATCGAGACGATTGTGCACATCTTCCCGTCCAGCATCATCGACTCGATGGCCAAGGGCGACGTGCTGCAGATCGTGACGTTCTCGGTGATCTTTGCCATGGCCGTCGCCTCGGTTGGCGAACGCGCCCGGCCTGTCGTCGAGTGGTGCGAGGCGCTGGCGCAGACGATGTTCTCGTTCACGAACATCATCATGAAGTTCGCCCCCATCGGCATCGGCGCTGCCATGGCGGCTACGATCGGACATCAGGGTCTTGGCATTCTGGCAAACCTGGGCATGCTGATCGGCGCCTTGTACGCGGCGCTGATCCTGTTCGTTGTGATCGTCCTTGGCGCCGTGATGCTGATCGCACGCGTTCCAATTAAGCCCTTCCTGCGAACGATCCGCGAGCCGTTCACGCTGGCCTTCGTTACAACGTCAAGCGAGAGCGCGCTGCCCATGGCCATGGAGAAGATGGAGGCCTTCGGCGTGCCCAAGCGTATCGTGGGCTTTGTGATGCCGGCAGGCTATTCGTTCAACCTTGACGGCACAACGCTCTATCTATCGATGGCAAGCGTTTTTGTGATGCAGGCCGTAGCGTCGACCGTGCCCGGATTCACCTTTGGCATCGAACAGCAGATCGGCATGATGCTGGCGCTGATGATCACGTCGAAGGGCGTTGCCGCCGTGCCACGCGCCTCGCTCGTCATCCTGCTGGCAACGCTGTCGAGCTTCCTGCCGCCAAACCTGCAGCATTACGGACCGATTGCCGTGGCGATGATCTTCGGCGTGGACGAGCTGATGGACATGGCCCGCACATCGGTGAACCTTATGGGCAACTGCCTTGCCACCGTCGTGGTCGCCCGTTGGGAAGGCGAATTCGACGATGAAAAGGCAAAGGCTCTTTAAGGTGTTGTCTGCCTGATGCTGCGGGTGCTTACCGCGCCACGACGAATCGTGCCGATAATCCCGTGCGCACCCCCTTGATGACGTAGGCACCCGGGTCGAGCGACGTCACATCGATGTTGCGCTCGGCATCAATGGTGTGCGTGCCAAGGATCCTGCCTAACGCATCGACAACGACGTACGTGTCGTGGGCGGGCACGCTGACGTTGATGGACGTCGCCGCCGGATTCGGCACAAGGTGCACGCTGCCTGCCACGAGCGGGACGTCCTGCTCGACGCCTGTGACCTCGCCGTCAGGGAAGCGCAGCAGATAGCGCTGCCACGTTTCTGCACTCCATTGCGCAAGCACTTCGTTGGTATCACCCTTCGGACGAAGGATCAACGCATCACCCTCCATATACTCGGCAGTGGTGATGATCGAGCCGTCGCCACCTGGATTGAACATCTGCTGGCACACGCCGTCATGCGTCACGACAATGCGATTACCGTTGAGTGGAATGCTGTCGAGTTCCTTCCAGCGCTGAGCCGATGTGCTCTCGGCTCCGCCCGGTCCGCCGCGACCACCGCCGGCCCAACGTCCCTGCTTGTCGACGCGACCCCACATGAGCTCTGCCATTTCCCAGCAGCGGCAAACCGTGCTTGCGATGACGTCGCCGACGGGAATACCAAGTGCGCGCTGGTGCAGACCGATCTCGCGAGCCTGCTCGCGTCCTTCGTAAATCAGGTTACGTCCCGGGAAACACTCGGGCGACGGCCCTGGGTCTTTCTGTCCCCAGTCGGTCTTGGCATGTCGATACATGAACACAAGTTTCCCTTCACGCATCTCCGACATCAGGTCTTTGAACCACACTCGGTCCTCGCGCTGATTTTCGTAGGCACCAAGGTCGACCTTGCGGCCGACAAGGCGCGGATTGCCCACGATGTCGGTCTGATGGTGATTCACGAAGCCATCGATGAAGCCTCCGTTGTAGGCCTGCGAGATCAACTGCAGGTAGAGCCCATCATCGTCGGTTCCGTAGATGCGATCCTTCCCTGCCGGATTGTCGATATCGACAAACTGCGGGTCGGCTTGATAGAAGCCGAAATCCCAGTCGTTGCGCACAAGGTTGGCAGTGGGCGTGATCTTGGCATTCAGGCCCGTCGTATCAAGCTGTTCAACCTGCTTGATCTCGGCCGCATCGTCGCCCCATAGGATCGAGTTGAGGATCTGCCCGGCATGCATGGCAACAGCGGCACCAAAGCCGCCGATGTTGGCATACAGGTTACGGGAGAATGTTGTGTTCACGATGTATGGCTTGCAGGCCTTCGTGGCATAGATGGCGCCGCCCTTGGCACCGACGCCCGTGACCTGGTTACCGGCAAAAACACAGCTGGAGACGTACGGGATATCGTGATTGTCGAAGGCCACCGCACCGCCCGCATCGCGCGCCTCGTTGTTCACGAAGAAGCTCTCGCGCAGATAGGCCGCCGGCCCCTTGGCCAACGTATCGTTCGTGATGTAGGCAGCACCACCTGTGATGGCCCAGTTGCGCTCAAAGACGCAGTAGTTCAGGGCCATGCGTCGGACGTTCGTGGCATGGAGGGCACCACCAACGGTGGCAGAGGCGTTGTACAGGAAGCGACAGTTCCGAAAACGAGGAGTGCCAGTACCGATGATGGCACCACCACCACCTTCGATGTCGGCATTGCCGCGCACGATGGTAAGCCCGTTGATGATCGTCGTAGAATCGATGGCCTCGCCTCGCAGGTCAAGGATGTGACGCGAGTTATCGGACCGACGAGGATCGTCGGCCTTGATGGCGTCACCGTCGTTATTTTCGAGATCGCCATTCAGCACCGACGGGTAGCGAAACCAGTCGCGCAGCTCGCGCTTCGGCTCACCCATCTTGAAGCCGCCATAGATAAGCATCCCCTGGCGGATCATGAACGAGGCCGTGCGATCGCCACGCGTCCGCCCCTCGCCTTCGTCGGCACGGTACGTTCCTTGGGCCACCCAGATCTGATCGCCCGGCTTCCAGGCGTCCAGCGCCGACGTCAGGTAACGATAGGCCGTGGTCCAACCCTGACCGTCGCCTCCGGCTTCGGCAGCCGAGGCAACGTAGAGCGTATCGGCATGCACGACGGCGCTACCGACAAGCAGCAAACAGGCAAGAAGAAGTGTGCGCATCATGCGACCTCGTGCAACGTTGAACGTCAAACTGTCCGGAACAAAACCATGCTACCGACAACAAACCGTCACTTGCGTTACGGTTACTGTATGCGGCGACTCGACAATGCAATGATACATACCTTGCGCCAGACCATCCATGTCAATGATCATGGTTGCACTGATACGCACTGCCCTGCCCTGCATGTCAACCAGCTTCATGGTACAAGGGGCAGTGGCAGACACGTGCAATTCACTGCCGTGGCGCACTGGGCGGTACTCGTCCGACGTTGGCGTCACCACGTCCACGCCCGTTGTCACACGCGGAACGCGTATCACACCTTCGGGTGTGAGCAGGTGGTAGTATCCCGGTGTTGTTGCCACGCTGCGCACATCGTCGATGCCCATGGGTATAACGGTGCGCGTCCACGTGCGGCCGGCATCGGCCGTGACCCATAGCGCCTGCGGCGCAGGCGACCAGACGGCAAGTCCATCGGACGTTGAAGCAAGGGGCAGCTGCGACGCAAACGGCGGCGTATGCAGCGTCCACGATGTGCCGTCATCGTCCGTGATATACGCTGCGTCACCCGTCCAAACCACAACAGCAGCACCTGCACTACGCACGTCGAAGGTCCGCCAATTCACGTCGGCTTCCATCAGCGTGAGCAGGCGCCAGCCCGTCAGCTCCTCGCCCGTGCTGTCGCAGGCATAGCTGCGCAGGAACATGCGGTCACTCTGCTGGTCGTAAGCCAGAGCGACCACCACGACCACGCGATCCGTACCGGCGATGCCAAGGATCTGTCCGTCGGCACCGTCGTTGGTGACGATGGTCCGCAGCGACTCCCACTGCGAGGAACCGTCCCGGCGGATCTTTAGGTCACGTCCCTGCCAGATGACGTCGCTATTGCCAAGGCGGGTCACGGCATAGACCGGCTGGCCGGTCACCTCGACGCGCGAAGTGCGCGTTGCAACGTCGAACGACATCGTGCTTTCGCCACCATAAGTCCACACGCGGCCACGATACACCGTCGAACGACGCTGCTGCTCATCGCCGTAGCGCACTGATACAACGGCCGAAGGCGCAGGCGCATCGCCCCATATCACCATGCCGCGAGATGCGATGTCGACCCATGAATCGGCGTAGACGACAAGATCATTTACACCGAGAAGTGGCTCGGTTGTGAGCGGAGCAACGAGACCGGTATTGAAGGCCGATGCCGTTGCCGAGGGGATGTTCCATGTGAACGGACCGAAGCCTTCTTTGCTGCACAGTGCTGTGGTGTCGGCTGTGGCCCAACACCGAAGCGGCATACGGGCCGACATCGCGGCGTTGCGTTGCCATGCCAGACCATCGACTGACGTGAAGATGCCGCTTGGCATCACAATGTACCAGCGTCCGGATGCATACATCACGTCGAGCGGATATCCCAGGTCGGCCGACGGATACGGCAGCACCATGGTCTGCACCGGCACAGAAACTGATCGCAGCGTGTCGTGCTGCCAACGTCCAACACGACCATCGCGCATTGTCGTCACATACGTTGCCAGCGAATCATACTCCGGCTCCCACATACCTATTGGGCCTGATCGCATATCGATGCGCCAAACATCACCCTTGGGCGCGGCACCCGACGTGCTGGCATAGGCGGCGATCCAGCATGATTCGGCACTCGATGCAACGTCGATCGTGCTGGTACAGGGGATCGGCGACGACAGGTAGCGCACGGTGTCGGCCTCGACGTCATACAGTGACATCACGACCAGATCACCCTCGCAGTCATGAATGGCAACAACGACACGGCCGCCATGCACGACGGCAAGTACATTGGGTACGGCCAGCGTTGACTGCCACGACATGCCTGCGTTATGTGTGATGCGGCAAGAATCGGCGGCATCGACAAGGACGACGGTATCACCGTTGACATAGATGGAAGAGCTGGTGCGGGGCATGTATGGCAGGCGTTGCCATGTTGTATCGCGGCCGTCCGGACGCATTGCCCGATGATAGGCGCGCTGACCGGACACCATCACAACCCTTCCGCCACCCTCGACCATGAACTGCACGTCAGCGCCCGTCGGAACACGCAAGGTGTCGACACCCTGTCCTGCCGCCTGCATAACGGCAACAAGAGCAAGGATCAGGCAGGGGGCAATGCGAAACATGCAGTGATGGCGCAATGATGTCGAGAGATGTCCAAGCAACATGCGTGGTATGGAATGCCTTGAAAACAAGAGGCCCCTCAGCGATGATATCGTTGAGGGGCCGTGTGATTCGTGCTTCGTTCTACCAGCCTTAGGCTTGTGCCGGCTTCTTTCGTGCAGGCTTGCGTGCAGGCTCTTCGACAGGCTCCTCGACCATCGGAATGATGGCTTCGGCACCAAAGATATTGCCGACGGCGCTGCTGACAAGCATTTCCTGATAGCTGCGCAGACCCGTACCGGCCGGGATGAGCTGACCAAGAATGATGTTCTCCTTCAGACCCTGCAGACGGTCGGACTTTGCAGCTGCCGATGCATCAGCCAGCACGCGTGTCGTCTCTTGGAAGGATGCTGCGGACAGCCACGACTCCGTCGTGAGCGATGCCTGCGTGATACCCAGCAGGAGCGGCTCGCCAATGGCGGGCTCGGCAACCCGGCTACGTGCGATTTCCTTCTCCTTCTTCTTCAGCTCGGCATTCACTTCCTTCAAGATGCGCTTATCAACGATCTGACCGACCTTGAACTTGCTGTCGCCCTTATCGGTGACAACAACGCAGGCCTTGAGGTGCTCGTTCTCATCCGTGAAGCGCATACGGTCGACCTGGTCGCCTTCGAGGAATTGCGAGTCGCCGGAGTCTGTCACGCGTACCTTCTGCAGCATCTGGCGGACGATCACTTCGATGTGCTTGTCGTTGATCTTCACACCCTGCATGCGGTACACTTCCTGGATCTCGTTCACCAGGTACGACTGCACCTCGTTGATACCCTTGATGTGCAGAATGTCGTGCGGGTTGATGGCACCTTCGGTCAGACGGTCGCCGGCGCGCACAAGGTCGCCTTCCTGCACAAGCACGTGCTTACCGATCGGCACACTGTAGTCGCGCTTCATTTCACCGTCGAGCGACGTCACCGTCAGCACGCGCGAGCCGCGCTTCGGCTTGTCGATCGAAACGATACCGTCGATCTCGGCAACCGCTGCAGGCGCCTGCGGTGCGCGAGCTTCAAACAGCTCGGTAACGCGCGGCAGACCGCCCGTGATGTCGCGCAGACGACCAAGGTCGCGAGGCATCTTCACAAGCTTCGAACCAACGCTCACCACTTCGCCATCGTCCACTACGATCTGTGCACGCGTCGGAATGATGTAGCTCTGGATCAGCACGCCTTCGTCGTCGACGATCTCGATTGCAGGGCTCTTCGTGCGGTCACGCGAGTCAGTCACGATCTTCGCCGTGTGACCCGTCTGCTCGTCGATTGCTTCCTTGTACGTCAGGTTCGGCACCAGGTCGCGATAGCGAACACGACCCGACTTTTCCGTAATGATCACGGCGTTGTACGGATCCCATTCGTACAGCGTGTCGCCCTTCTTGATCTTGTCGCCTTCCTTGACCTTCAGTTCGGCGCCGTAAACGGCATCGTACTTCGTCAGAATGCGGTTTGATTCAGGCTCGATGATGTTGATGACACCGGCACGCGAGACAACAACGTTGATCTCTTCGAAGTCGCCTTCGTACGACACATAGCGGATGTTCTCGAACTGCACCACACCGTCGAACTTGGCTTGGGCCAAGCTCTGCGACGACGACAGCGAAGCCGTACCACCCGTGTGGAACGTACGGAGTGTAAGCTGCGTACCAGGCTCACCGATGGACTGCGATGCGATCGTACCCACAGCCTCGCCGGTATCGACAACCTGGCCGGTAGCCATGTTTCGTCCGTAGCACTTGGCGCAGACGCCACGACGCGACTCGCAGGTAAGAACCGAGCGAATCATCACCATTTCGAGCGATGACTGCTCGATCTCGGAGGCGATCTCTTCGGTGATCACTTCGCCCTTCTTCACAAGCATCTTGTTCGTAAGGGGGTCAACGACGTCCATCAGCGACACACGTCCAAGGATGCGCTCGTACAGCGGCTCCTTCACGTCCTCGCCATCCTTCAGGGCCCGCATCTCCACGCCGCGGATCGTTCCGCAGTCGTCAACGGAGATCACCATGTCCTGTGCAACGTCGTGCAGACGGCGTGTGAGGTAACCGGCGTCGGCCGTCTTGAGAGCCGTATCGGCAAGACCCTTACGGGCACCGTGCGTCGAGATGAAGTACTCAAGGATGGTCAGACCTTCCTTGAAGTTCGAGATGATCGGGTTTTCGATGAGTTCGGCGCTCGATGCCGTGGCCGTCTTCTGCGGCTTGGCCATCAGACCGCGCATACCTGCAAGCTGACGGATCTGCTCCTTCGAACCGCGAGCCTGCGAGTCCAACATCATCCAGAATGTGTTGAAGCCATCAAGGTTTGTCTGCAGTTCGCTGTAAAGCTTATCGGCAACACGGTTCGTTGCCGTCGACCACATGTCGATGATCTTGTTGTAGCGCTCGCCTTCGGTGATCACACCCGAGTGGTAATAGTCCTCGATCTTATCGACTTCCTTCTGGGCACTATCGATGATCTTTACCTTTTCGTCGGGCACAACAACGTCGGCGATCGACACGCTCAAGCCACCGCGCGTTGCCGTTGTGAAGCCGGCCTCCTTGAGCTTGTCAAGGAATTCGACGGTCTTTGCAAGGCCAGCCTTGCGGAAGCACAGCGAGATGATCTGACGCAGACGCTTCTTGGTGAGCAGCTCGTTCAGATAGCCGATCTCAGACGGTACGATCTGGTTGAACTGGATACGACCGACAGTGGTTTCGACCAGCTCGGAAACACCAGGGATACGAACCTTGACCTTGGCGTGCAGGCTGATGCGCTTGCTGTTGTAGGCAATGATGACCTCGTCGGGTGACGAAAAGATCTTGCCTTCGCCGAGCGCGCCGCGACGAACCTTGGTCAGATAATACGTACCCAGAACCATGTCCTGCGACGGAACGGCGATCGGCTCGCCATTCTGCGTGTGCATGATGTTGTGGGCCGACAGGATGAGCAGCAGTGCTTCGAGCTGGGCTTCGTGGCTCAGCGGCACGTGCACGGCCATCTGGTCACCGTCGAAGTCAGCGTTGAAGGCCGTCGTCACAAGCGGGTGCAGCTGGATGGCCTTGCCTTCGATCAGCTTGGGCTGGAAGGCCTGAATACCCAGACGGTGCAGCGTGGGAGCACGGTTGAGCAGCACCGGATGTCCGTCGATCACCTTGTCGAGAATGTCCCACACTTCGGTGGTCTTCTTCTCGACCATCTTCTTGGCACTTTTTACCGTCTTGCAGTGACCGCGCTCGATGAGTTTGCGGATGACAAGCGGCTTGAAGAGCTCGACGGCCATGTCCTTCGGAAGGCCGCACTCGTACAGCTTCAGCTCGGGGCCGACAACGATGACCGAACGGCCTGAGTAGTCAACGCGCTTACCAAGCAGGTTCTGACGGAAGCGACCCGTCTTACCCTTGAGCGTATCGGCGAGCGACTTGAGTGCACGCTGTGATTCGCTGCGGACGGCACGACGCGAGTTATCGAACAGCGCGTCAACAGCCTCCTGCAACATGCGCTTCTCGTTCCGCAGGATCACCTCGGGCGCCTTGATGTCGATCAGGCGCTTCAGACGGTTATTGCGGATGATGACGCGACGGTACAGGTCATTCAGGTCAGACGTAGCAAAGCGGCCGCCTTCAAGCGGCACCAGCGGACGCAGGTCCGGCGGGATCACAGGGATGATGTCGAGGACCATCCATTCGGGACGGTTCGGCTCCTTGCCTTCGCCACTTCGGAACGCGTCAAGAATGCGCAGTCGCTTCAGCACGTCGGCCTTCTTGGCCTGCGAAAGGTCTTCGCGGGCAACGTCGCGCATGCGGTAGTAGTCTTCGTCGGCATCAACACGGCGCAGCAGTTCCTTCACGGCTTCGCCGCCGATCAGGGCGATGAACTTGCGCGGGTCCTCGTCGTCCATGTTGCGTTCTTCCGGACGCAGGTTGGCAAGGACGTCAAGGTACTGATCTTCCGTAAGCAGGTCCTTGGGCTGCAGGCCCGTCGAACCTGGCTGGATCACGACGTACGATTCGTAGTAGACGATCCGCTCGACATCCTTGGTTGGCATGCCGATCACGCCCGAGATCTTGCTGGGGAGTGAACGCAGGAACCAGATGTGGACAACGGGAACGGCGAGCATGATGTGTCCCATGCGCTCGCGGCGCACGGACTTCTGCGTCACCTCGACGCCGCAGCGGTCGCAGACGATTCCCTTGTAGCGAATTCGCTTGTACTTACCGCAGGCGCATTCCCAATCGCGAATCGGACCAAAGATCTTTTCGCAAAACAGACCGTCCTTTTCCGGACGGAACGAACGGTAGTTGATCGTTTCCGGCTTCGTCACTTCACCGTGGGAACGGTTCAGGATGTCATCCGGCGACGCAATGCGAATCGTGATCTGCGAGAAGCCACGCTTCGGAATGAATTGATATTGCATCACAACCTCGTGAGATTTTTTCGTGTAGTAGAGAGGCGGCCGGCAGATCAGTCGATCTTGACATCAAGACACAAGCCTTGCAGCTCGCGTACAAGCACGTTGAACGATTCCGGAATATTCGGGTTCGGCATGTTCTCGCCCTTTACCATGGACTCGTACATCTTCGCCCGTCCGGTCACGTCGTCCGACTTGACCGTGATCATCTCCTGCAGCGTATGTGCGGCACCGTATGCTTCAAGTGCCCACACTTCCATCTCGCCCAAGCGCTGACCACCGAATTGTGCCTTGCCCCCTAGCGGCTGTTGCGTGATAAGGGAGTAGGGTCCGATGGAGCGTGCGTGGATCTTATCGTCGACAAGGTGTGAGAGCTTCATCATGTAGATGATGCCTACCGTGACCTCGTTGTCGAACTGATCGCCGGTACGACCGTCGATGAGCGGGGTCTTGCCCGTGCGGGGCAGACCGGCCTTCTCGAGATAGTCACCGACCTCGTCCCACGATGCACCGTCGAAGATCGGCGTTGCAAAGTGCACGCCGAGCTTCTTTGCGGCCCAGCCAAGAGCGGTCTCGTACAGCTGACCCAGGTTCATACGTGAGGGCACGCCCAGCGGGTTGAGCACGATGTCAACGGGTGTTCCATCCGGAAGGAAAGGCATATCCTCGAGCGGAACGATCTTGGACACGATACCCTTGTTTCCGTGGCGTCCTGCCATCTTGTCGCCCACCTGCAGCTTGCGCTTCTTGGCCACGTAGACCTTTGCCATCTGCAGAATGCCAGGCTGGAGTTCGTCGCCGGCAGCAATCTTGTTGCGCTCGACCCGTGCATCGGCGATGATGCCGGAACGACGGTTCATGTAGTTGTCGACCAGGTCGCGCACAAGCTGCATCTTCTTCTTGTCCGACACCCAGTCGTTCTCGTAGTTCATCATCGACGGCACAAAGGTGCCGCCTTCGAACTTGGCAAGGATGTCCTTGGCAGCGAGCTTGATGCCCGAGCGGAAGACGACCGAATCGTTGGAGCTGCGAATGCCGAGCGATGTTTCGCCGTCGAGCAAGGTGCCGATACGCTCGGCACAGTCTGCATCAAGCGAACGCAGTGCCTGCTGCTCGCGCTTCGTGATCAGATCCTGACGCTTCTTCTCTTCGGCGCGGAACTCGGAATCGCTCGTGAGTACGCGACGGGCAAAGAGCTTGGTGTTGATGACCGTGCCCTTGAGTCCCGGCGGTGCCTTGAGGGAGACGTCTTTGACGTCGCCCGCCTTGTCACCAAAGATGGCGCGCAGCAGCTTCTCTTCCGGCGTCGGATCCGTTTCGCCCTTCGGCGTGATCTTGCCGATCAGAATGTCGCCTTCGCGGACCTTTGCGCCGACGCGAACAATACCGCGTTCGTCGAGATCCTTTGTGGCCTCTTCGCTGACGTTCGGAATCTCGCGCGTGAACTCTTCTTCGCCACGCTTGGTGTCGCGAACCTGAAGGGTAAACTCTTCGATGTGGATCGACGTGAACACATCTTCGGCCACCATGCGCTCGCTGAGCACAATAGCGTCTTCGAAGTTGTATCCGCGCCAGGGCATGAAGGCCACCAGCACGTTGCGTCCGAGTGCGAGTTCGCCCTGTTCTGTCGACGCTCCGTCGATCAACGGCTGACCGCGCTTGACGCGCTGGCCTACCTTGACGAGCGGACGCTGATTGATCGACGTGTCCTGATTCGTGCGATAGAACTTGAGCAACGGATAGGTCACGACGCGGTCGTCATCAAAGGCGACCATCTTTTCTTCTTCCGAACGCAGATCGTCGTAGCGCACGCGAACGTAGTCGCCGCACACGTACTCGACCACGCCATCGGCTTCGGCCATGACCAGCGAGCGGGAGTCGCGAGCGACGCGAGCTTCCATGCCCGTACCGACGACCGGTGCTTCGGGGCGCAGCAGGGGCACTCCCTGCCGTTGCATGTTCGAACCCATGAGCGCACGGTTGGCGTCGTCATGCTCAAGGAAGGGGATCAACGAAGCAGCAGGCGACGTGATCTGGTCGGTCGACACTTCCATGTAGTGCACGTCTGTGGGGTGGACGACCTTGTAGTCGCCCGAGAGGCGCGCCTTGACGGTGTCACCAAGCAGACGACCCTTGCTGTCCTTGGGCGTCGATGCCGGAACAATGATTTGCTGTTCTTCCTTGTCAGCCGCCAGAAACTCGATCTCGTCTGCCACAACGCCATTCACCACCTTGTAGTACGGCGTCTCGATGAAGCCGAACTTGTTGATGCGAGCGTGGATGGCAAGCGACGAGATCAGACCGATGTTGGGACCTTCCGGCGTTTCGATCGGGCAGAGGCGTCCGTAGTGCGTATAGTGAACGTCGCGAACCTCGAATCCTGCGCGTTCGCGTGTCAGACCGCCCGGGCCAAGAGCCGAGGTACGGCGCTTGTGGGTGATCTCGCTGAGCGGATTCGTCTGATCCATGAACTGCGACAGCTGATTTGTCCCGAAGAACTGGTTGATGACGCTCGTGATCGTACGTGCATTCACCAGTTCGGCCGGCGTGATGTTCTCGCTGTCGCGCACGCTCATGCGCTCCTTGATCGTACGCGCCATACGCGTTAGACCAAGGTTGAAGGTGGCTTCGAGCTGCTCGCCCACGGTGCGGACGCGGCGGTTCGACAGGTGGTCGATATCGTCGACAGACACCTTGGCGTCACGCAGGTCGATCAGATACTTCACGATGGAAACGATGTCGTCAACCGTCAGCGTCGTGACGTCAAGCGGCACCGTCATGCCAAGCTTCTCGTTGATACGATAGCGGCCCACGACGCCAAGGTCGTAACGCTTGGGATTGAAGAACAGCTTCTCGAGCAGACCCCAGGCGGTATCGCGATCCGGCGGATCGGACGAGCGCAGCTGGCGGTAGATCGTCTCAAGAGCATCGTCGGTTGTACGCGACGTGTCCTTCAGCAGTGTCTTGGCAATGATCGGCTCGTCGTTGGCGCTTTCGTACTTGTACGCCTTCAGCGACTCGACATCCGATTGCCGAAGAACTGCCAGCAGTTCCTCGGAAAGGATGTTGTCGCGCGAGGCAACGATCTCGCCCGTGGACATATCCACGGCGTCCGAAGCGATACGACGGCCAAGGTAGTCCTCGTTCAGCGACGCAACCGGCACGTCGACGGCAAGGTCGAACAGGGCCAGCAAGTCCTCGTCGCTCGAATAACCAAGCGCACGCAGGAGCGTCGTCACGGGGAACTTCTTCTTCCGGTCGATGTAGGCATACATCACGTCGTGGATGTCCGTCGTAAACTCAACCCACGACCCCTTGAACGGGATGATCCGTGCAGAGTAGATCTTCGTTCCGTTCGGGTGAATGGCATCATCGAAGAACACACCGGGCGAGCGGTGCAGCTGGGCCACCACCACGCGCTCGGCACCATTGATGATGAACGTACCGCGGGGCGTCATCGCAGGGATGTTGCCCAGGTACACTTCCTGATCAATGGCCTCGATGTAGTCCTCCGAACTTGGATCGGCCTTCGACGACAGTCGAAGGCGTGCCTTCAGCGTCTTGGCATACGTCAGCTCGCGCTCGCGACACTCCTCCTCGGTGTACTTCGGCTTCTCGACCATGTAGTCGATGAAACTCAGCTCGTACACGCCGGAGTTGTCTTCGATCGGAAAATTGTTCAGGAATGCACGCTGCAGACCTAGCATCCGGCGATCGTTGGAGTGGGTACCCTCCTGCAGGAAGTCGTCGTACGAATCCACCTGCAGTCCAAGCAGGTCGGGATAGTCGACTTCGCGATGAAGGTTGCCAAACGTGATGCGATCGCGCAGACGCACAAGGTGCTGCGTGTACATCGAAGGATCCTGGGGACCGTTCATGGGTGCTCCAGAGTGCTCTAAAAAAACAGAATCTCGTGACCAGCGAACGCTCGTTCGCCCGTCACGAAATCCCGTCGATGGTTGATGAAAGGGGGCAGTGCATGTCCGTCAAACCGCCGTACCGTGAGAAAGCCGTCAAAACAACAACGCCCGGAACGGCGTGTAACGCCATTCCGGGGTTGTCTGCATGTACATCGATTACTTGAGCGTAACCTTGGCGCCAGCTTCTTCGAGCTTCTTCTTGAGCGCGTCGGCGTCGGCCTTGGGCAGCTGCTCCTTGACGAGCTTGGGTGCGCCTTCGACGAGGTCCTTGGCTTCCTTCAGACCAAGACCCGTGACTTCGCGCACAACCTTGATGACGTTGAGCTTCTGAGCACCACCGTCCGTCAGTTCGACGTCGAATTCGGTCTTCTCTTCGGCGGCAGCAGCAGCACCGGCAGCCGGAGCACCGGCAGCCATCATGACAGGGGCGGCAGCCGTTACGCCAAACTTGTCTTCAAGGGCCTTCTTGAGTTCGGCAGCCTCGACGAGGGTCAATGCGCCAATCTTTTCAACGAGTTCTTCAACGATTGCGGACATGTTGTTCTCCGTGATAAAACGTGTTTGCGAAAGGTGTAAGGATCAAGCCGCCTTCTTCTTGGCGACTTCTTCGATAAGACCAGCAACGTCGCGCATGACGGCGTTGATGCTGCCCACGATGCCGGAGATGGGCGCATGAAGGCTGCCCACGATGCCGGCAATCATGTCTTCGCGTGTCGGCAGTTCCGACACGGCCTTGAGCTGCGAACCGTCGAACATCTGCCCCTCGACGAACGCCACCTTGAGCTTGGGCTTTTCGCCCTTATCAAAGAACTGGCGGATCACCTTGGCAGGTCCGATCGGGTCACTGGCACCGGCGATGACGCCCGTCTGTCCGAACAGCTTCTTCGCATCGAATTCGTAGCCACCGACCTCGGCCAGTGCGCGCAGGATAAGGGTGTTCTTCGCCACCTTCATCGATACGCCCTTCTCGCGAAGCTGTGCGCGGAAGTTTCGATCTTCCGTTACAGACATTCCCGTGAAGTCCACGAAGTACAAGCTCGAAGCTCCGCGGATGAACTCGGCGAGTTCAGCGACGGTCGCTTGTTTTTGTTCCTTCGTTACCATAGCTCCGTTTGACAATGTGATGCCTTCCGATCAACCCGGTTAGGGGGTAGAAGCAGATCGGTTGGCGTGCGTAATAACCGTGAATTAGTGGTCGGCACCGACGGAGTGCTCGTCGACCTTGACCGACGGACCCATCGTGGAGCTGAAGCTGACGCTCTTGACGTACTTGCCCTTGGCCGTTGCCGGCTTCGCACGCAACACCGTCTGAATGAACGTCTGCACGTTGTCGGCCAACTTGTCTGCACCGAACGAGCACTTGCCCACCGATGCGTGCACGTTGCCGGCCTTGTCGACGCGGAACTCGATCTTGCCCGCCTTGACCTCGGTAACAGCCTTGGCAACGTCAAACGTCACCGTGCCGCTCTTGGGGTTCGGCATCAGACCGCGCGGTCCGAGGATACGACCAAGCTTTCCAAGCTCGCCCATAACGTCCGGCGTGGCAATGATGATGTCGATGTCGGCCCAGCCACCCTGCAGCTTCTCGAGGTAGTCCGTGAAGCCCGCATAGTCGGCTCCGGCCTCAAGTGCTTCCTTGTCCTTGGGCGACTTGGCAACAACCAGCACGCGGACGCTCTTGCCCGTACCGTGCGGCAGCGACACCGTTCCGCGAACAAGCTGATCAGCCTTCCGCGGGTCGACGCCAAGGTTCATGGCAACGTCGAACGACTCGTCGAACTTTGCCGTCGCATTGACCTTGACAAGGTCGATGGCCTTCTTGTAATCATACACAGCGGCGCGATCGTAGCTTTTCGCCGCCTTCTTGTAGCGCTTGCCTTGTGCCATTGCGCAGTATCCTTTGTTTCGTTGTACAAACGGCTATGCCGGCCAATGGCCGACACCATGCCTCCAACGGTGGGTGAATTAACCTTCGACGTTGATGCCCATGGAACGAGCCGTGCCCGCGATCATGCTCACAGCACTCTCCATGGTGGTGCAGTTCAGGTCGGCCATCTTGATCTTGGCGATCTCTTCCAGCTGAGCACGCGTGACCTTGCCAACCTTGGTCTTGTTCGGAGCGGCAGATCCCTTGTCGATGCCGGCTGCCTTGATCAGCAGCACCGGTGCCGGCGGAGACTTGACCTCGAACGTGAAGCTTTTGTCGCTGTAGAACGTCACAACGACAGGCAGGATCGTGCCCGACTGCTTCGCCGTCTTGGCGTTGAACTGCTTTACAAACTCCATGCCGGGGAGACCACGCTGACCGAATGCCGGACCAACCGGCGGAGCCATCGTTGCCTCTCCAGCCTTAAGCTGGAGCTTGAAGGAACCCATTACCTTCTTTGCCATCGCAATAACCTATTGTGTGATCGGATTACGGTGCGATCGTCGTGCCTGCGGCATTGCCGCCGCCCGACTCCCGGATCCCGTCAGTGATTCTCTAGTTCAACCTGATGGAAGTCCAACTCGATCGGTGTCTTCCGACCAAGAATGCCAACCTCCACCTTGAGTTTCTGCTTTTCGACATTGACTTCCTTGACCGTTCCCGTGAAGGAGGCAAAAGGACCGTCAATGACCTTGACAGGGTCGCCCTCGCGGAACGTCGTCTCCACCGTCGTGACGTCCTTCCGCTCTTCGATACGACCCAGAATACGCGCAACCTCGTCGTTCTGCAGCGGCTGCGGTCCGGACTGACTGCCAACCATGCTCACCACCGACTGCAGCGACTGGATGATGTCCCGCAAATGCCGATCGTACAACAACTCCGCCAGGATGTATCCCGGCATGATGTTGCGCACGACCACATGGCGCTTGCCATTGCGAACGACATACACCGTCTCCTGAGGAATCACGACGCTTCTGACGCGATTCTGCATCCCAAGACGAACCATCTCGGTCTCGATCGAGGCCTTCACCTTGGCCTCGTGGCCGGTGTAGGTCCGGATCGCATACCAACGGTAGTCTACCGGTATGGTCTGTGGCTGTTGCTGGCTCATACGAGGTTCGATCAGTAAATGAACTTCGTGACGTAGGTCATGCCCTGATCGATCACGAACACGATTGCTGTGATGAGCAACGTGGTAACGATCACCACCATGGTGCTCTCACGAAGCTGCTCGCGCGTGGGCCACGAGACTTTCTTCATCTCCTTCGACACTTCCGTGAAGAAGGACTTTGTCAATCCGAACATCTGATCCTCTCCGAGGTTCGTGTATTCAATCGCACGGGCGGCAGGACTTGAACCCGCAGCCTGCGGTTTTGGAGACCGCTGCTCTACCAGTTGAGCTACACCCGTATGTCGAGCTGATGACCGGGATTGAACCGGTGACCTCCACCTTACCAAGGTGGTGCTCTACCAACTGAGCTACATCAGCGGTCACTGCTCTGCCAGAGACACGCTTCCCCTTCGGCCAATTCCACGTTCGGGCAATCGGCGTCAGGGTCAACTTGAGCGGGAGACGGGACTCGAACCCGCGACCAACAGCTTGGAAGGCTGTGACTCTACCAACTGAGTTACTCCCGCAGTCCTGCCCTTGCGGACAAGTCTCCCGAAATCGTGGGCAGGGAAGGATTCGAACCTCCGAAGGCGTAGCCAGCAGATTTACAGTCTGCCCTCGTTGACCGCTTGAGTACCTGCCCGGTACCAGAGCCGACAAATATAGGTGTCAGAAGAGTACCCTGCAAACTGGCGTGCAGGAAAGCATCGGGAAATCTACTGTGCGAGGGACGGGCCGGGGCCCGGACGACCGGGGCTCGAACGTCGGCGGCAGAGGGGGAAACGACGTCAGACGCCAACTCCCGACATCATTCCAACAAACTGTCGGAACAGGTAGTCGGAATCATGCGGCCCGGGCGAGGCCTCGGGGTGATACTGTACGGCAAATGCCGGCGCATCCGTAAGCGCTATGCCGGAACAGGTTTGGTCGTTCAGGTTGACATGCGTGACCCGCGCATTTGCCGGCAGGGTCGAGGGGTCGACAGCAAAGCCGTGGTTCTGCGAGGTGATCTCGATGGCTTCCGTGTCGAGGTTCTTGACGGGGTGATTCGCCCCGCGATGCCCGAAGGTGAGCTTGTAGGTATTGGCCCCGACGGCCAACGCCAGGATCTGATGGCCAAGACAAATACCAAAGATGGGCCGCTGTCCGATCAGCTCCCGTACCGTGGCAATACCCTGCGTGACGGCGGCAGGATCACCAGGCCCGTTCGACAGGAAGATGCCGTCAGGTTCCGTCGCCATGACGTCGGCCGCCGTCGCCGTTGCCGGCAGGACGGTGATGTCGCAGCCGTAGGCAGACAGCTGACGAAGGATGTTTCGCTTGATGCCGAAATCAATGGCCGTGACCCGGAACCGCTTCGGCTCGCCGGCAAGTTGCGCATAGCCCCATTCACCACCCGCTTCAGGGATGTAGTGATAGGGGGCGGCGGTCGTGACCAATGGTGTCAGGTCCAGGCCATTCATGTCCGGAACGGCACGTGCCCGCTCGACGAGTTCCCGAGGGTCGAGACCTTCGCCGTGCGCGATGACGCAACGCATGGCCCCCTCAGAACGAAGGATGCGTACGATGCGGCGCGTGTCCACGCCGTCGATACCGGCTACGCCAGATGCTTCAAGGTAGGACTGCAGCGATGTCGAGGCGCGCCAGTTGGACGTGACGCGAGACAGCTCATGTACGACCATTCCGGAGGCCTGCACGCGGTCACTCTCGATGTCCTCTTCATTCACACCGTAGTTCCCGATGTGGGGATAGGTGAAGGTGACGATCTGCCCTTTGTATGAGGGGTCGGTAAGGACCTCCTGATACCCGGTCATGGCCGTGTTGAAGACGAGTTCGCCAGAGGCCTCTGCGCCAATGGCGCCGATGGCTGTGCCAGAGACTGTGATGCCGTTTTCAAGCGCTAGGATCGCGGGTAACCGATGCATGGAGTAACAGGCCGTGGAGAACGAATTCGTAATCAGTTGGCGAAAATACGTTCCCCGCCCCTATATTCTCCGTAGCCATAAGGAGGGTCGTCTTCGATACGCCAATCTTCGCTGGTCATGCTGCCATAGGTCAGCCTCTGTACGAGGCTCGACATCTGTCGCTCAACTCGAGGGTACTGGTCCTTAACCAGTCCTACGAACCTGTGAGCGTCTGCAGTACCAAGAAGGCATTGCTGCTTGTTGTCCTTGCAAAGGCCGAGATCGTCGAGGAACGCACCGACTGCCAGATCCGAACCGTGCGCACGCGATTCCCCTTCCCGTCTGTGATCCGCTTGTCTGCCTACATCCGTGTGCCCTACAAGAAGATCGACCTGTCGCGCAAGAATGTCCTTCGGCGCGACAACCACCGCTGTCAGTACTGCGGCACATCATCGCCACCGCTAACCGTAGATCACGTGATACCGCGCTCGCGCGGCGGCATGGACCAGTGGGAGAACTTGGTATGCGCCTGCCTGTCATGCAACAATCGCAAGCGCAACCGAACGCCGGACGAGGCGAACATGCGCCTGCTCACGACGCCAAAGCGACCGCATCCGGTGGCCTTCCTGAAGCAGTACATCGGCACTGCCGACGATGGCTGGCGCCCGTACTTGTTTCTTGACTGATGCGCTCCCCTGCACCGACGAACCGCAGCCGCGGCGTCACCGTTCGAGATGCATGATCGGCAGCGACCGCACGGTTCCGCCCGCAGCGACGCGCACAACGTAGGCACCCGAGGCCAACGACGACAGGTCTGTCTCGGCAAATGCATCATGCAACATCGTCCGCAACGCAACACTTCCGTCAAGTGCCACGATCTGGACATCACTGCCGTTGGGCGCATATGTGCGCACCGTTCCGGAAGCACCGTCGTGAACGATGCGGATAGCAACGGCATCGTGTTCGCCGACCGACGTCGGCACGCGCACGTAGCGCAGCATGAACCACGGCGTAGCAGCCTGGGCCGTGTTGATCGTGAACGTGAACCGGCCAAGTGCCGAGGGTGCAACAGTGCGACTCCAGCCCGACGGACGACCGTCAGCCCCCAAGGCCTGCACCAGCAAACTGTCGGCACCGCCACTCGGCATGGTCAGACGCATCGTCGCGCCCTCCATCTGCGTGGCTCCACGACCGTACTTCGAGAGTTCATTCGTAGCGACATCGAACTCGGCTCCTTCGTTAAGCGCCCGCGTCGAGATCACCATGAGTGCCTGCGACGCAACATCCAACGGCAGACTATCAAGCGACGTCAGCGCAACAGTGGCGTGACCGGCGCCAGCTGTCTGCTCGACGCGCATCGGTCCAACGTCATGGATCTCGCCCTGCAAGGCTCCCGTTACGCTGATGGATCGTGGCGTGACCAAGCGGTATACACCAAGGTCGGAATTCCAGAAGATCTGTTCATTCTCGGCGTCGAGCTGACGTCGATCTACATCACCGGTCAGCACCGATATCTCACGGTGCGGCAGGAAACTGCCAACTGCCTGGGTACCGCGCTGCATCTCGACCGTGCGGAAGAGCGACATTCTCTGGTCAGAGTAGACGTTCAGGAAGAAGGGCTGGGTAAAACGCCGTGGATATTCCAGGGCTTCGTTCGCAACGGCGATGGTGAGCTTCTTGGTCGAGGCAGCAACATCACCTCGGCGCAGACGCAGGGCTGTTGCCGGCATCAGCGCAAGAACGTTCGGCTTGTTGTAGAGCTCCCAGATCTGCGCCGAGTCGATGCGCGTTGCCGCATAGACAGGGGCGCCGCTGAAGACGCCCTGCACAACGCCGTCCCAGTCGTGAAGGCCGGCATATCCCGGAAGGAATGCCATCATGTCGTTTTGAAACGAACGAGGGAACTGAATGGATGCGTGATGGACGATGTGGGCCTTGCCCGCCTGTGCTAGCTGGACGTGCGAGTAGAGTCCGGCGTCAGATGTCTCGTTCAGTATCGGCACCTGCGTCGTCCGCCACTCCGTCGACGAGGTGATGTCAAAGCTGTCGGCGGCAACGTTCTCCCAATGCGACACGAAGCGAAGGCTCGGACACAGCAGCATGTCGCTCTTGAGCGTATCCCGTACAAGCTTGTACACGCCATCGAACAGACTGGTCAACTGCTCACGGTAGAATCCGGCCACATCCTTCATTCGCGCCGGCGACACGTCTTCTTCCCAGAAAAGATTCCGCCGGATCTTTCCGGCTGCGACACTCTCACCTGCGGCAAGACCCTCGTGCCCGATCTCGACAAAGCGGACGTCGTCAAGATAGACGTCGCCGGAATCTGCACCGCAGAAGAACGCCAGCGCCGCCGTCGCCTCATCTGTCGAGATGCTCGTGAATGTAATGTCAAATCGCTGCCACGTCGACGTCAGCGTGAGGTCTTTGTTCAGCCCATAGTTGTCGTACGGATAGGTGCTGTTGAAGGCATAGACCATCATGCTCCGCTGTCCGCGCTGCGGCGTCGTCCGCGCCCAGAATGTGAGTCTGTGTCGGCTGCTTCGCTTAAGTGGACTGATGCTCTGCGACAGGATGATGTCGAAGGGCTGCCGTGATGCACCAAGCTTGCCGACACGCAAGCGATAACACGACGTTCCCTCCTTGACATCAGAATCGCTGATCTGCTCGACGGCCTGCGCGCCGCCCGTGGTATTCACGCCAAGCGTCCATGCTGCCGAGAACGGATCCTCGAATCCACCGTTCTTCAATCGGTTCTCGGTCGACGCGGGTTGCGTGCTCCAACGCGTCTGCAGCGCAGCGTCTGTCGTGGCCCCCTTGTTCTTCATTGATGCAATGAAGAGCGAATCGATCAAGGCAACCTGCTGCGATCCAAGGTTCACGGAACCGTAGATATTCTCACGGCTGACATCTTTCGAATACAACCAGTATACAGCCAACGACGCATCCTCGAAGGCAATGGCATAAGGCATTGCGGGCTCATCCTTGTAGGCATTACCCGTAAAAGGGTTTACATGTTCGAGCACGGAACGCATCATGTTGCGATGGATCTGCTGTGCCGTGCGGTCGAAGAAGATGGGTACACGGCATCCCCAGCCGACGGAGTCGTACTGACGCACGCCGTCATCCGGGAGCGGCTGCCACGCAGCATAGAAGGTCAGCACGGAGTAGATCCCCTGCTGCTTGAGTTGATGCATGAACCAGTCAAACCGTCGCATTCGTTCGGCATTCACGCCTCCGGTCGTTGTGCCACCGTCAAAGAAACTTATGGGAGGAACAAGAACGTAGTCGAAGCCGGTGAAGCGTACAAGGTTGACGCCCAGAGCGCGCAGACGACGCGCCGTAGCAATGGCGGTCGCGCTGTCGGGGAAGCATCCTCCGAACTGGATCGTCACCCCATACAGTCGCAAGCGCTCGCCATCGGCCGAAACAAGATGGCCGTCGTCCGACAGCTTCACCCGGCCTTTGGCACCGGCCGGCTCGACAGGCCCAAGCAGTGCCGTATCGATCTGTACCGTCGGCCCAAATGCAAACGGATAGGGGTCGGTAAGGGGCTGTGCGAACACTGTGGGTGCAAGACAAAGAAGTGCAAGTGCGGCCACGACTGCAAGGCGCTGAAGCATGACGTTAGCGACGGACGGTGAGGAAACTATGGGCTGTATATCGGTCGGCCGTCAGGGTGACGACATAGGTTCCTTGCGAAAGCCCACGAACGTCCATCTCGCAGAGGCCCGACCATGCGTCGACACCTGCGGTGCGAACGACGCTACCCGCCATGTCTCGCACGGTGATGCCGGCAGTACTCAGCGGCGGAACGTCGACGCGGATGCGCACGCGATCGACGGCAGGATTCGGACCGATCGAGGTTATGGCCACGGGCATCGGACGCGACGTGTCGTTGCCCACCGATGAAACGTTGAACAACGGTAGCGCCTTGGCAGCGAAATCCTTGAACAGGACGTTCTGCGCAAGTGTAGATGGCGCTCCAAGCCACTGCAACAGCACAGACGCATAGATATCGCGATAGTCATATCGCATCAGCATGTCGCCCCGATCGTCGAGGTCGGTCAAACTTGGATGCGCACCGTAGACACCACCGTTGACGTGCTTGCCGAAGACGAAGAGCGGAGCAGCCGTGCCGTGGTCTGTACCCTGACTGCCGTTCTCCATCACCCTGCGTCCAAACTCGCTGAACGTCATACCGGCAACGCGTTCGTCATGGCCCTGCGCCTTCATGTCGGCCATGAAGGCCGTCACGGCTTCGGAGAGCTCGCGCAGCAGATTCGCATGCGTTCCTGCGACGCCCCCTTGATTGGCATGCGTGTCGAAATTGAAGCCGGCCCACGATAACAGATAGATCCGCGAGGATAGACCGCCACTGATAAGCTGGGATACAACTTTGAGTTTCGTGCCAAGGTCCGACGTGGGATACGACACCGTTGTCTTGCCTTTATCGGCAGCCTGTTTGACAACCTTGGCGTAGACATTCGCCGAGCGGGCCACGTCGCGCATGAAGGCAATCTCGCGGCCGGCCGGCGTGTCAGAAGCCGGACCTGACGGCACCTCTTCGGACGAACCCGTATTCACCAGACGGTAGAACTCGTCGGGATCACGGAAGCTGATGCCTACAGCACCTTGTGAGCCAAGCAGACCCAGCGAGATCGACGTGCCGATCTGAATTGCCAATGGATGATCGGGCAGCGTAGCCGGATAGCCCGGCGCAAGCGTTTCGAGGTACCTACCAAGCCATCCCGTACTTGCAAAGACATCGGCATCCGTGGCCGTCAGCCAGATGTCGGTGCCCCTGAAGTGCGACCTGTCCGGATTCGGATAGGTCACGCCCTGTACGATGGCCATTGTGCCTGCATCGAAGGCATCACGGAAGCCCTGCATTGCAGGATGCCAGCCAAGGTCATCGTTGATGCGAAGTGCACTGCTCTTGGGAATGGCAATGGTAGGACGGTCGGTGTAGTACTTGTCGATGGTGATGGGCACGACCGTGTTCAGACCGTCATTGCCACCGGCCATCTGGATAAGCACCAGGATCCTGTCTCCCGAGCCGAGCAACTTGTCGATCGCGTCGTTGCCGTGCGCAAGAGCGCGCATACTGAGGGAGTCAACGACGCCGGGAAGCGTTGCAAGAGCGATGCCGGTGCGGCCGGCGTTGCGAAGAAATCGACGGCGATCCATGGTCTTCCTCACATCAGTTGATACTCGGGCATTCGAACGATGGCCTGCAGCAGTCCGCGCACGCGAACGGCAGCGCCGGGCGTGTCGATGTCCCATTCGTAGTCCGGAATGCCGGATAAGAGGATCTCAAGTAGGACTGCTCGCTGTTCCTGCGTCGTAGGCACGGCAAGCATGACCTTGCAGGTCGCTTCGACGATCTTCCGCGGATCGTCGGCATTGGCAATGGACTTGGCAAAGGCAATTGGGTTCGGCGCAACGGGCTGGCCCGAGCCGTCCGTCAACGATGCTCCTGATGCCGTCTTGCCAAGAATGAAATTCTCGGCAAACCGCTGGCGCAACGGGAAGGTCGAGCTCGTGATCCAGCTATGCCAGCCCTTCCAACCTTCGACGCTCGGCGGATAGAAGATCTCCTGCCCCAGCTGCGTCATCACGGCCAGCATGGCCGTAGGATGAACTTCAAGCATGCCATACTGCGCGGCCAAGCCGACGACAAGGTCGGCCGGAGCTTTAATGATCGCTCCACGCACGGCCGTCTCGTAGAAGGCGTTCGACGTCAGCAGCGTGGTAAGCACGGACTGCATGTCGTAGTCGGCCGAACGGATCACCGTTGCGAGTGCGTTGATACTGTCGTCGCTGGGGTGCTGCTCGACGAAGGTGCGGAAGAGTTTCCGCGCCAGGAAGCGCGGGCAGGCCTGCTGCTCGAGCGTTATGCGCACCACGTCCTGATAGTCCCAGGAGCCCGTCTGCCCAAGGATGGTCTTCGTATCACGGTCTGCAAGCTGCGCATTGTATACGCCGTCCAATCCTGCGACGCGCCAGCCGGTGAAGGCACGCGACGCTTCGACGATGTCACGTTCAGAGTAGTTGCCGATGCCGAGCGTGAAGAGCTCGAACCATTCGCGTCCGAAGTTCTCGTTCGGATTGCCCTTGATGCTCTGATTACCGTTCAGATAGATCAGCATGGCAGGGTCGCCGACCACCTTCGTCGCCAGCTCCCGGAACGACCCGACGGCATACTGTCTGAACAGCTGCGACTGCTTATACAGGTACTGCGCAACGTAGACGGTGATGTAGTCGGCCGTGAAATGGTTGTGCCAGAACAGCACCATGCGCTCTCGAAGAGACGGTGTACCGATGGCATGTCGGTACCACCACGTCTGCAACTCCGGCCACAACCGGGCATACTCCGAAAAAGGTTGCCCCTGCTGCGGAGGTGTCGTTGCCCACGAAGGTGGCGGCACCGTAGCCGTCTTCGACAGCAGGTCTGCGACCGCCGCAGCCGGCGTCTGACCCATGTAGCGCAAGGCCAGCGCATTGGTTGGTTGCAGCGTCGCGCGACGCACAAGGTGCATCGCATCGTCGTACGACAGCGGCTCCTGCCGCTGCGTCAGGTCGGCAACCGCAAGTCGCGGTTTTTCGTCAAAGCTGATCATGCATTCCTCGGCAGTTCAAGCGGTCCAAAACATACCATATCTTTGGCCTTTCACATAACCCTATTGCATGGATGCATGGCAACTCCCGGTAAACCCTCGTGGCTGAATGCCGACCTGAAACGCGACCTGTTGTATTGCGGGGCAATCCTGCTTGCTGTCGTCGTGTTCTTCAGCGACGCCATCTTTGGCGGAAAGAACTTCCTTGGCGAAAGCGACAACGTGGCGTTCTTTAGCTTTATCCCGTACCTGGAATCGGCAAAGGATACCGGCGAATTCCCGCTCTGGATGCCGTACATCTTTTCGGGTATGCCCTCGCTAGCCTCGTTCCTGGCCGCCGGCGAGCGGTCGTGGGACATCGTCCTGCAGGTATTGTTTGCCCTGCCACGCATGTTGGGCAACTTGGCCGACAACGACACAGCCCGCATCGGCATGTGGTACACCGTCTATGGTTGGGGTGTGTATGCCCTGCTGCGCAGCAAGCAGCAGGAGCGCATGGTTGCCCTGTTCTCGGCACTGGCAGCGATCTTCTCCACGTTCGTCATCGTGTGGATCATGATCGGCCACTCTACAAAGCCTGTTGCACTGGCCACACTACCCTGGCTGTTCCTGGCCCTGGAGCGCATCCGCACGAACTTCACACTGACCAACCTGTTCATCCTTACCTTGCCCCTTATCGCCCTTGTCGGGGCAACCCACCCGCAAATGATGTTCTACATCGGCGTGGCAGTAGCCCTGTATATGGTCGTTGAACTCATCATGGCACTTGCTTCCAAGCAAGGGGCAATGAGCGTGCTCCGAACCGGCGGAGCCCTGGCGATCGCGGCGGGTCTGGCATTGGCGACGCATGCAGACATGCTGCTGTCCACGCGTTCGTATACGCCGTATTCAACCCGTGGCTCGGCACCGCTGGTGCAAAGTGCCGGCAACAAGCAGGATGCCTCGGGCGGCAACGACTATGAGTACGCCACGAATTGGAGCTTCTCGCCCGAAGAGATGATGACCTTTCTGGTGCCGAACTACTATGGGTTCGGCAAGATGGAGGTTGACGTCAACGGCCGCCAGCAGCGCCTGATGATGTACTGGGGCCAAATGCGCTTCACCGATGCGGCCAACTACATGGGCATCGGCGTGCTGCTACTGGCCATCCTTGGACTGTGGTATCACCGTCGCGACCCGCTGGTGATTGCCCTTGGTGCAATCTCGGTGGTGTCGCTTTTGTTGTCGTTCGGCAAGAACTTCCCTCTGCTGTACGACGTGTTCTTCTATAATGTCCCTTCATTCAACAAGTTCCG
Source organism: Candidatus Kapaibacterium sp. (assembly GCA_018882585.1). Lineage (GTDB taxonomy): Bacteria > Bacteroidota > Ignavibacteria > Kapaibacteriales > Kapaibacteriaceae > ZLKRG46. The sequence continues at coordinate 27,072 of VFFB01000006.1, forward strand.
CGCACCGCAGATAGCTCTGGCCATGCTGCAGTTCGCCATTCCCGTGCTGGCCGGCTACGGCCTTACCTCGGTGCTACGATGGAACCGTGAGTCGACGCCAACGCAACGCCGCACGGCGATGATCATCGGCGGACTCTGCACACTGTTCTTCCTTTGGGGCATGGTGGCTGGCGGCGGCGGCAAGCAGTCCTACGTGGAGCAGGCAACGGCGGGCTATGTCGAAAAGGGATACCCACAAGACCAGGCGGGCTTTGTAGCCGAGTTGGCCTACGACGCCATGTCGAGCGATTGGACACAGACAGGTCTTATCGCCGTGGCCTTCGCCGCCATCATCCTGTTGCTCGTCCACCGCAAGATCAAGCCCGTAGTTGCGATGCCCCTTCTCGTCCTGCTAACCGTGATCGACCTGTGGCGTGTGGATTATCGTCCGTACGACCCGCAGAAGACGAATGTCGAGCGGACGGTGTTCCGGCGGACCGATGTGGTGGACTTCCTAAAGAACGACAAGACGCCTTATCGCATCGCCGACTTTTCGCCGGCACCGCCGAACTCTTGGGCACGGCATTTCATCGAGCACGTGCATGGATACAGCTCGGCCAAACTGCGTGTGTATCAGGACATGTTGGATGTTGCCGGCGCCGGACCACTGCGTCCGGGTGAACGCGTCGAGGACCGTGCCGGAAACAGCATGGTCACCAATCCCTTCATGTGGGATCTGCTGAACGTCAAGTACATCGTCAGCGATCGACCAATCTTTCCGAATGCGCAGCCGGCGTTCGCATCACAGGAGACAGGTCAGCTGGTCTATGCAAATCAGTCAGCCCTTCCCCGCGCATGGTTCGTCGACACGCTTGTTGCCGAGAAGAACGGCATGACCATTCTTGAGCATCTGCGCGACGGAACGTTCAACCCACGCTCGCGAGCGTATGTCGAGGATGCGGCCGCCGTAAAGGTTCTGCAGCGCGACTCGGCTGCAACGGTGCAGCGTACGGAGGTTGGCAATCAACGCACGACATTCTCGGTGCGTTCGGCGTCAGCCGGCTTCGTCGTCTTCAGCGAAGTGTACTACCCCGAGTGGCATGCCTACGTCGACGGCAACGAGGTGCCCATGTACAAGACCAACTTCCTGCTGCGCGGCGTACACGTTCCGGCCGGCACGCATACGGTCGAGTTCAAGTTCATCAGTCCGGAGTTTGAACAGGGTCGTATGATCTCGATGGCTGCCAACGGCATCATCCTCCTGATCGGTGCGCTCGGCATGTTCGTTTCGTATCGGAACAGACAACGGGGCGAGGCATGACCCCCGAGGAGCTCATGCAGACCGCCGATGCGTCGATCATCGCACACGGTCATCTACGCCTTTCCGACGAAGTGCTGCGGTCGCTCGATACCAGTCAGATCTTCACGCTGCGCGACCGCTACGGAGCCCGCGTGTTGATTCGCCTGCCAGAATCCGAAATCGCGTTTTTCGAGTGGCTACGCCAGCAGGATCCTGCCGTATGGACAGACCTGTGGGGCGGCGAAGACGAGCCGTACCTGGTCTCGCTGGCACATCTTGACGACATCGCCGGCCAGGGCCGGGGCTACGTCATTTGTGACCTTATCGGCGTCGACAACTACTTCTTCTCGCCCGACGTGCTGATAGAGAAGGAGAGCGACGCCTTCATCCAGGCCGTGCGCGAGCGGTTCCTAGCCAAGCTTTCGCTAACGCCGGCACAGCTGCTCGCGCTTGAAGCAAGTACCGGCCCCATCGACGTATGGCACTTCGCCTATCGCCATGGATTGCCGCTCGACCTTGCCAAACATGCCGTGGCACAGCTTGTGGACGATCGCATCCTGCTGCACGTCACGCGCGCAGATCATCTGGCTCAGTTCTTCGACGTGAAATGAGTCTGACCATCATGAAGTTCGGCGGCACGTCGGTACAGGATGCCGACGCGCTCTCGCGCGTGTTACGCATTGTGGCCACGCGCGCTGCCGCCACCCCCTGCATCGTCGTCCTGTCGGCCACTGCCGGCACGACCGACGCGCTGCTGCGCATCGCGCGCGAGCGCAACGTCGACGCCGTTGCTCGTTTGCGCGAACGTCACCACGACATCGTGCAGACGCTTGTACCAACGACCGAAGCGCACACTGCCGTTGATGCGCTATGCGACGAACTAGCGACGTTCGTGCGAGGGATGCACCTGCTGGGCGAGACCACGGATCGATCAGTCGACGAGGTTGCCTCGTTCGGCGAACGCCTGAGCACGACCATTGTCGCCCATGCCTGCGCTGTCGCCGGCGTCCACACGGCGTGGCTTGACGTGCGCCGCGTGATGCGTACGAATGCCCGCCATCTTGCCGCCGAAGTCGACATGGACAGCGTCCGCACCCTTGCGAACGACGTCCTGCGGCCGGTGCTTGACGCCCACCGCGTTGTTGTAACGCAAGGCTTCATCGGCAGTACGGCCGAAGGCGTTACCACGACGCTGGGTCGCGGAGGCTCGGACTACTCGGCGGCCATCCTTGGGGCGGCCCTGCATGCCGACGTCATCGAGATATGGACGGACGTGAGCGGTGTCTACTCGACAGACCCGAGGCTTGCGCCAACGGCGCGACCCATACCACGGATGGGCTTTGACGAGGTGCGCGATCTTGCGCTCTACGGTGCGAAGGTTCTCCATCCCGATACGATCGCACCAGCTGTTGCATCTGGCATACCCGTCCACGTTCGCAACACATTCGCCCCGGAAGAGCACGGCACGGTGATTACAGCCGAACACCCTACAGATGCTCCGCTGCATGCTGCAACGCTTGTGCGCCGGTGTACCCTTGCATCGTGGCGCGGCAATCCGGCTCATCACATTCGCAATGCCATCCTGCACTGGTCATACCACGACGGTGCGGCATGCGTTGTGCATACGCCAACCGACGACGACGTGCTGGACCTTCAGGTGGCACTCACCGACGTCAACGGCACAACGTCTGCCGTCAGCATCATTGCCGTCTGCGGTCCGGCAGCGGGAAGCACGCAGGCGCTCTCGTCCATCACCGATGCCATCAGACATCATGATGTTCGGGCCATGGTCAGCGGAGTGACGGCTACGACGTGTTTCGTCGTCTGCATGCAGGACGACGCCGAGGCAACACTGCGATCGATCCACGATCGCATCGTCGGCGCTTAGGCTACGTTATCGTCGTCTGAGGTGTCGGCACCTTCAGCGGCTATCAACGCACGGATCGGCTCGATGTGCCGCACGAAGATCATGAAGCAGACCATGAGTACCGTGAGCTTCACGTCGAACGTATCCCCAACAGGGACGAATGTTGCGTAGCGCAGGACGCGATCCGGCGTGCCCATGATAAGAATGGCCAGCCCGATGGTGCCAGACATCGATCCGACGTGGACGTCTTTGCGGATGGCGTAGAATCCCGTCAGATACATCAGCCCCCAGTACGCAAGCATCAGCGGCGACAGCGCCGTGCATGCGCCAAGCGCCGTGGCAAGCCCGCGGCCCCCTTTGAATCCTAGCCACGGGTTGAAGTTGTGTCCGGCAATGCTTGCCGCCGCAGCCACACCCGATGCCAGGTACCACTGGTCGAACATCATCTGGGCAAGAAGAACAGCGGCAACACCCTTCAGCAGGTCGACGACAAGTACCAACATCGCAAGCTTCGAACTGCCCGAGACGTCGTACGTGTTCCGTGCTCCGACGTTGCCGCTTCCAACCGTGCGGATGTCTACACCGCGTGCCAGACGCATCACGATCCACGCAGTCGGAATGGTTCCAAGTACGAAGCCGATTCCCGCAGCCATCAACAGTCCTATGTTCACTTTTCCCCCAGCCATCGTGTTTGAATGATCGACATAATAAGCAGTATTACGAACACAACATAGGCCAAAGCACTGGCATACCCCATTTGATCGCTTTGCTCAAATGCCTGCACGTAAACCTCGTACACCAATGTCGTAGTCGCACCCAGCGGTCCACCCTTGGTCATGACGTAGACCTCGACAAACATCTGGAACGACTTGATGGTGTTGATGACAACGATGAACAGGATCGTTGGTCGTAACATCGGAAGCGTGATACGCCAGAACTGCTGCCTACGACTTGCTCCGCTCAACGTAGCACTTTCGTAGATGTCTCGCGGAATGGACTCCAGTCCTGCAAGGACAAGAACCATGTAGTAGCCGACCGATATCCAGACGTCCATGGCCATGATGGCGGGCAGTGCCGTGCTCTGCGTCAGCAGCCAGCCTCGCTCGGGTCCTGCTACTCCCATGGTTCCAAGCAGCATGTTGACGTATCCCTCGCGGGCATACAGGTTGGTGAAGATCAGGGCGATCACGACGAGCGATGTTACGGACGGCATGAAGTAGGCGGCTCGCAGCAGCGCAGCGAACCTCGGCATGGCCTGGGCGCGTCGTTGCAGGATGACGGCCAGGAAGATGGCCAGCGACGTTGTCACGGGAACGGTTCCAACGGTGAAGATGGCCGTGTTCCGGAACGCCGTCCAGAACACTTCACTCTCGAACACCCGTTGGTAGTTCTCGAAGCCGACCCACGACAGCTGGTTCGTCAGCGTGGCATACTTCGAAAAGCTCAGAACAAGAGCGTAACCAAGCGGATACAACCAGAACACACACAGCGTGATGATCCATGGCATCAGCATGGTCAGCGTCTGCGCATACTCGCGCGTGGACCTACGCATCGGGGGCTCCGGCTGCAAAGTCACGCAACGTCGTGTAGAGCAACTCGAGCGGCAGACCGACGATGGTATAGTAGCAGCCATCAACGTGGCGTACGAAGACCGCACCGAAGTCATCCTGAATGCCATAGGCGCCTGCCTTGTCGAGTGGCGATCCAGAGTCGACGTAGGCCTTGATCTCATCGTCGTCCAACCGACGGAACGACACCTGTGTGCGTCGGAAGGTAGACACACAGCGATGCGTGGCGGAGTCGACGAGTGCAAGTCCTGTGTAGACCGTATGGGTGCGACCGCTAAGCAGATGCAGCATGCGAATGGCGTCGGCGGCATCGACCGGTTTGTTCAAAACGGCATCATCAAGGACGACGGTGGTATCACTGCCGATCACGATGGACGGTCGTTCCACGAGCTCCGCACCACGCCTTGCCTTGGCAAGCGCAAGCTCCATGACATAGGCATCTGGTGGCATCGATGTTGGCACGACGTCTTCGTCGATGTTCGGCACCACCACCTCGAAGTCGAACCCGATGTGGCGCAGGAGGCTCTGTCGTCGGGGCGACTGCGATGCCAGCACCAACGGTCTTGGCAGATGCAGCAGGTCGTTCAGGCGGAGCATGCGTTACTTCTTGGTGATCGTGAATTCGACGCGACGGTTGCGCTGTCGTCCGTCGTCGGTGGTGTTTGGCGACAACGGCTTGGTCTCGCCGTACCCCTCCGACGAAAGCCGCAGACCGTCGATACCTTTTTCGACCACATAGGCGCGCACTGCCTCGGCGCGCTTCTTCGACAAGGCAAGGTTATCGGCGTCCTTTCCGACGTCGTCGGTATGTCCCGAAACATGGATCTCCATCTGCGCATTCGTGCGCATGAAGTCCGTCAGTCTGTCAAGTTCCGGGAACGACTCCGGACGCAGTTCCCACTTTCCGGTGTCGAAGAAGACGTTGTTGAGTCGGATGGCAACATTCACAACGATGGGCGACAGCTCAAGGTCCTGCTCAACCTCCTTGTAGTCTTCCAGCCCACGCGCATCCAGCTCGTTGCTCAGCGGATAGTAGCCCTGTGTTTGCGCACGCACACCATAATGCACCCCGCCCTTCAGGGTCACGCGATACGAACCGTCGGCAGGCGACGATCTTGCCGTGCCGGCAACCGTTCCCGTTCCAAGATCTTCGTAGATGATGTCGGCTTCGACGGGCTGCCGCGTTGTTGCGTCGATCACGCGGCCACGCACGGCCATCAGCGCCTCTGGCTTCGCCCCCTTGGGCATGGCGATCGAGAAGATGTCTGACTTCCCTGCCGAGCCGAACTGCGAGCTGAAGTAGGCTGAATCACCCTTGGCAGAAACGTTGAAGAACGACTCATGATCGGCCGTGTTGATCCCGCGGCCAAGGTTGCGAGGGCGCGACCAGTTCGCCAGCGAACTGTCAAGTCGCTTGATCACAAAGATGTCACGTCCGCCGAAGCCACGGTGTCCGTCGCTGGCAAAGTAGATCGACGAGCCGTCGGCAGCGATGAACGGTGCCACCTCCATGCCGATGGTGTTTACCGAGTCGCCCATGTTCTGCGGCTCCGACCATGTGCCGTCGGCCATACGGATACTCAAGTACAGGTCGTTCCCGCCCCGGGTCGTCGGTGTCTCGATCGACAGCACCATGAATGATCCGTCGGCCGCGATATGCGAGGTCATGGCACGGCTGTTGTTGATAAACCCCTTTATCGTAACCGGCTGTGGAGCCGACCACCCCGTTGCCGTCCGCCGGCTTACCGACATTCCCCGCTTGAGCGTTCCGTCGGGCATGTAGGTGCCATTCACGAACAGCATATTCAGATCCTGCGTCACCGCAATGGCATAGTTCGTGCCAGCATTGTTGACCGGCGCTCCCAGATTGACGGGCTTCGACCATGCGCCGTCGGCACGACGCGTCGACACCCAGATGTCGCTGCGCGTGATCGGCGGCGTGTTGTCAGCATGGCCGGTACGACTAAAGAAGATCATCGACCCGTCGGGCGCAAGGCAGTCAACCGACTCGTCCGCCGCGGTGTTGATGGTCGAACCAAGGTTGACAGCCTTGATCTGTTCATCGACACCATCAACGACGTTGACTGGCGAAGGGGGCATGGCGACAACGCTGAAGCGATCGACATCGATCTGCTGAGGGCCTTTCACCAGGACACCGGCATTATCGCCGAAAGGGGTGAAATCGAGGAGCGTGATCGTTACGATGGGTTGATCATTCACGAAACACGTCACGGCATCCTGCTGCTTCCGTATGGTCAGCTCCAGCCAGTCATTCTGCGCGATGGGCTTGATCGTCCGCCAGGGCAGAACGTCCTCGTTGAACACGCCACGCACGATGCGCAGTCGTACACGACCGCTTCGCTGCACGCTGAATTCGTAGTACGACTCGGCAGCGTCAGCCCAGAACATCATGCCGTACATGCCGTCGGCTTCGCCTTCGGCCTGCCGCAAACGACACGACATGTGCCAGTCACTCTGCGCTTGCATGCGTACTGGCGTGTGATACTGAACGACGGCAGACGTGTCGGCACCAACAAGTCGAGCCGCACCATCAACCACAGGGGGCGACGCCGCGCCTGCACCACGGTATGTCCAGGAACGTGGAGCAGTGTCGAACGATTCGTTGACGACTGTCTGTTCCTGAGCCCGCGAGGCCGTTACGGTGATGAGGATGGCTGCGAACCAGCATAGGCGCGTTGGCGTCATGCGCCAAAGATACACACGGCCATCATCCTATGTTGAGATTGGCTGTATTACTTCGCCAAGGCTGCTTCGACGTCGGCGCGGAGTGCTGCACTCATGGGGTCGACGCCGCTTTTATAGCGCTTGACCAGCTGACCGTCTTTTCCGATCAGGAACTTCTCGAAGTTCCAGCCGATCTCGCCGGCCATGTCGGCCTTACCGCCACCCTGCGTCAGCCAGTCGAACAATGGAGACTTGCCCTGCCCCTTGACCGTGACCTTTGAGAACATGTCGAAGGTGACGTTGTACTTGGTCGAGCAGAACTCGGCGATCTCGGCATCAGTACCGGGTTCCTGCGCTCCGAAGTCGTTGGCCGGGAATCCCATCACAACCAGGCCTTTGTCCTTATAGGCGGCGTGGAGTTGCTCGAGGGGAGCGTATTGCTTGGTGTAGCCGCAGAAGCTGGCCACGTTCACGACAAGCAGGACCTTGCCCTTATAGTCGGCAAGATTGACGGTGTTTCCGGTGATGTTCTTGACGGTGAAGTCGTGGACCGATGTCGGTGCTGGCGTCATGACGAAGAGTCCAAGAATTGTGGCGAGGAGGAGGATTGCATTCATGCGGCCGACAACACGGTCAGGCGGACGATTGTTCCCTATGTGGTCGACGTTGGATGACAACAACGACGGGCGGCATTCCGCGCTGATTGACGAAACGTGTCTCGGACACAACCCACAAGCCTTGGTCGAGTGCCGACACCAGCTCCATCAGTGCTGCATACTCACGCTCACCTTCGGGATGTCGATAGCAGACGATGGTCATCAGCCCATCGGACGAAAGCATCGCAAGGCCAGCCGACACCGCTGTCAGGGTGGTGTCCACCATCGTCGTGATCGCATGATCGTGTCCGGGCAGATAACCAAGATTGAAGGTGATTGCACGGATGCCACCATGGTGCTCGGTGGACACAAGGTCTGACATCTGCTCGTGTCCGGCATGCATGATATTGACCCGCGTGCCTGTGCCCTCTAGACGCTGCATCGTGGCCCTAAGGGCAGCTTGCTGAATATCAAAAACGTAGAGCGTTCCCTCGTCACCAACAAGATCGGCCATGACGCGTGCATCGAAGCCATTTCCTGCAGTGGCATCAACTACAACGTCTCCGGCATGCAGGTGCTGCCGCAGCAGCATATGCACGTACGACACGGCATTATGGTACATCATGCCTTCCACCACTGCCGCACATCGATCTCGGAGTCAAGGGGCGTTGCCTGAACTATAAACTCGGCAAGGACTTTGCATACCCACGGCGTGAGCAATGAGCCTTTTGTGCCAAAGCCGTTGCAGATGATATGCCTTGGATGCACCGGATGCGGTCCGACGTACGGACGTCGCATGTGCGACGATGGACGCACCGCTGCGCGGTGCCGTTCCACAACGATGTCGCGTTGCACCAGGTGTCGCCCCTGCTCCAGCAGCCAGTCGCGAGCGGCCGTCGTGGGAATATCGTCGAGGGTATCCCAGTCATACGTCGAGCCAAGCCGGTATCGCGCCTCACCCATCGGGATCAACCAGATGCCGGCCGACAGAATGTGGTCAAGATGCATTCCATCAATGTGCACGTCCAGGATCTCGCCCTTCACCGGTGCGAACGGAAGCCATGACCACAGCGGATGATGCTGTGCCGTCCACCCATCGCACCAGACAACAGTATCGTAGGTGTCCTCAAGTTGTTTCCATGTCTCGGGGTCGATCACGCCGTGTTCGACCGACAGGGCATGGCACATGGTGTCGAGGAAGACGTTGGTATCGACCGTGGCAGCATCGACCTCGAAGCCGCCGAAGGGATAGTCCACAACGTCGTGCCTGCCCGGTTCGATCGGGGCAACACGCAGCCAGTCGAACTCATCGGTCGTACACCGCTTGGCAAACAGCGCCGGCATATCCGGATCACGAAAGACGCGTCGCAGCGGGCGCCGGTCAAGGATGCGCACACTGAAGCGTTCCTCTATATGTCGATACGCATCGTAGGCCGCCGGCGTGACCACTGACCCTTTCCAAGTCGTGTGCAGACGGCGTCCGGTAATTGGCGTGATGAGCCCGGCCGCCACGCGTGATGATGTGGTTGATGCATTGGGGTCGATGACGTGAACATCGACGCCTGCCGCTCGCAGATACCAGGCCGTCCATGAGCCGGCCAGACCTTGTCCGACAACGAGTACGCGCATCAGCGGACATCCTTTGCGATGAGCCCCCTGATGACGACGCCGGCACAGGCGCCGCCGAAGGCTGCAGGCAGGTACGAAATGGTGCCAAAGGCACTCTTCTTGAAGTTGGCGCCATCGGTGAACATCAGCGACGCATCGTCAGTTTCTTCAAGCGAGTACACGGCAGTGAAGCCAGATGCAATGCCATGTTTCTTCAGACGCTTTCGAACGTACCGTGCGAGCGCACATCGTTGCGTTTCGGCGATATCGGCCGTTCGGATCATCGTGGGATCCATCTTGCCGCCGGCGCCCATCGACGACACCAGTGGATAGCCACGCTTCATGGCTTCGACAATGAGATAGACCTTCGGGCTGAGCGAATCGATGGCATCGACGACGTAGTCGAAACGCGTTGCCAGGACGCGCTCCATCTGGCCCGGTGTCAGGAACTCCCTGATGGTGGTGATCTGCAGTTCCGTGTTGATCAGCCGCAGGCGCTCGCGCATGACGTCGACCTTGAACATGCCCTCGGTGGTGACCAAGGCCGGAAGCTGGCGGTTTCGGTTCGAGGGGTCGACGACGTCGCCATCGACGATCGTGAGACGTCCCACGCCGGCACGAGCCAGGAACTCGGCGCAGAATGACCCCACACCGCCCATGCCCATCACCAGCACATGGCGGTCGCGCAGCGCGTCAGCCGCTTCGTCGCCGATCAGCAGTCGCGTACGCGACTGCCAACGGCTGTCGGTCATCGCTTGAAGACGGTGTTGAAATTCGCTTGCAGGGTCAAACACAGGTCATCAATGGAAACGTGTCGAAGAGTTGCTGCCGCTGCATACACATCGGCAATGCGAACATCGGCAATATCATCGGTTTCGAGCAGGAGTCGGTTGTCCGGCACCTGCTTGATCGCCGTGCGTGCCGGGGCATTCGTGTTGAGCAGGGCAGTTCCGAACGACACATAGCATCCGGCAGCGACAAGACGCGCTGCGACATCGCCGAACTTGTTCATGCCGTGGATGATCCATGGCATGCTGGCGCTGCACGCACGACGTTCGGCAAGAACGTCGTCGAATGCCCGCACGCAGTGAATGACAAGCGGAAGATGCAGTCGCTCGCTACGCTCGATATGCAGACGAAACACCTGCAGCTGCACGTGGAGCGGCACCGCGCAGGCGCGGTCGAGGCCGGTTTCGCCGATGGCGACAACATTGGGTCTGCCCACGGCGGCATCCAGCAGGTCGAGCGTTGCCGTTGCCGCATCCCATGGGTGGATGCCCACGCTGCATGGACCGTCGGCCGGCATGCCGTCGACGCCAAGCCGAACACTGCGAACGCAGACGACGTCGGCGTCAACAACGGGATGGTGCGTATGACAATCGTAGAACATCGCGTGCAGTTTACGCAACCGGAAAACCAAAACGCCCGACCTTGTGCAGAGGCCGGGCGTCTTGTGTGTGGTGTGTCGGATGGCTCAGTACATGTCCATGCCACCGCCGTGCGGCATCGCCGGAGCCTTTTCCTTTTCGGGGCGCTCGACGATCGTTGCTTCGGTGGTGATGAGGAGTGATGCGACCGAGGCAGCATTCTCCAGAGCAACGCGCGACACCTTCGTCGGGTCGATCACGCCAGCCTCGAACAGGTCGCCATACGTTTCGGAGTATGCATTGAAGCCAAACGCTCCGGTACCTTCCTTGATCTTGTTGACGATGACCGATGCCTCGAGGCCGGCATTGCCAAGGATCTGACGGATGGGTTCTTCGACGGCACGACGGATGATGTTGATGCCCGTACGCTGGTCGTGGTTCTCCACTTCGATCGAGTCGAGTTGTCCAAGGCAGCGCAGGTAGGCCACACCGCCGCCGGGAACGATACCCTCTTCGACGGCTGCACGCGTAGCGTGGAGCGCGTCTTCGACGCGGGCCTTCTTCTCCTTCATTTCGACTTCGGTGGCTGCACCGATCTTCAGCACGGCAACGCCGCCGCTTAGCTTGGCAAGGCGCTCCTGCAGCTTCTCGCGGTCGTAGTCGCTTGTGGTCTTCTCGACCTGCGAACGAATCTCGTTGATGCGCTTCTTGATGTCATCCGAGCTGCCGGCACCTTCGACGATCGTCGTGTTGTCCTTGTCGATGGCAACGCGCTTGGCCGTACCCAGATGTTGGATCGATGCGCTCTCGAGCTTGAAGCCCTTCTCTTCGCTGATCACGACGCCGCCCGTCAGGATGGCGATGTCTTCGAGCATTGCCTTGCGGCGATCGCCAAAGCCAGGTGCCTTGACGGCTGCGATCTTGAGCGTGCCGCGCAGACGGTTCACGACGAGTGTTGCCAGGGCTTCACCCTCGATGTCTTCGGCAATGATCAGCAGACCACGACCGCTCTGCGCCGTCTTCTCGAGCACCGGCAGCAGGTCCTTGATGGCGCCGATCTTCTTGTCGTGGATCAGGATGAACGGATTGTCAAGCACGCATTCCATCGTATCGGCATCCGTGACGAAGTACGGCGACAGATAGCCGCGGTCGAACTGCATACCTTCGACAACGTCCACCGACGTGTCCGTACCCTTGGCTTCTTCGACGGTGATGACGCCGTCCTTGCCGACCTTTTCCATGGCATCGGCGATCAGGTTACCGATCGTCGGGTCGTTGTTTGCCGAGATCGTTCCTACTTGGGCGATCTCCTTCTTGCCGGGTACCGGGCGGCTCAGCTCGCGCAATCCCTTGTGGACGGCAGCTACGGCCATGTCGATACCACGCTTCAGGTCCATCGGATTTGCACCAGCCGTGACGTTCTTCAAGCCTTCGTGCACGATGGCCTGGGCAAGAACCGTAGCCGTCGTCGTACCGTCACCGGCGATGTCGCTCGTCTTGGATGCCACTTCGCGCACCATCGAGGCGCCAAGGTTTTCGATCGAGTCTTCCAACTCGATCTCCTTGGCTACCGTCACTCCGTCCTTCGTGACCGTGGGTGCGCCGAACTTCTTGTCGATCACCACGTTGCGGCCCTTCGGACCAAGGGTGACCTTGACGGCATTGGCAAGTTGGTCGACTCCGCGCTTCAGCGCTGAGCGTGCTTCAACATCAAACGAAATGATTTTGCTGGCCATGTTTCTGATTCCTTGTTAGGGTGATGAGGGTAAGGTAGAGGGCTTAACCGACGATGGCGAAAATGTCGCTCTCGCGCATGATGAGGTAGTCCTCGCCGTCGATCGATACTTCGGTACCGGCATACTTGCCATACAGCACCTTATCGCCAACCTTTACCTGCAGGGGCGTGACCGTGCCATTCTCGGCGACCTTGCCATTGCCCACGGCAACGATGCTGCCCTGCATCGGCTTTTCCTTCGCCGTGTCCGGAATGATGATTCCGCCCTTGGTGACCTCTTCCGGCTCAGCAGCCTTGACGATCACGCGATCATGCAGCGGTGTAAGCGTCATGTCTGTTCTCCCTGTGAAAATGAATGTGTGTGGTTGAATGCCGTTGTTTCGTTGACGTTTCCCGAACCGTCCGCCCCGAGGCGGTACCGGCGTTCTGATGTATCAGACGCGGCCGTTGACGAACTGTTAGCACTCTTCGTGTGTGAGTGCTAATCATCAAGGGGCTGCAAAAATAGAGGCCAAGGTGGGCGTCATCAAGTGAAATGATGACAAAGCATCTGACAATATTGTCTTTGAGCATGTCAGAATGACATGCCAAGCGCCTGTGGCGAAGCTGGTCTTAGATGATCACGCCAAAGATGGCGTCGATGACCAGGATGGAGGCTGCCGAAATGGTGAAGGCCCGAACGGTTGACGCGCCGACACCTTCGGCGCCGCCTTCTGTGTGAAATCCTACGTGAACGCCGATGAGTGCCGTGAAACCGCCAAAGACGAATGACTTCGTAATGCCGGTCATGATCTCGGATACCTGAAAGAACTTGATGATGGAGTCAAAGAAAACCGGCGCGGTAAAGTCGAATTTGATGCTTGTGAGGACGAAGGCACCGGCAAGCGCAACAACGTTAGAGAATACAGCAAGGACAGGCATCATGGTGAGCGCAGCCATGGCCCTTGGCATGCCCAGGTAGCGGTTCTTGTCGATGGCCATCATTTCGAGGGCATCGATCTGCTCGGACACCTTCATGGTTCCGATCTGTGCAGCGATGGCACCGCCGACGCGTCCGGCAATGACAAGTGCCGTCAGCACGGGGGTCAGCTCGGTGAATACGACCGTGGCGATCGAACCACCAATAAATGGCCGAGCGATACCGATCAGGTTGAACTTTGCGAACAGGTTCGTGGCTTGCAGGGCGGCAATGGCGCCCGTGAACGAGCCGACCAGAACGACAAGCGGCAGCGAATCGGAGCCAACGATCTTCATCTGCTCAAGGACAAGAGCCCGATCCTTGAATGCCCGTGGCATATAGATGCCGACGCGCACCAACAGGTAGACGATCTGCCCTACCTCTGCAAGAGCATCCATCATCATCCGACCGAATCGCGCGAGAGCGTTGCCCAACATGCAGGTTCCAGAGTTCAGCGAAAGGTGCAATCTACGGCAGAACAAAGAAGCCCGCGCACGTCGCAAGACGTACGCGGGCTGATTTCAAGCTCGCAAACCGATTTCACTCGGTCGTTGTATTACGGACGGCGACCGCCAGTACCCGGGCGCACGCCCGTGGAGTCACCAGTATTGGAACCGCCACCGCGGGGACCACCAGGGCCGCCAGGGCCGACGTTCGTGGTGTCACCGCCACCGCGGGGACCACCAGGGCCGCCAGGGCCGACGTTCGTGGTGTCACCGCCACCGCGGGGACCACCAGGGCCGCCAGGGCCGACGTTCGTGGTGTCACCGCCACCGCGGGGACCACCAGGACCGCCAGGGCCACCTTGACTTGCCAACCAACGCTCGAGGATTGGCAGTTGCTCTGCTGACAGGACGCCGCGCAGAGCAGCGATGAATTCATCGCGGCACTTCTTGGCAGCCTCGGCAGCAGCCTTGCGGGCATCGCCGTTGGCGCGCAGCGCCTCGCGAGCAGCCTTGTTGATGTCGGCCAGAGCAGCACGAGCTTCGTCGCGCGACATCTCGCCGTTCTTGACCTTCTTGCGGATCTCATCGCGCTGGGCGTTGAACGGAGCCAGGATCTCGCGCTCGGACTTGCGCAGGTCGCCCATGGCTGCCTTCATGCAATCTTCGTGGGCGGCAAGCAGACCCTTGACAGTTTCCTGCTGCTCGGGCGTAAGCTTGAGTGCTTGCAGCAGCGGACCGAACGGCGTACGGCGCATGTCACTGCCCGGACGCTCAACGGCCATCGGCTCGTCAAATGTTGCTTCGTAGAAAATGCCGGTTTCCATTTCCGGCGCGGGAAGCGTTGCGCTCTTGAGCGACAACGGCATGTCATCGGCAGGCGTTGTTGCCTCGCTGCATCCAACAAGGCCAACCGAACCGACGGCAATAATCGCGGCGCCAAAGAGGCCCGACATCATGCTGCGCATGTTCATGAGAAAACTCCTCGAAATGAGTTGTAATGATGAGTTGTTGCCATCCATGGTGTGTAGCGCGACCTCTGACGGTTCGCGATCTTGAATGGTTTAACAAACCATCGAACAGGTCAAAGTTACACGGATATTGCCGTCAGAAGACGTCTACCTGAAAAAAACAAGGCCCGCAACCAGGGAAACTGGTGCGGGCCTTGAACATTTCTCGTTGACGAATCATCCGCGAGTGTTGGGATTGGTATTCGTCGTGTCGCTGCCCGAGCCGGTGCCCGTGGAATCATTGTCGTGATGACCGCGTCCGTCGTGACCCTTGCCACCTTTGTCGCCGTGATCGGGTCGGTCGCCCTTACCGGGACCCTTACCACCCTTATCACCATGTCGGTCGCCCTTGCCGGGACCGAAGGCGCTTGGATCGGCAATCCATTGATCAAGGATGGCAGATTGTTCCGGCGTCAGCAGGGCACGGAGTGCGGCCAGGAAGCTATCGCGGCATGCTTGCATGGCAGCCTTTGCTGCTTCGCGCTCGGGGTTATTCTTGAGGGCTTCGCGGGCCGCTGCATTGATCTCGCCGATCAGAGCGCGAGCTTCCTCACGCGTGATCTCTCCGGCGGCAAGCTTGGCCTTCACTTCGTCACGTTGTGCCTTGAAGGGCTCCATCAGAGCCTGTTCCGAGGCGCGCAGGGCATCGCGAACAGCCTTGGCGCAATCCTCGTGCTGTGCCAGCAGATCTTTCACCGCTGTCTGTTGTTCTGCCGTCAGGTTCAGCGCCTTGAGCAGTCCGCCAAAGTTCTGACGCTTGCGGTCGCCCGCAGGGCGCTCAAGCTGCATCGGCATGTCGATCGTTGCGTCATTCACAACGGCTTCTTCAACGTCGAGTGCCGGAATGGTGGCCGTAGCCAGTGCCATCGGCATGTCATCGGCCGGAGCAACGGCTTCGCTGCATCCAACCAGGCCAAAGGATCCAAACGCGATCAGGGCAGCTCCAAGCAGGCCCATCATCATCTTGCGCGTCTTCATAAAAACTCCGTAGTATGGGGTGGTAATTTGTTCAGCCCGGTGTGTCAAAAGGCTGGTGTGGCGCCTTTGCAACAACAAACCATCGCTACGACATTGGTTACACGGATCATCGCCCTCCTATGCTGCACGATCGTCGCACATGCACAGACGGCCCGCGATCATGCCGTCGAGTTGCGCACGTCAGCCACCGACAACGGTTTCCGTATCGAGGTTGATGGCGCCCGGTCAACATCAACGACTCGGGTCAGCATCAGGGGGCTTGGTGCCTACGACTGGATCGACGTACCGTTGCCCGAAGGAAACACGGGCATCGATGTTGGCCGTGCTGATGGCACGACGGAGGTTCGATGGCTGATCGACCGCACAGACACGGCTGGCAAGGCCGTACCGGCCGACGGGTACGCAATGATCCGCACGGCCGATGATGCGAACGGCAAGCGTCGCGTATTGCTTATCGCTGACACGCAGGCTGCCGATGCACTTGAGGACGTCCTTGCACGCTATCGCGATGATCTTCGACGCGAAGGCTGGAGTACCGAACTCGCCACTGTGCCACCGTCGCGGCATCACGCGCAGGCGCCGCAGATCCGCTCGTTGATCCGCGAGGTCTATCAACGCCCCCTAGATATACCACTGTCGCATGTCATCCTGATCGGTGCCATCCCAATACCGTATTCAGGTGGATTTTCTGTGCTAGGGACGTATCCCCCGCCCGACGGACACGAGGGACACGGCGGTGCGTGGGCGTCCGACTGCTACTATGCGGATATGGAGATCGCTGCCGGCATCGACGCAGCCGGCGCGTGGACAGACGCCGAGGTTGACATTGCCGACAGCGCTACGGCCTACTGGGAGAGGAACGTGAACGTTCCGGGTGACGGGAAATTCGATCAATGCGTGATCCCCTCTGACGTTGAACTTGCCATCGGACGCGTCGACATGGCGGACATGCCTGCCTTTGGCACCATGGCGGACGATCGCCGTCGCGAGTTCGAGTTGCTGCGGCGCTACTTCGACAAAAATCACCGATACCGCACGCAAGGCCGGAACATCCCTTTGCGGGCCCTTATCGACGACAACTTTCATGGCTTCATTTACGAGGAGGGTGGGGCCCGCATCCACGAGGCATTCGCTGCCAGCGCCTGGCGGTCATGGTCGTCCGCGGTCGACACCTTCGTTGTTGGCGACTGGGTCCCGGAAACACCAACACGTGCTTCACTCGATACGATGCAATGCCTACTGTCCTATGCCTGCGGCGGCGGCGGCTTTGAACATTGCAGTTACGTGGCCACAACGCAGGACCTTGTGCAACAACCGCTGCGGGCGCCGATCACCTTGCTGTTCGGCAGTTACTTCGGCGACGTTGCGGCAAGGAACAACATCATGCGGGCTGTGATCGCTGCCGACGGCGATGCCTTGGCCTGCGGTTGGTCTGGACGTCCCCACTGGTTCCTGCACACCCTTGCCGCCGGTGAAACCATCGGCGACTGTCTTGTGCGCACGCAGAATAACGCCGGCGAGTATCGAGGAGCTGCCAAGGTCTCATCCGACGACGCTACGATCTCCGCCTTCGATGCATACCGTCGTGGAGTGCATATCCAGCTCGTAGGCGATCCGACCCTGCGGTTGCCGGGGCCTGCAATGCCATCGCTTGCCGTGCAACGCGTCGACGATGCGTCCGGCAACGCTGTTGACGTCGAGATAACATGCCCTGACAGCGCCAAGGTTGTGATCGAGCAAGGTCCAACCGCAGACGGACCATGGACAGACGCGGCAGCGGTCGATCTTGGCCCTGGCGAACGTCGCATCGTCAGACTTTCCGTTTCGACCCAAGCCGGCCTGTTGCGCGCGCGGCCCTATCGCGCGGCCGATGTCCGCGGCAGCCGCCTTTGGACAAACATCTGGGGACGCGGAACGCTTACTGCCTTCGGTCCGGCGACAGGCGTCTGCGACGTGCTTCCCGACAACCTTGGTTGCCTCCAGGACCTGCACTGGTTCGACCTCATGGGACGGCCCATCAGCGCACCACGCAACAACGGCTCCGCCGGAACCTACCTATGGCGTTCCGGAGCGGCCTCCGGCATCAGCGTGTTCGGGTTCGGTCGATAACGGAATCATCCGTAACATTACGTCTCTGAATTCGTCACTGACGTGCCACACATCGGTCATCGTACTTGAGAAGGATCACCATGCGACTGTTCGTCCAAGCGAGCCTCGTCGTTCTCGTCGGCTGCCTTGCGGCCACCACCTCGCTTGCAAAGAGCGATGCATTCATCGTCTACATGCCGTCGAAGCAACTGGCGAACGGATATACGACCATGCCCCGCGCCATCAAGGTCACGCGTCCTGCGGAAGGCACCTATGTGCCCGGCATCGTCATCGTCAAGACACGTGCCTCGTACCGTGTGGGCAAAGGCGAGCAGACGCTTGCAAGTGCGACGTTGGCGCCCGTCCTGGACTACATGCAGACGCGCAGCGTCGAGCATGCCATGGTGCCGGCAACGAAAACGAACGAACCGGACATCGTTGCAGCCGGTATTGACCGCATCTACCGCATCGCGTATAACGAGCCCATCGAGCCGTTCGACCTCTGCAAACGCCTGATGGAAAACCCTGACGTCGAGTACGCCATGCCCGAGCGCATCTTTCAGCCGATGTATACGCCGAATGACCCGCGACTGGCAAGTCAGGGTTACCTGACGCCGATGAAAGCAGCGGCAGCATGGGACGTTACCAAGGGATCCAAAGACGTGATCGTGGCCATCGTTGATTCTGGCTTGGACTGGACCCACGAGGATCTGGCGGCGAACATCTTCTCGAACAAGAAAGAGATCGCCGGGAATGGCAAGGATGACGACGGCAACGGCTACGTCGACGATGTGCGCGGCTGGGACTTTGTTGGCAACGTAACGCTTCAGGAAGTCGCCGGCGGTACGCTGAAGCCCGACAACGATCCGAAAGTCACGGGTAGCATCGACGACCGCAAAGGGCACGGCACAACAGTCGGCGGCTGTGCTGCCGGCATCGGCGACAATGGAAAAGGCATTGCCGGCCTTGGATTCGGCGTAACGATCCTACCCTGTAAGATCGGCTCCGACAACTCGTCATTCGCCGGTTTGCTGCAAGGCTACCAAGCAATTCAGTATGCCGCCGACATGGGGGCCCACATCATCAACTGCAGCTGGGGTGGTCCCGGCATGGACCCGGGCGCGCAGGAGATCATTGACTATGCGATCAGCAAGGGTTCACTCGTTGTTGCCGCTTCCGGCAATAGCGGTGTTGATACAGACCAGTTCGAGTTCACTCCCGCCTGTCTTGACGGAGTGCTAAGTGTAGGCTCGACGGACAACAATGATCGTGTAAGCAGCTTCTCGAACTACGGCTGGCGGATGACAACCTTCGCCCCTGGCCAGAGCATGCTGTCGACCTTCCCGAACAATCAGTACCGGGCGGCCGACGGAACGTCATTCTCGTCTCCCGTCGTGTCTGGCATCTGTGCCCTTGTCAAGTCGATCCATGCAGACTGGACGCCACAGCAGATCATGGCGCAGATCCGTGGCACGAGCGATGCCATGGCAAGCGTGCCGCCACAGAACCGCCCCAAGTATTGGGGTCGCGTGAACGCCGAACGCGCCGTAAAGATCAATCGCCTGTGGACATCCGGCGAGCGCATCCCGGGACTCATCGTCTCGAACTTCCGCGTTGGCAGCGGCACGGCAATCACGAAGCGCGAACCGACCGACGTCGTGGTCACGGTAAAGAACGTCCTTGCCGATGCTTCTACGTCAACCGTCGAGATCGCATCGCTTGATTCGCGTGTCACGATCGTTTCCGGCAGCAGCACGAATTCCGGAGCACTGCCACGCGACGGCAGCAGAGACATTACCGTACGACTGCAACCAAGTGCGAACTATCCGTGGTATGAGGCAAGTGTGCCGTTAGCCGTCACCATGCGCAGCGGAACATACAGCAACCTGCAGGTGGTGTCGATCCCGCTGCGTCTTACATCGAATAACGCGTTGGTCCTGTCAGGTAATGCCGACGGACTCTTGTTCACCAACGCCAAGAACGTCGGAAACAGCGAGATTTGGGGCACGGCAATTGCGTCGAATGGGCAGAATGCCTGGTACCGCATTGCGTCCGGCCGGATATCGGCCAATGCACTTTCGTTCAAGCCGGTGGCCTTCGACGCCGTTGCTGGAAAGGGCATCATTGGCGGCATGAACAGTTCGACGCCGACGATCGCCCGCTACTCCGGTGGATCGTGGCCGGCCACGAACGTCGCGGCCATCGCTTCGTCTGTCATCGGTATTCACATGCGTTCCGCCAATGAAGGTGTCTTCATCGGCGATGCCGTTACGAATCGCTTTGGCGTTGGCCGGTCCACCGATGGCGGCGTCACGTGGACTGCCTATGGAACGGCTCCGCAGATCCTGACCGGCGAGAAGCTGCGTCCGAACGTGTACTTCTTTGATGGCGACAACATGTGGTTTGTCACGACCAATAATCGCATGGGACGTTCTACCGACGGCGGCAAGACGTGGCAGATGAGCACCATGGGACTCACGGGTGCCACCCCCATTGCCGTTGCCTTCCGCGATGCCACGAACGGCCTGCTGCTGTACTCTATCAGCGGAGGGTACAAACTCGCCTCGTCGATCGATGGCGGCACGAAATGGACAGCGCTGCCGACCGACCTCAAGCCCCTCGGTGCCGATCCACTGACCATCTCGAGCTCGGGCGATCATCACCTGATCGTTTGCAAGGACGGTGCGGTGTTTGGTACGGATGACAATGGTGCGACGTATCAGCCTGTACTTTCGATGGAACAGATGCAGCCTTTGAACTCCGCCCGCGCGCAGAAGTTCACGAGTTCGACCGTTGTCTTTGCAGGACAGATGGTAACAACGCTCACGTATCGCTACAACGGGCCCAACGGAACGAAGATCCTCGAATCAACACAGACAGCTGTCAATTTCGACACACTGACGCCGCAGCAGGGACGCAATCGCTTTGTTACCGTGCGGAGCACGGGCACCGGCACTGCCACGATCGACAGCATCAGGATCATTCCGTCGTCCGGCGTCAGCGACACAGCCTTCAAGGTCACAAACACACCCAGCACCACCATCGAGTCCGGCAGTTCGTCGCAGATCACCATCCGCTTCTCGGCAACGGACCCCGGCATGTACACAGCAACCCTTCGCGTGGTCAGCAATGCCACGCCATCCGTCATCACAGTGCCCCTTACGGCCGTTGTCTCCACCCCCGTCTCAGTATTGGATGAAGGGGCAATGGAGGCCGTCGGTGTGATGCCGAATCCCACGTCGGACCGACTGCTTGTGCGTCTTCCGGGCGACCGTGCGGCAACACTGACGCTGATCGATGTGCAAGGCCGCACAATGATCATGCGCAACACCGCTGCCGGAATGCAAGAAGCCAGCCTGGACGTTGCCGGACTGGCCTCGGGAACCTACTACGTTGTGGTAACGGGCGAAGGGCTGGCCAAGATGATGGCCGTAACGATCACCCGCTGATCGTCAGGCAAACTCAGGCAAACGAAGAGTCTGTCATATCGTCGGCGCCGTATCCACGGCGCCGACGTCGTTTATACCAGACGTACAGGATGAACAGCACGCCGCCGATGAGCAGCAGCGTGAAGAAGAGCGTTCCCCACTGGAATGTGCCGGGATACACACTCGTCGTACCGTCGCCATTGGCCACCGTATACGGACGCGAGAAGTAGAATGCCGGATGGAAGGGCATGGAGAAGTACCACGGGATGCTTCCCATCAGGTACCCCATCATAAAACCGTCACCCATGCCGCCGTAGCGGTTCACGACGTAGGTCTGTCCGCCGTTGGCACCGGGAAGGCGCTGCGTTGTGCTCTGCCTGGGAACGCCATAGCGCGAGGTGTAATCCTTGCTCGAACCGATGCGCGAACCACCGAAGGAGTTGCGTCCCATGGACGGCATGGACGTTCGCCCGGGTGACGACGAACGCGAGCGCGAACCATAGGTGCTGGGCGGTGTCGCCCGACGGCCGCCGAACGACCTGTTCGAATTCGACGGTGAACGGAACGACCGTGAGGGCGAGCTGAAGCTTCGACGACCTCCGAATGAGCCGCCGCGACGCTGCGCGGAAAGGTCTTCGGGCATCATCATGGCCACAAGACCGATCAGGAGGGCGATCAGTGAAAAACGTCGTAGGAAGGACATGTCAGAAGATCCCTTCTGTTGAAAGCGTGTCATCATCATTGCGATAGGTTATGAGGGCCTTGAATTCCGTGGTGTCGGCGATATCGTTGCGTCCGCCGAACCAGCCACGGATACCGGATGACGTATTGCTGGTTGGCTTCATGTGCACGAGCAGGCTGACGATGCCGAACTGCTCTTCGCCGTCGCGATAGACGACGGTGTCGTTCAGGTCGCCCTCGCTCGAGATCATCAGCAGGTGCAGCGACCGCGCCTCGTCTTCGTCAAAACTTGGCTCGCGCATCCGCACATGCTCGAAGTAGTCCGTAAAGATCTGCTTGGTATAGAGCTGGCCGTCCTCGCCCAAGTACTGCACCACAGCGTCGAAGGCGCCCTGCTCATCGATATTGATGAACACCTCGCGCACCCCGGCCAGTTGCTCGCCGTTGTAATAGACGGCCGTCTTTTCGATACGACCGTTGCTTTCGATGGAGAATTCAGGCATGTCCGAATTTACGACAGGGTGGAATGCTTCAAGGCCGGGCCTACAACGAAGACGTCACGAACAAGTTGCACCGATGTCATACGGCATGCCCCGCACGTATATTTACAAGCATTCTTGCACGGAGCATCTCATGGAAGAAACCGGGATCACCTACGACATTGGCGACCCTTACGTCAAACCCTCGTTCACGCTGGGGATCGAGGAAGAGTACATGGTACTCGATCCAACGACGCTGAACCTGAAGTCACACGTCAGTCTTGAGCTCCTGTCGAAAGGGCGCCTCCTGCTGCACGAGCATATCAAACCCGAGATGCACGGCTCGATGTTGGAGATCGGTACGGGCATCTGCAAGAACGTCAAGGAGGCACGCTTCGAGGTCACAAAGATCCGCTCGATCGTTGCCCACCTGGCCCGTCAGAACGGCCTGCTCATCGGCGCAGCGTCCACGCACCCGTATTCGCGTTGGGAAGATCAGGAGATCTACCCCGACGACCGATACCAGGTGCTCATCGAGGACATGCAGCTGCTGGCGCGCTCGCTCCTGATCTTCGGAATGCACATTCACATCGGCATCGAGAACCGCGAGGTACAGATCCAGCTGATGAACGAGATGCGTTACTTCCTTCCGCATATCCTTGCCATCTCTACCAATTCTCCGTTCTGGGAAGGCATGGATACGGGGCTGAAGAGCTACCGGTCGAAGATCTTTGAGCGTTTCCCGCGCACGGCCTTGCCCGACCTTTTCTCGAGCTGGGGCGAATACGACAACTACGTCAACCTGCTGGTAAAAACTGGCTCGATCGACAATGCCAAGAAGATCTGGTGGGACATCCGTCCGCATCCGTTCTTCCCCACGCTCGAAGTACGCATCTGCGACCTGCCGATGCGCATCGAAGAGACCATTGCCATCGCTGCGCTCTGTCAGGCACTGGCTGCCAAACTGTACTCGCTCTACGAAAAGAACCTGTCGTTCCGCCAGTACCGGCGCTCTCTGCTGATGGAGAACAAGTGGCGCGCCGTCCGCTACGGTTTGGACGGCAAGCTGATCGACTGGGGACGCCAGAAGGAAATGCCGGCGCGCGAGCTGGTGCGAGAGCTGCTGGATTTTGTGGACGACGTGGTGGACGACCTTGGCTCGCGCCGCGAGATCGAATACATCTATCAGATCCTGGAGATGGGCTCTGGCGCCGACCGTCAGCTGCGCGTATGGAAAGAGACCGGCAGCATGGAAGAGGTGGCCAAGTATATCCACCGCGAAACGAATGCAGGACTGATCGAGGACGTGACGCCGTTCCTCTCGAACGTGCAGCCGGCGCCCCCTGACATGATCGAAGAAAAAATGACATCCATCCGCTCGGAGCAGAGTCCAGAATGAGTAGCATGACCAAGCTTCTCGCCCTTGTCGTGACGACGTGCATCGCCTGCGCCAACGTCATGGCCGGAGATACCACCAAGGCAGTAACACCGATCTTCCAGAAGCCTCTTACGTCGAAACGCGCCGTGACCATCGGCGGAAAGCGCATCGACTACGAGGTAACAACAGGCCATCTGACCCTGGTAAAGGAAGATGGTACAGAGCGTGCCAAGATCTTCTTCGTAGCCTATACCAAGACCGGCGTCAGCGATCCGGCGACACGTCCGTTGACGTTTTCGTTCAACGGCGGCCCCGGCTCGTCGTCGGTATGGCTCCACCTTGGCGTCCTTGGTCCGCGTCGCGTTGCCATGAACGACGATGGTACCACCCTGCCCCCTCCCTATGCCCTTGTCGATAATGAGCACTCGTGGCTGGACCTGACGGACATGGTCTTTATTGATCCTGTGAGCACGGGCTTTTCGCGTGCGGCCGATGAAAAGGATGCTCGAAACTTCCACGGATACAACCAGGACATTGAATCGGTAGGCGAGTTTGTGCGCCGCTACGTCAGCGACTACAAACGCTGGGCATCACCAAAGTACCTTATCGGTGAATCCTACGGAACGACGCGTGCAAGCGCCTTGGGCGACCACCTGCAGCAACGCTACGGCATGTACCTGAACGGCATCATTCTTGTGAGCGCCGTGCTGAACTTCCAGACGATCGACGTTGCCGAGGGCAACGACCTTCCGTTCACGTCATTCCTGCCCACGTTTGCCGTCACCGCCTGGTATCACAAGCGTCTGCCGGCCGACATGCAGGCCAAGACGGTAGAACAGATAGCCGCCGAAGCCCGCGCCTACGCCATGGGTGACTATGCGTTGACGCTGATGAAAGGCGATGCGCTTACACCTTCAGAGCGCAACGCAGCGATCGAGACGCTTCGCCGCTATACCGGACTGAGCGCCGACTACCTTGATAAAGCAAATCTGCGCCCCGTGATCTTCCGTGTATGCCAGGAACTGCTGCGCGACAAGGGATTGATCATCGGTCGTTTTGACAGTCGATATACTGGTTTACAGTCGGACCGTCTGGCCGAATCAATGGAACGCGACCCGAGCCATCATCCGACGATCGCCGGCTGCTTCTCGACATGCATCAACGACTACCTGACGCGAGAACTCGGCGTTACCACGACACTACCCTACGAGGTGTTGACAGGCCGCGTACACCCATGGGACTATTCGAACGTACAGAACGAATACTTGAACGTTGCCCCACGTCTGCGCAACGCTATGCTGTCAAACCCCAACCTGCGAGTCTGGGTACTGAACGGTTACTACGACCTGGCGACGCCGTTCTATGGCACCGAGTACACCTTCGATCACATGTTCCTGCCCCAGCCGGCCAAGCCGAATCTGCAGATGACTTACTACGGCGCCGGCCACATGATGTACCTGCTCAAGACCGAACTGGCCAAGATGAAGCAGGACGCCACGACGTGGTTCAAACCATAGGATAAGCCCACGCTTCAGCGTGGGCCCACGCTTCAGCGTGGGCTCACGATTCAGCGTGGGCTCACGATTCAGCTTCGCCGGTGCATTCGCCGGTGCATTCGCCGGTGCATTCGCCGGTGCATTCGCCGGTGCATTCGCCGGTGCATTCGCCGGTGCATTCGCCGGTGCATTCGCCGACATCCATGTACCCCATGTACGGCCCTCGGATATACATTTCCACAGCTGTATATTGCCACATCACATTCGAGGATACAACCATGCGTCTGGCAAAATGGGGGAACAGTCTTGCCGTTAGACTTCCATCGAGAATGGTCGAGGAGATGAATCTTCGGGAGGGTGACGAGATCGAGCTGGTGAAAGGCGAGCGAGAGACATTCATCGTATATCGGTATGAGAGTCCAGTCGAATTGCTACAGCGCATTCGCCACTTCCGCGGCAGACTACCTAAGGGTTTTCGTTTCGACCGTGATGATGCACATGCGCGCTAAGGCCTTCGCCGACACCAACGTTTTGTTGAATCTGCTCTCCGACGACGAGCGAAAGGCACAAACAGCCGAGGCCTTGCTGCAGCATGGGCCCACCATCAGCGTTCAGGTACTGAACGAGATTGTCTCCGTTGCCACGCGCAAGCTAGGCATGCCGGTGGATGAGGTCGCCGAGTTCTGCTATGTGCTTCGACGACTGTGTCACATCGAGCCCATCACAACAGACCATCATGACATGGCGCTATCCCTGCTTCGCAGGTATGGTTTCAGCATGTACGACGCGCTTATCGTTGCGACGGCACTGATCGCTGACTGCAAATGCTTGTATACCGAAGACCTTCAGCACAATCAGATCGTAATGCGGCAGTTACGCATCGTGAATCCTTTCCAAGCGCTACCCTAACGGTTTTCCAGACGCAGAACACCCCTTGGGCAGACGCTTGAGCAGACGCCGCAGCCCACGCACGAGGCGCGCTTGATGTCAAGGCCGCGCTGCGCATACGAGCGAACATCAATGCCCATTTCGCAGTAGGCCGAGCAGTTGCCACAGGAAATGCATTGTCCGCCGTTTGTGGTGATTCGAAAGCGCGAGAACCACTTCTGCAGCATTCCGAGTATGGCTGCCATCGGACAGCCGAACCGGCACCATACACGTGCACCAAGCAATGGATAGAAGCCAACGCCAATGACGCCGCTGAATAGTCCGCCGATTACAAATCCGTAGCCGCGCCACATGGCATGAGCATACGGAGCGACAGCGCTGTTGGCGTCGACGTGCGCCCACCATAGCACTGCCGTTAGAACAACGACCAAGGCAAGGACACCGTGGATCATCCAACGCTCGATCTTCCATGACGTCATGGAATAGCTGCCGTTCTGTCGGAACGGGTCACCCAGCGTCTCCGCAAGGCCGCCGCAACCGCACACCCATGAGCAGTACCAGCGCTTGCCAAAGAAGTACGTCAACACAGGTACGGCCACAACCGACATCACAAGCGTCCAACCACCCAGGAATGTCAGCATGGCATTGCCGGATGCAAACATTACATCGATGCTGCCCGGCAGCAGATACTCCGGCTTCAGCGGCCAGAAGTATGTCAGGTAGAACTCCTGCCGCTCGATTGCCAGGAACACTCCGGGAAGGATGTAGGCCGCAATAAGCTGAAACAGCATCACACTCCATGTCCGCCACATCTGATACCTATTGCCGCGATAGCGGTACAGCATTCGAGCACCCATCACGAGCACCGCAACCGTATACAACGTGCCGTACAGGAACCAGTGGTCGGCTGGAGCACTCCGCATCCACTGCGACAGCGGCTCAAGCACGATCGTAAGCCATGCTAGCTTCTCGGGAAACCAGTACACCATCACATAGAATGCCGTCAGCAGCACCGCAAGAGCGTAGGCAGGCGCTCCACGACGCTTCCATGATGACGTCATCACGCCGTTGTTGTCTACCGATGGCGGAAGGTTTATCTGCACAAGGTTCATGGCGCACCCCGACGGGCCGCTGCCTCTAGCTGCTGCGGCGTGAGGTAAAGCTCAGGGTCGAAACATGCCTTGCGGATCGATCGCAGGACGACGTCGACGCTGACACCTTCGTTGATCCATGTTGCCCAGACGTCTTGCCGCATGCGCACGCCCAAGGCATGAGCACCGACCACGCATCGCGTGCGCTCATCGTAGGCGATTCGTACAAAGCGCATTCCGTCTGGCGGAGCCCATGTCCACGATGCATACGAGGTATCGACGAGGCCACACGATTGAAACTCGATGTCGAAGAACTTCGCCGAGTCATGCCGGAAGGGAGGCCTATAAACAACAGTCTCGCCGCACATCACCGATGCAACGCATTCACCCTGCGCACGGGCGGCATACCACGTCATCTCGACACGCCCCCCGGGAAGTTCGGCGCAATCGCCGGCAGCATAGACCGCAGGATCTGACGTCCGCAAGGCGCCATTGACGACGATGCCACGGGCAACGTCAAGTCCGGCGCTCGCCGCTAGGTCTGTCGTCGGCTCGACTCCGATGCAGCATACCACAAGTTGCGCCGCGAGCGTTTCGCCCGACGTCAACACAACGTGCGACACGCGGCCGGCAGCATCGGCAAGGATCTTCAGCACGTGCGTCGCGCAGCGTACATC